>CAYGSZ010000021.1:0-20421 GCA_964352705.1 uncultured Rhodobacterales bacterium
GTGGCTTCAAAACGATCCTCCCGGAGTTTTGCTTTCACGCGCCGTTTTGGTGTCTTGTTACGCAGTTGTAAGCCCATTTCCTTGTACAGTCGGTAGACCCGTTTCGGATTCACGGCCAAGCCCTCGCGCTTCAGAAGCACGTGAATGCGTCGATACCCATAGCGAACCCGGGTTTGGGCAATCTCCCTGATCCGTTGCTTGAGGTTGGCCTGATCGTCGCGACGCGGCTTATATTGTTGTGTTGATCGGGCTGCCTTGAGAACGCGGCAGGCGCGTCGTTCGCTGACCTCCCAGACAGCAATCAACTCTTCAACAAGCACCCGGCGACGAGCAGGCCTCAGAGCTTTCGGCGGACAACATCCTGCAGCATGGCCTTGTCCAGGCTCAGGTCCGCAACAATGCGCTTCAGTTTGCCGTTCTCTTCTTCGAGTTGCTTGAGCCGCTTCATCTCCGACGGCATCAGCCCACCATACTTCTTACGCCAATTATAGAATGTTGCTTCAGCGACCCCAGCCTTACGGCAGACCTCAGCAACCGGCGTGCCGTCCTCAGCCTGCTGCAGCACAAACGCGATCTGAGCATCCGTAAACTTCGACTTCTTCATGGAATTCTCCTTCTCCCAATACAGGGATAATAAGTGGAAAATTCCAGCTCATAATGGTCCAATTCTTGGGAAGCAGGTCACGGGTTCCCAATGATCTAGGGGATCAGGTCCTAGTGTATTGGCGAGGCCAGTTGAAGCGGATTACCCTGGCGGGCCCCAAGGCCCGGCGGGGCCGCTAGTGTGGCAACGCGCGACATAAACAGCGCGAGGAACGAAGAACGCAAGTTCGAACCAGGTGCTTAGCTATTTCGCCAAATCTCTGGCCAACCTAAACCCAAAGAGGTGACTGATGCGATCTTCCGGATCACGGCCCCGGAATGTCGGGCGTTCCCAATACACTGGAGACGACCAACTTCCGCCTTTAACAGCGCGATTCTCACAAGCTCCAGGGGCTTGCACCGCACTACCGTCCGTCGGTTGAAGCGGGGCTGGCATAAAGTAACAGTCCTCGACCCATTCCCAGACATTGCCCGTGACATCATAGAGACCGAATGCATTGGGTTGTAATGACCCCACGGGGGCTACAATGGCATGGCCATCATCACAGCCGACTGGATCGTAAGGGACCATGGGATCAATACCAGATTGGTCATAGTAGTTGGCAACATCACAACCGCCATCAGGATCATCACCCCAGGTATATTCACCGACAGTGCCAGCACGCGCGGCGTATTCCCACTCAGCTTCAGTTGGTAAGCGGTAGGCCTGCCCCGTCTTCTCCGACAGCCACACTGTATATGCTTTAACATCTATCCAAGTTACACAGGCAACCGGTTCATTGTCGGCAGGTGGGCGGCCATATCCCGGATCGCGCCAATCTTTGCCTTCGGTGTGCGTCCAATCGTCGCCATCCCGAATGGCACATTTTGTGCCGTAATCATGGCCCGTTGCATCGATGAATTCCCGATACTGTGCTTGGGTGACCTCAGTTCGACCAAGAGCATAGGCGTAGTCAATGGTAACGGTGCGCACCGGCCCTTCGTAACGCCGCTCCAGCCCAGGCTTGTCCAGGTTAATACCGCCATCGAACCCCATAACAAAACTACCCGGCGGAATCACAACCATCTTCGGGCAGTTCGCACAATCTTGAAAGACTGCGCCAGCGTTGACATTGACCTCTGCCGCTCCAGCAGTGCCAGTCATGGTCACGACGGACAATGCCGCCGCCAAAAATCGAAAATTCAACATAAAATCGTCACCCCGTATGATATAGCCCTGTTTGATATGACTAGTTACGTAACAGTTGGCCACATTTGTTATCGATTCTTTTTCTTCATAAAAGAAGCTAACAACCAATTACTCAGGTATGGCAAATTCAAAAGATCAATACGTTTATTCAAAACTGAAATGCTATCTATTAACTTTAGAACTAGGCTCCAGCGCACTTGTTATTCAACCTGCCGCAGCAGATTCAATATACCCTCGTCAGAGTTGCGCTTCCGCGCCATCTCCACGCCTCCAATATCCAGACCAAAAGCTAAGCAACGCCTGGCCCAGTTTTATGGGGGAAAGACACCGAACCTATCGCAAGTGTGGAGGTGGAGTGCCTCCCAAACCGACCGCGCTTATGCTTTTGATATATGTATCAACAAAATCAGCAAATTGTTCCGGCACTTCAATTGGCGGATAGTGACCAACGTCCGGTAAAATTATGGTTGAGACCTGTGATTGAACAAGATAGCTCGCCAGGTTTGCTGCTGAGCTTGGTGGCAGCAATGCATCACTCCCCCCCCACAATAGAAGCGTTGGCGCTCTCACCGCACCCCACTTCTTGATCGCTTCCTCTTGATCTGCAACCTGAGAGATAAAACCTGTAGCATTTTGCTCCGGTGCGCGACGAGCAAAGTCGAAGGTTAGATTGATGGTCTCTTCATTGATACGGCTGGGTTGGCCAGCATAGAAATTAAAGTAAGTGCGCCAGTATTCAAGGGGTTTAACCGCAGAAGAGTCGCCGTAAGCGCCATACTCTTCCAGCGCCATTGTCAGACTGGGCCCGAAATCAACGACAGAGAGGTCAATGGGATCAGAAGGCGCACAAGAGACTATTACGCGCTCGACTAAATCCGGATAATCGGCAGCAAGAAAGAGCGCTATAGTCCCACCATAGGAAACACCAGCCACGTTTACTTTTGATATTCCAAGATTTTCCATGAGTTTGGCGGGAATATATGTGGGCTGCATGTTCCTTAAAGCATCATCAGAAACCGGCCCTGACAAGCCGGTTGGTGGAACATCGTATCGAATGACGCGATAATCTGACTTGAGTTTTTCAGCGACCGCATCAAATGACCGCAGGCTACTTGAAGACCCATGGATGAGTATAACTGCAGGTCCCTCGCCCTCATCCCGATAATGCACCGTAACGCCATCAATATCGGCGTATTTGTCTCCCGCATTACTGTACTTTGCCCTTAGCTCACTGAGTGAAAGGTATCCTTGTTCAGCAGACACAGATGAAATATCCCCAGCTAATAAAGCAACAGAATAACACACGGCAGTAGCGAAAAAGATTCTCAGACTAACCGAAATTTTATCCATCAAATACTGCCTTTAGGTTCTGTAGGTTTCATTAAACTCTTGTATGCCTCAAACGAAGACTCATACGGTAATTTGCAAGGCGTATGATAGTTGCAGTTCGATTCCGTATCCAGTCGCACAGTTAGCATGATGAAAGTCTTTAAGTTGTCTTCCCAGCCCGGTTGCCCACATCCAAATTGTTGATGTGTGCGACGTATTATGCATCCTTATCAATTCTTTGTCCTGAAATAACCATAGATATTTTATCTTTCACGAGGGGCCTTCAAGAGAAAAACCCACCTCTGACGGTCCATTCCAATAAATGGGCGCAAACTGAGATCTAAATGAATTATTTTCAGGCTGAAATGACATTCAGTAAACAATCGACTTGATAAGTGTTTTGAAATGGACATCAAAAAATGGCTGGGTCTAATGAGCTTTGTGGGATCGTTGATCAAGGAGTTAACTATGCCTTCGAAGCAAGAATTAAATAACTTTGACAGTTTAGATATGGCGAGATTTATTTACTTTCGAGATCGGAAGTTTCATGAATGACAAGCATTCCTGCGACTACATAATCGTTGGCGCGGGCGCTGCGGGTTGTGTATTGGCGGAAGCCCTTTCTCAAGATCAAAACTGCCGTATAGTTGTATTGGAAGCTGGCGGTGGAGATTGGTCACCTATACTCAATATACCAGCTGGCAAAGTTTACGCTCTTGGAAATCCAAAGTATGATTGGCGGTATCGGACAGAACCCGACCCAACCCGCAATAGTAAGGTGGACGTCTGGCCGCGCGGAAAAGTGGTCGGAGGCAGCACATCGATCAATGGGCTTTTCTTCGTACGCGGCAATGCCGCTGATTTCGATGACTGGGCCTCCCTGGGGAATGCAGGATGGGCTTACAAGGACGTTCTGCCTTACTTCAAAAAGATTGAGTCTTATAGCGGGGGAGACGCAGAATTCCGCGGGAGACATGGCAGACAACGAATTTCAGATGTGCCCGCTCCACACAAACTGAGCTCCCTGTTTGTCGAAGCTGCAGTGGAATCAGGAATTCCAAGGGCGATGGATTATAATGGACCTGATCAGGAAGGGGCCGCTCTTGCTCAAACCACCATTCACTCCGGATTCCGCCAGAGCGCTTCAAAAGCTTTCCTTCATGATGCTTTGAAGCGTCCCAATGTTGAACTCATCAAAAATGCCACTGCCGATAGAATCAATGTCGTCGATGGAACAGCTAAAAGCGTAACCTATAGACGGCAAGGAAAAAAACGCACTCTCCATGCGAATTGCGAAGTGATTCTTTGCGCTGGCGCTATCGCATCACCTCAGTTGCTTATGCTGTCCGGGATAGGACCTCGTAATCACCTCAGCGACGTTGGGATTGAGACAATAATTGATCTACCCGGTGTGGGGGAAAATCTCCAGGAACATTGCGGTGTATGGATCATGCATGGCGTTCGAAAAGGCATCCGAACGGCCAATATGGACTACAATGCTTGGGGCATCCTTAAGCATGGTTTGAGGTATTTGCTAACGCTTGATGGACAGGCTGCAACTCCCACGTCGCAGGCTCTTGCTTTTATAAAGACGTCTGAGGCAGAGCGAGCGCCTGATGTTCAAATTCATTTTATGCCCATGGGCTACGACATCAGTGGCAGCGCTATTTCGGTCTTAGATAGCCCCGCAATGATGGCTGTTCCAAATGTTAGCCGTCCTCGGAGCCGCGGCACTCTCTGTCTCCGCTCTAACGACCCACTTCAACCTCCTCTCATTAACCCTCGCCTCCTAGATTACAAAGAAGATATTGAGCGGCTCATAGCAGCCTGCAGGGCTGTAAGGAAAATATTTGAGACGGAGACTTTTTCTGGAATAGCAGAAAACGAAATATTCCCCGGCCCAGATGTGCAGACGGATAAAGAGTGGGAGGACGTCTTACGTACACATGTCGGCCCAGTCTTTCATATTGCGGGAACCTGCAAAATGGGGAGCGACGACTTGTCAGTTGTCGGAAGTGACCTTCGGGTACATGGCGTGGGGAATCTACGGGTCATAGACGCGTCAATAATGCCGGTCATTACGAGTGGAAACACCAATGCCCCGACCATGATGATAGCTGCGAAGGGTGCCGATTTGATAAAACAGGCCAACCATTAGATACACTGATATGGGATCAAAGCGGGTGCACGAGCCAGAGTCTATGGTAGCGGGTGGTCTATGTTACGGGTGCTTACCGACGATGATTTGACCACATTAATCTTCAACAACTTCCATATGCTCAAATTTCATTTTGCCGGGAGGAAACAGGGGAAATTTTGAAATGCGTTTGGACACTGCATCGACCGCAGAGAACCGCGTGACCAATATGGTAGGCGCGAGATACTGCAAACGCGCGTTGACGACCTGCAAAAGCTCCTCTCGAGCAGCCACGTTCATTTCCTTATGTGACCGAATGAGCATTTTATCCATTGTCGGATCACAAAATGTCGACCTAGGTTCGTAACAGGATAACAATTCTGCAGCCGCGCTTATGTCACCATTTCTGTAGTGTGACAAAAGCGTCGATATAGCATCGATTCCGTCCCAATTATTTGAAGTTCGCCGGCGAATAAATTCGATCACAGGTAACGTGCCTAAGACAGCCTTTACACCGATCGATCCGAGGTCCTGGACTACTTTCTGAAAGATCAGCGTATCACCGGGAAATTGCCCCGTCATAACGGTGCCAGCCAATTCAAATCCATTTGGATAGCCAGCCTCTGCCAAAAGCTTCATAGCCTGGTCAGGGTCATAGGTATAAGGCTCGATTGTCGGATCGTAGCCGAGCGCCTCTGGCGTCCCAAGTTGCGTTGCTGGCTCCATGGTATTGCTAAGAAGGTGCTGCGATATGCTCTCACGATCAATGGCCATATTGAGTGCCATACGGACCTTCCTGTCTTTAAGCGGCAACGTAGCCCCTTCGGACGTACGCAAAGCAATCGCCAGCAAAATCGGTCCTGGCCTGACACTGACTTTAAATCCTGCGTCTTCGATAGTGGGAATTTGGTCAGGGTCGATATTGACCGCAATATCTGTGCCATTGGACAAAATACTCTGAAGTCTTGCCGTCGAGTCCGGGATCACAGCGATTTCAACTTGATCCACCTGATTGGACACCCGCCAGGAGGTTGGCACACGCTGCAAAACAACGTGGGCACCGCTGTTGGACCAACTTTGGGGTGTGAACGGGCCGGTACCGACAGGAAACTTTGAGAACTCAGTCCGACCGAGACGTTTAAAAGCTGGCACACTGAAAATGCTCACGTTTGAAAGCTTGCGAGCTAAGCGTGCATCCTTTTGGCGCGTGGTAATCTCAATCTCATAATCAGAAAGGGCCCTAACACCTCTAATTTCGCTCGTAAAAAGGAAAGGAGCATACGCTTGCCCGGACGGGCCAATGAGCATAGAGAGGCAATCCACGACAGCCTGCGCGTCAAGGGGTGTGCCATCGCTGAACAAAATGTTAGGGCGCAACTTAAATGTCCACACCGTTCCCGCATCGTTACCCCATGACTCTGCCAGGGCCGGGCTTAACGTCCCGTCACTCTCAATAAGTATAAGCGAATCGAAAACCGCTGGCAGCAGGGGTGAGCCGGTCGCATCCGCCAGTGGATCAGCAAAAGCGCGCCATGGTGCAGAGGCCGTTAGATGAACTGAGGTCGCCTCTGCGCCGTGAGGTATTGATAAAATCGATATAAATATGAGCAGGGCAGCCGTACGGAGCATAGAAATCAATTTCATACCTCTCATCTCAATCTCTATGTCTCGATTGCTCATAGTTGAGGGCAATCCTAATTCACAAAATCAGTCTTCAATCAATACCATCTGCTCGAATCTTACCGGCCGACGACATAAGGAAGTCAACAAGATGGTTGGACAGCGCACAACACTTTCAAACGAAAGGTCGTTAAATGTTGTATAATAAATGTCGTTCTTAATTAATGGCGACGACATGCTTTCTAAGCCACCGTCACCCCTTATCCACATAAACAGCTTCGATACAGTTGCCATCGTAGTCTTTAATCATCGCTGTATTATGGCGCCATCCGAATTCTTGATACGCAGACGGAGGCGACAAACCTACGGCACCCAAGTCTGTCCCAGACTTGTAGAATAATTCAACTGCCTTATCGCTGTCCGCGGTCAAACAAATGTGACTGGAACTTGCTGACAATTCCCTCGAGTCGTCTTGGACGATCCTAAAACTACACGTTTTCGACCCATACGCTTTTGCGATGTGGCCCGGCAGATCATAACACTCAATACTCAAAGCCTGCGTCAAAGCATCGTATAATTTTTGACTCTTCTCAAAGTCTGATACGTCTACACCGACATGATGAAAAACCATTCTTAAGCTCCATATTTAGTTTTAGTTTCTGAGCAGCTTTCAGTTATTTGGAGTTGCAGCAATACCCTTCGGGTCTGCTGATCGTAACGTTACCATAACCTATCAGAAAACAGCCCTTCAGTGCACGCGCATCGCCCAACGACCTCGACTGATTGAGAGGCCCTGCATCCGTCCACTCATCTCATTGCCCATTTCAAGCGCATCAATTTTCTGCCTGCCAAACCGCAGATGATCCTCACGTCGCGCTCAACACTTGGCAAAAAGCACCCGAGTGTTGAGCAAACATGCTATGTGGACATTAGTTCTGAGAATGCCGGAGAAGTGAAATTCAAACTTCTATAGGATGTATAAAGAAATCAAATGTGCGCGCCAGCCGTCTGACTGACGATATCCCAGGAACACTATTGCGTAACGTACGTGCGGTGCCTGACCTCTTGCTGAGTTTCAAGCTCGTTTCCAAATCACCGCACTTCATACTACTTAGCGCAACTTTAGGACTCGCACTTAGTGCCAAGGACCCATTTTAATTCTGATGCCAATTCGCACGCTGTAGAACGAAGGACTTGCAAGTAATCAATCAACGCTTTTCTTTCTGCTACAGCTGAAGAGATAAACCTGATCCCAACTGCGGCGACTGGATACCGATCAAATATTACGGGCACAGCCAACACTTTTTCGCGCTCGCCGACCATTTGTTTAAAAGCATAGCCGTTCAAAGATGCTGATAGAACGCTTGCCTTGAATTGGCTGAGCTTCTGTCGACCCCATTTCTCATGCGCTTCAATTGCCGAGATAAATTGAGCTTTAGCTCGGGACTCCATGTGCCCAACAAAAACCGGCCCCATCGCCGTGTCGAAAATTGGCAATGTCATCCCTGACGGCGTCTTCTCAAGAGCGAATGGATTATTGAAGTCAGTACTATACAGAACTTCCATCTGACAACCTTTAGGGCGCGTCAATATCAAAGGCCAGATAAATTTTTTGGAAGTGTCATCGAGAATCTTCCGTGACACACGGGTAATTTCTGATGACAAACCGTAGTTAGAGAATAAATTGAATATACCAGCGTGTAACTCGTATTTTAATGTGCCAGGCACCCTGGCTACGTATTCCCTACGCTCGAGCGAACAGACCATTCTTGCGGCAGTTGGTCGCGGCAGTTGAGTACGGTGTGCTATTTCACTGACGGTCAAGGGTTGGCCAGCGTTCACGGCCTCCAAAACTTCAAACGCGCGACGAACCGTTCTTACCTCCTTTAGGTTGACGCTCGTTTTTGTCATTCCTGAATACCTCGCTTTATTGACGATTTATCAGTCGCAATCGTTATTTGAATGGACGCGCGCGGATAAACTTCTGACGCCCCTTAGAAGAATAGAATTAGATTTGGAAGGAATGTATCAACTGGTTCGCTCTTTCCGACTAGCTTCCAGTTGCTTTTAATTTCATCAATTAACTGGGATCGGCAAACATCAGAGGCACGTCATCCCGATTAGAATTTTTGTACGCGGGAACACCATCTTGTTTTCTTAACCTAGTCGTTCCAGTATTTCGAACGCGGCCCTTTCGCCTGACTTAGCGGCGGCTTCCATCCCAACCTCAATACTTCTCGTTTGCTCACCTGCCAGATGCAACCGATGCCACGGTTCAGATACAACTTTGGCCCACCGGCCAACTTCGCCAGCTTCGTAAGCATGACGACAACACCCAGACGCGGAATCCTTGGCCCACGAGTGGGCTTTCATGACCTTGACCTTCCCTTTCGATGCTGGCCGTATTCTTGCGAGTGTGTCGACAATGAGTTTTCCCACCGCGTCAGTGGGAAGCGAGTCTAACTGATACGCCGCCTTGCCATTGATCCAGCTTTCTAACGCGATTATTTCCCCGGTTTCATTCGTTAACGCGAAAACACGCTCAATCAACGTATCTGTATATAATCCGGGCTCACCGATGTCATTATCCCAAAACGGCTCAGTCACTTCGAGAAACACGCGTAAAGAATTGCTGTGTGTGGAATCTTGAATTGCATCGAATTGACTCCCTTCGAAGCCTGGCGAGATTGTCATGTTCCGCAAAGCTGTAAAAGGAATAGCAGACACAACAAACTTACCTCGGTAGCGGCTACCATCCGCAGTTTGCAAATCGACGGAATCCTTGGCCATATCAATGGAACGCACCATTTTACCGAGGTTAAGTTGACCTTTGAGCGCCGCGGCCATTGCTTCTGTAAGCCTTTGGGTTCCACCCTGCACTTTGTGCGATGTAAATCCGTCTTGGGCACTAGAGCCGTAGGTGGACCTATTGATGTTCGACGTATCTTCAATGCCCCACATCATGCGTTTGATATCGCGCAGATACGCTAATGCGGAACTGGTAGACATATCAAAGACGTTAATCGTCACGTTTATCAAACGAAGCGCCTCCTCGGAGGCGCCATTTTCTTTTAAATATTGAGCCAATGGAATATCTAACCTCGCATTAGCAAAATCAGTCCAGCTTTCCACGTCAGGTAAGGGATTATTGTTTGATAAATAATAAAATTCTAACGAACCCGGTTGGACGTCCCGTTCCACGCCTTGCGTCTTGTTCGTTACTGAGGTCGACCAATCGCCAGACGCAACAAGGGCACCATTAACATAACAACCCATCGGTGGGCGATCTCGTGCTGGAAATAGGGGTACGTCTAGTCGGAACGCGAGGTCGCGGATCCTTGCATAATAAGGTCCAATAACTTCACCGCCAGCGTTGATTGGCCCAACAGGAAGATCGTAAGTTCGGACGCGGCCACCAACTTGGTTCTCTGCCTCCAGAACAATAGTGCTAACCCCCTCCATCTCTAGGTTAAGGGCAGCAGTAAGGCCTGCAAGACCCGCACCTATGATTATCACATCGGCCGATTCAAACGCGTAGGCTTTGCGTCCTAAAAGGCTAATCCCGCCAGTAGCGCCCAAAAACAATCGACGTGTTAGCCCACCCGCCAAAGTCTCAGGTCTTGATTGCGGGGCGTTAAAATAAACCAACGAAAAACCCTCCACAGCGATAGATCAAGGGGTTACTTCGAGGTGTTACCCCTCAGGCCCCAGCGGCTCAAGTAAATTAGAACGAAGATATGCCTTACAACCAATTCAGATCTAACGTCCAATTCCTTTCCGTGAATGAATGATAAGATCTTTGTATGTATGGATAATCTGTAGGTTGGTTGTGCCGCCTCACGGAAGTTTAAGTTTGTAAGTATTTATGAGTCTTTATTTATCTATAGACCTACTCCTCGGCTTGCACTCGACTATACGATCATTCCGTTTATGTGCTGAAAGCGCTTCCAATAGAATCCCCGCTGGAAAGCCCATAAACCCAAGGGAAGGAGACAAACTTTTTGCCTTGATTGAATCTGGCATCAAAGAGTTTACTTTTAGACGCATTAAGTAGATGACATTTCCATACAGGATGCAGTCCTCACAGTTAGCAAATAAACACTGCATTCATAAATTCGACGGTTCTCCGTTAAGGACAAGTGTTTTGGCTTCTAGATAGGATAGTAATCCTGCCTCACCGCCTTCACGGCCCAAACCAGACTTTTTGAAACCACCGAACCCAATGGTGAAGTCAGTCTTGGGACCATTGTGCCCGACTGTTCCCGTACGCATGCGACGAGCTACCCGATAGGCTGCGTCGACATCGTTTGTATAGACCGCACCTGAAAGTCCAAAAGTGGATTCATTGGCAATGCGAATGGCATCATCCACATCGTCGCAGGCAATTACGCACATGACCGGACCAAAAATCTCGTGCTGAGCAATATCCATTGAGTTATCGACATTGGCAAACAGGGTGGGCTCAATAAAGTAGCCCTTTTTCAAATGAGAAGGGCGATTGCCGCCAAACACGAGGGGCGCCCCTTCGTTCTTGCCTTTTTGTATATAACTTTCGACTCGTTCCAATTGACGTTTCATGGCCAGTGGACCCATGTTCGTGTCAGAGTCATACGACTGGCCGACTTTTATACTCTGTAACTTTTCCACCAAAAGGTCGACTAAATCGTCATGTCTGACGCGAGACACGATAACGCGTGTCAGAGCCGCGCAATTTTGACCGGATAAGCCACACACGGCAGGGGCCAGGCTTGCGGCTGCGGAATCAAGATCATAGTCATCCAAAATAATTGCGGCAGACTTCCCACCCAATTCTAATGTTACCCGGCCAACCCTCTCCCCACAGACAGACGCTATGCGCTCACCAGCTGCAACGCTGCCAGTAAAGCTAACCTTATCGACTTCCGGCTTTCGCACGAGGTAGTCCGAGACATCCCGGTCGGCCGTGATCAAGTTGAGAACACCAGACGGTAATCCCGCTGCCTCTGCGCACTCCGCAATGATATAAGCCTCTATCGGCGTCTCAGGCGCAGGCTTCATGATCACAGTGCAACCTGCCGCGAGCGCGGGTGCAACTTTGTTAATCATCGCGATTAGCGGCACATTCCAGGGCGTAATCGCTGCCACAACACCCACGGGCTCATAGACCAAGTAGCCCGCACCAACGCCAGTGGCAGTGGGACGCCTACCAACAAACTCAAACTCGGCCGCCATATCTGCATACCGCTCTAACGTACCAATCGCTCTGCTGGTAACGGGCCCAGCTTGGGAAGAAAGGGCCCCCATTTGTTCGATCCAGGCTGTCGCTAAATCCGATGCTCGCTCACGGAGACATGCGACTAGGCTGCGCATGTTTTCTGCGCGTCTCTCTGCCGAGAGGCGAGGCCAGGGACCTGAATCGAACGCGTCTCGGGCCGCCGAGACTGCTTTATCTACATCTACCTCAGCCCCTTCCGCGACTTGGAACACAACCTCTTCGGTATTGGGGGATATGACATCAATCACCTTGTACGAGGATGGATCAATCCATGCTCCACCAATGTAAAACTTCTTGAAATTTGACTGACTGATGGAGGCAGCCTTAGAAACAGCCGTCATTTATCTTTCCCACCAGGGTCCGTAAGCCACTTAAAACCTGGCTTTATAGAATCTGGAAGTTCAGCATCGTGAAGACCAGAGAAAATACCACGAATAAATTCCTGTCGCTCACGTTCCAGTTCCTTTTTCATATCTTCATCTGGTTTGAACGTTTCGATTAAATCCGGCGTGACCGTTTCATTCGTTGCCAACAAGTGCTCCGTAATCGCCTGCCGGTGCCTCAGCGTCCACATTTGTCCACCCATCATGAGAACGACATCCAGCAATCGGTCGACCATGGGGTCAGAGAAATAATGTGGGTTAGACCGTTTAAACCCAGGTAAACCCTGAACGTACTCGGTCTCTTCCTCCAGTTTGGCGCGGTCTGTCATTGAAATACCTATTCCGGTTTATCGCACACGCGACCGTGCACCTTGAGGTCCTCTGGCGTTTCATAGCGCAAGTTAAAACCTGCATGCTTGAGGCGTTGTTCAACATTGCACCGCGTGAACTCTGGCGCAAAAGGTTCACTATTATCTGCGGAATCGAAGGCTCCCAACATGCCATCATAATGCAACCCATTAGGGTCGTTGCCCAACGTCGGAAAATCAGAGAACCAAAACGTTCCGCCCGGCCTTAATAGGCGGAATACATTCTCGATTGTCCGGTTGACGACGGGTAGAGGAACTTCGTGGAAGAGAATGTGAAACGTCACCAAGTCGAATTGGCCGGGTTCTAATTCATCAAGATCTTCAGCAGCCTTCTGAAGGAAGTGTACGTCGACGTCCTTTTCGACTGCCCGATAATGGGCATGCCGAACCATGCCGGAACTGATGTCGCTCCCCCACACTTCTGCTTCGGGATACTTAGCTTTTAACTCACACGTCAGTTTGCCGTGTGCGCATCCGATATCCATGACTTTCTTGACGTTACCATCAAGCGGTCCTTCTACCCGTTTGGCTATCGCTTTGTGTAAGAGGTCGCCTTCTTCCGCCTTGCCATGAAAAATAATCGTGCCGTAGTCATAGGCCAAGCCGCTCAGTTCATCGCCGACGAATCCACCTGTTTGGAGATGTGTCTCCACCTTTGAATATTCTGGATACACATAGTGAGGGTCCCAGCTAACCGACCCGGGTCCTCTTGAATCGTACTCGTCATACATGCGCAATATGTCTGATTTCCTTAAGTCATAGGAATCAGAGACACGTTTCCACAGCGCCTGCTGGGTCGACCGATGCACCCGTTGCACAACCCCGGCATCAGGCGCTTCGCGTCGAATAACCTCACGAATAGACTCAACGGACTCGTGAGTCGGTTCGAACTTTATTCCCGCAGCCTTAATGGCAGCGTTTGCTTTTAGACGAATATCACTACTGCCCTTCATCAATAAAGCGCGGGTATCTTTAATGTAATCAAGAAAAGATTCATCGGCCAATCTGGTCAGTGCAGGCGTGGGCCCGACCTTTCCTCGATCTGGAAATTGATTAGATATCGTCACTTCAGTCTCCTCTGCCGCGTCAGTTCTCAAGTTAGTATTTTCGAAACATGCTCAATCTTCAACTACTTCGATCTCTTCAAACCTCATTTTGCCAGCCGGGAAGTCAGGTAAAGTGACAACTCGCTTAGACAATGCATCCACTGCAGCGTATCGCGATATCAGTATAGCGGGTGCGAGATAGTGTAGACGCGCATTGAGGGATTTCAAGAGTCGTTCCCTTGCCAAGGGGTCCATTTCCTGATCCGAAGCAGATAGCAAATCGTCAATTTCCATTGCCGGATCACAAAAAGTGGACCTAGGATCCACACAGGTAAATAGTTCCGCCGCCATGCTGATATCACCTTGCCTATAGTGTGATAAGAGCGACGAAATTATACCGACGCCATCCCATGTGTTAGCGAGGCGCCGACGCATATATTCCATGACAGGAAGATTGCTCAATTCTACCTTTACGCCTATCAAGGCCAAGTCTTGAACCACTTGTTGAAAAATCAATGTGTCGCCTGGAAAGGCACCTGCCATAATCATGCCCTTCAACGCAAACCCATTTTCATAGCCAGCCTCAGCGAGTAGCCGTTTTGCACGATCACGGTCAAACGGATAAGCCTCAATCGTTGGATCAAAACCCAGGGCTTCTGGTGTCGCGAATTGGGTCGCGGGCTCCATAGTGCCGCGTAGTAGATGTTGTGAGATACTTTCCCGATCTATTGCCATATTAAGGGATAATCGCACTCTTCTGTCGTGCAGTGGTGAGGCGGCGTCCCCATTCGTACGCAGTGCTAATGATAGAATAATAGGCGCCGGTTTTACGCTGACCTTATATCCCGCCATTTCAATGGTTGGGATGGAATCTGGATCCAGGTTGCTGGAAATATCAGTTCCACCAGAAAGCATATTTTGAAGGCGAGCGGTAGAATCAGGAACCACAATGATTTCAACCCGATCCACGCCCCGGGATTTCCGCCATGACGTCGGAACGTATGTCAACACGACACCTTTACCGTCGCTTGCCCAACTCTCGGGTTCATAAGGGCCTGTCCCAACGGGAAACTTGGAGAATTCGGTACGGCCGTAATGTTCGAACGCTGCAACGCTAAATATATGCACATTAGATAGATTGCGGGCGAGGCGAGCCTCCTTTTGATGCGTTGTGATTTCGATTACTTCATTAGAGAGCGCCCTTACATCGCTAATGCCGCGGACATAGCGAGCCGGCGCATATGCTGCTCCTGCTGGCCCGATTAGCATTGATAAGCATTCCACAACCGCGTCCGCGTCCAAGAGCGTGCCGTCACTAAAAACTACGCCTGATCGTAATCTAAAAGTCCAAACCGTTTCGGAATCATGACTCCAAGACTCTGCAAGCGCTGGAGTTACTTCTCCATTGGCTTCAATGACTGTCAGCGCATCAAAGATGGCCGGCAACAAGGGGACGCCGGAATCTTGAGCCAGCGGGTCGGCAAAGGAATACCACGGGGACGAAGCTGTCAGGTGGAGTGAGGTGGAATTTGCAATGCCGGGTAACAGTAATATCGAAAGCCCGACGCACCATACCGTCACCTGAAAAGCGAGCATCAATTCGGGGAAACGCATGTTTGGTAATTGCTCTCGGTAAAACATCTTATTTCTAGGTCACCCTTTATTTACATAAACTGCTTCAATCGCATTACCATCGTAATCCTTGATCATCGCTGTGAGATGACGAAACCCAAAGTCTTCATATTCGTTTGGAGCCTGAGCCCCTTCAGCCCCAAGTGCAGTACCGGTTTCGTAAAATTGTTTGACTGCCTTTTCGTCCGGCGCAGTTAGGCAAATATGACTGGAACTAACGGATATGTCGCCCGTGGGGGGCTGCACGATCCTAAAGCTGCACGCTGCTGTACCCCAGGCCTTTGCTATATGCCCTGGCAGATCGTAACTCTCAATGCTCAGCGTATCCAATAGCGCGTCATATAGCTGTCTACTTTTTTCAAAGTTAGACACATGCACACCGACATGATGGAAAACCATACTCATTTCTCCAAAGTGATCTGTTTCTTTTGACGTCAACAAGATCCCTGGACCATCGAAGTCACAACCCGAATAGTGTGCCATTCAATTACTTTGTCCTGGAAATCTGACGCGTCATGCCTCCCCCAGTTGGTATATCTGTTGAATACTAACTGAGCTTAAATACATCCTTTCATGGACAATCAAGAGCCTTGACTTGCTGTCCCGCCCCATCAGAACACGCTCCAAGCACGCGGCACCATTGATCTGAACTATTACTTACCGACTGATTTGATATTAGTTATCAAATCTCTGGAGAAGTGAAATTCGAATTCTTGCACGCTACATTGGTAACTTGAATGTGATTGCTCAATCCATTTATCGGCGTATTTGAAAACGGGGCATGTATTGTTCGGAATCTCACAATGAGCATATGTAAAGCCTTGTTTTGAGGAGCATAATCCAGTTTGTTTGGACATCCTGAGGGCGATTCGTTGTCGGCGATGCTTACTGATTATACTTGATGGGTATAGGGTGTTAGCTGAACATTTAAGCAACTTGGTTCGTAGACTGAAGGTCTGCCGAGATTGTCCAGACACATTAAAAAAAGGAAATGAAACTTTTTGTTCAAGCGTGCATGGCTTCATCAAGCCCCGGTTGTTGACCAAGGTATTGACCTGAAACACTACTCGCAGAACATCTCCAAACAGAGAAACTGACGACACATTCGGTTGCATTCACACCCAAGCCATTCACCTGCTGCTTATAGTCAAAAGAGAAGCTCTGTTTCGGTTATCACGCCAGGCGTATTCGCATTTCGTATAAGCCTATTTGGATAACGAACTTGTTCATATGCAGGATCTGCGAATAGGTTAGATAAGGTGGTAACTCGTCGTTACCTTAGCGAACGTCACCTTTGTGGCAGCCAGCCAATACACTTCAGGTGACTGTTTCCTTATAGTGTACGTAACAAAAAAACGGGAATAAACTCGGTTGTACATTTGTAAACGAGGCTATGCTGACGGTCCTTTCGGTCAAGTTCACTACAGGGATACGGGCAACGGCGTTCCCCTTGTTCTCTGCCACCAAGCGCCCATGTCTTCGCGACAATTCGACAGCGTCTACGGATTTCTAGCCGAAAAAGGTGTACGAGCGATTGGCATCGATGCTCCGGGATTTGGCCTTTCCGATCCCACCGATTTTGTTCCCACCGTGGAGGATTTTGCTAAGGTCGTTCCTCCGGTACTTGACCATCTTGGCATCACGGCGGCCTGCGTCTTAGGCCATCATACAGGAGCCTTAGTGGCTACTGAAGTAGCGGTACAATTCCCAGATCGTGTCACTACTTTGATTCTTAACGGCCCCCTGCCGCAGACGGACGAGGAACGGAAGAGAGGCTTAAATGCCGTTGAGACCAAAGAGAAGACCTACCGACCTCAACCGGATGGACAACATTTTGTAACGCTCTTTCGCAACCGTATGAAATACGCCACCAAAGACACCGACTTGTCACTGGCGACACGCTACATTGTAGAACAACTGTCCGGCATGGCGCCATTTTGGTATGGCCATCACGCAGCTTTCACTTACGGCCAAGCCGCCGTGTTACCCAAGATCAAACATAGAACGCTAGTATTAACTAACACCGGCGACAGCATTTATGAGCTGGCGAAGCGTACGGTAAAACTGCGGCCGGACTTTGAATATGCCGAGATCGAAGGCGGCAGTATAGACGTTGTCGACGAACGGTCGGAGCAATGGGCTAAAGCAGTTGCGGCGTTCGTTCTATCCTGACTCGCGCCAAAAACTACCATTTAGTGAACGCGCAGCATAAGTACATGTATCTCAAAGAGAACTAAAATGAGTGAAAATACAATGATACCCAACATCGATCTTGATGCGGCACTTGATAGGATTAAGAAGGCGGTAGGGGATGAAAATTTCATCACGGAAAGTGAAGAGCTAACTTATTTTTCGCAGGACTACTTCAATCAAGCCGAGCCGGTAACAGCGGTTATCAGGCCAAAATCCAAGGAGGATTTAGCCCGAGCTGTTGCCGAGGCGACCGCTGCAGATATTGCAGTATTTCCACGCGGTGGCGGATATTCCTACACCGACGCGTATCTGCCAACACGGTGGCCGGCAATTACCGTCGATACCAGCCACATGAACCGCATTTTGGAAATAAACGAACAGGACATGTTCGTTACGGCGGAATGCGGATGCACGTGGGCAGAGCTTGATCGAGCATTGGCCAAGAGATACCTAAGAACACCATTCTGGGGACCGCAATCTGGCCGCAATGCAACGTTAGGCGGCGGCGTGTCGCACGGGGCAACTAGCTACGGATCAGGTAAGTACGGGATTACTGCGGAAAGTGTGGTTGGCCTTGAAGTGGTCCTTGCGGACGGCACCATTCTGACAACCGGATCGGCAGGCCAACCACAGCACAACGCATTTTTCCGACACTACGGTCCTGATTTGACAGGTCTCTTTTGTGGCGATTCTGGTGCAATGGGCGTGAAGGCTACGGTAACCCTTCGTCTTCAACGACGACCCTCTGTGGTTTATGGAATGTCATTCGGTTGCAGGACGTTTAAAGATGCAAGCGAATGTATGGCCTCAGTGGCCAGAGAGGGAATCGCAACAGAGAATTTCGGAACACCAAATTCTCTTATTAAATCTGCTATGGCACAACGGCGACTCAAGAACGATATAGCGACCCTTTGGCAAGTCGGAAAAACAGGGTCCAATCCTTTCAGTGGCCTGGTAAGGATGATCAAAATCGGCGCCGCGGGGAAACGCTTTCTCAAAGATTTTACACACATAGTTAACTTTGGTCTCGAGGCCCCCAACAGGGAAATTATGAACGGAGAAGTCGCACATGTGCGAAAAATAATTGGGCGTCGTGGATCTGAGATTTCGAATAGCATACCCCTCGCCAGACGAGCGGAGCCATTTCCAGATCACCAAATGCTATCGCCGAAAGGCCAACGTCAATTGCCGTTTCACACCATTCTTCCGTTCTCTGAGGTTTGCGGTTTTCATACAGACCTTGAAGAGTTGTATCGTCGGAATAGCGACCTTATGCAGAAACATGGCATTTCATCCGTAGCTGTCTTTTCCTCCATGAGCACCAATGGTTTTCTCTACGAGCCGGTGCTGCAATGGTACGCTGTACCGGAATCCTTTCACCGCAGGCATACTAATCCTGCCATTATCGAAAAAGCTGAGAAGAACGAACCTAACTTGGATGCCAGGGAGGTGGCGCAGTCCCTAAGAAGCCAAATCATCGACTTAATGTACGAGCATGGCGGTATCCATCTTCAGATCGGAAAAGTGTATCCCTACCTGCGCGGTCGGGATCCTGCCCTTGTTCATGCCCTACGCGAGCTCAAACACCTCGTCGATCCCAAATCCCTAATAAACCCTGGCGCATTGGGATTGGCCTAAGAGGCAGTTTTTTCTGAGGTATTTGGAATATTCATCATACGTGACGGGTTGACCCAGCACCATTTTCTTGAATGGGTATTGTCACAGGAAATAACCTTGAAGCTAAGGAGGAGTATGCCACTTAGCATTTTCAGATTAATACATTTTGGGTAGTGCAAAGTTTCATGCAGGATTATGTATCACCGCTCTCTTTCCTCACACGGATAATGGTGACACGGATCACTGCCTCCTCATTTCTTGAAAGGCCGTATCAGCCATAGAAATTGTCTGTCCGGGCTCAACTTTGTTTAGGGTAACTAATGGAGACCAATAGCGATAAACAAGCGTTACCCGAATAACCTAAGCCGCAACTCCCTTTACATGAATTAAGCGTGAAGCGTTGGCAGCATAGTATTTGGCTAGAAATCATTGCAGCGGCCATGAACGATAAATCTAATCAGGTCGCTTATGATTGGCGTCCAGCTCTAAAGAAACTAGCCCCAAACCAATAGCCCCGTTTGAGACAGACCCGCTGACAATGCCAAACCCGTGCATAGTTGCCCTAGAACCCGACTACAGGCGGTCTGGATATTTTTCCGCCATAACGCGCTTGTGGAAGTCAGGCAGCGCTTCCACGCTATGCAGTTTCTTGCCGTAGGCGAGATCACAAATGATATCTGTGTCACTGGTGGTGTAGCCGGCCCAGGGTTTTTCATACGCTTTATTCAACCCGGTAAAGGTGTAGCGTGTGTCGACAAGTTTGGCGTCCGGATTCATGACATCATCATAGGGTGAGGCCCACATATTCTCGGTAAAGCGCGGCTGGTGAATACCCGGTTCGTCGTAAACGCCACCTTGGAACAGCATCAACTCGTCGCCCCATTTTTTGAACTGCCGCATTTTAGGAACATCCGGATCATCGTTGACGAACTGCGGTTCTTCAACCAGCAGCGCCCCGCCTTTGGGATAGAGCAAAAAATTTTCAATAAAGAGTTGGTCTTCAACTTCCATCATCTTGCCATTGAAGGGGTTTAGCAATTGCTCGACCGG
>CAYGSZ010000022.1:0-20241 GCA_964352705.1 uncultured Rhodobacterales bacterium
CGAGAATGGCGTTCCGGCGGATATGATTTCGGCTAGACTCGACGGCTTCGCGTTCGACAAGATCTACAGGACGACCCAGCAGCGCTTCCAACGCGTCCTTGAAGTCGATGAAGACAGCGAGGTCATTGCGAGTCTCCGGCTCAAAGGTGACGAGAAAATCCGCATCGCTGTGTTCGGTATCGAAGTCGTTTCCGCGCGCAGCTGAGCCAAACACTTCGAAACGTGCAACGCCGAACTGCCGACAAAGAGCGATCAAATCTGAGCGTTTGGCGGCAATATCAGCGTGCATAATTATTCCATGAATTTTGACTTATACGGCACGTCAACTTAACACGTTTTGCTCTGAACGGTGACGTTTTCCAGAACTTCATTCGCCGCAATTTGCGTTCCCTTAACCATACGTTTCTTGCACTGTATCAAGTCTTGACGGGTTTTGCATCTTTCCAGTTCCAGGGCAGGAGATCGTTGATTTGGCTGGCGGGGTAGCATTAGGCCATGCGTTCAAGGACGTCGGCGAGATAGCTGTAGGTGTCCCTCTTTTTTACCTCATTCGCCGATACTCATGATGCAATCCGCCTAAGTGCTGTCGCTTGGTAATATGGCCTTTATGCTCAACAGGTCTCGGAATCGGTGAATCTTTAGCTAATGACAGATGCGTCCGAGCACGATTGTAGTATCGGACATAATTGCTAAGCGTCCGGCGAAGATGTGCCTCGCCAAAGACAAGCGTGCGATCAAGACACTCTCTCCGGATTGAACCGATGACGCGTTCAACATAGCCATTCTGCCAAGGCGATCTGTACGCGGTTGGACGGTCACGGATTCCCATTGCATCAATGCGGCGCTTAAACACGCTGCCAGGCGTTGTCATGTGTTTCACTCTCCTGACTGAGTAGCACTTGTTGACACTGGCGCATCTCCTGAAGGCGTGAACGCGCTCAAGATTTTTACGCGCATGCTGTCCATCCGCCAGACCGGGCTTGACTCGTCTGGCAACATACCCAAAGTCCACTTCCAGTCATCGATGGCGTCGAGCAGCGCAGGGTCTCCGCTAATGAAATGAGCCGGCACGTCATGCGGCGCTGATGGTCCAGTTACAAGGGCTGATGGCTGGTGATCGCCGACAATGAGCATGACGAAATTGTTTCGACCGCGGGTGGCAATATATGATTTCAATGTCTGCAATGCGTAATCAATGGACTGGGTGTATTCATGTTTCAACTGAACCCGGTCGAGCCAATCGATCCCGACGAACGGCTCCCGCGCGCTGTTAAAAATCTCGCCCCTACCTACGGCATCCCAAGGCACCAAACGAGGAATTGGCGTCCATGGGTGGTGGCTGGAGACCAGCCCGATTTCAGCCATTACTGTGGGTCGATTAGGAGAACTCAACTCGTATTCGTCCAATAGGGAGAGTGTGTATTGATCGGGCATCGTCACGTAGTTGAAAGGCGGTCCAGCATAATCCATGTTTTCAGCAGTATAGACTTTGTCGTAACCGAAGAAGGCAGCTTCTGGCCAGGATAGCGTAATCTGGGGCATTACCGCTAAAGTGCGCCAACCGCTACGGCGGAAATCGGAGATAAGAGTCGCGTGATCGCGCATGAACAAGCTGTTGTAGCGACGCTGATTATCGAGCCACAACCCAGACAGCAAGGTGCTATGTGCAAGCCAGCTTTGACCGCCGAATGTTGGGGAAGTGAGCCACGCACTTCGAACACCGAAGCCATTGTTGGCAAGCTCCTCTTCAAATTGTAGCAGCGTTTCCCGCAGCGTCTCTGCGTGAGTTGGATCGTCCAGAGCCGTTCGTCCGTATGATTCGACGAAAACCAAGAGAAAATCATTACCCTTCAAGCCAGCAAGTAATCTATCCGATCGAATGGCGCGAGTTTGATCTGTCGCCATGATATGGCGAAATTGCGCGTCATTGCGAAGCCCTTCACTAATCGATCGCGCCCGCTCGGCCGCAAATTTTATCGACCCCACGCTAGTCACCGGCCACCATGCCGAGCCAATCTTTATGTCCCTAAGTCCGACGGCACTTATCGTCAGCACTCCCACAAAGACGAGCCCCTGCCTGCGGAACCCGGATGGCCAGGTCGAAGCTAGAACCATTAGCGCCCATCGCTCGGCGGCGAATACAATCGCGATTGTGGCTATTACGGTTATGGTCAAGCTCACCCCGACAACTATTTCACGTCCTTGACTCAGGGTGTGAAGGGCGATTCCAAGGAGTCCGGGATCGACTAAAATATTGAACGGACGGGCAAAGCCGGTGAAGGCAAAAAGATTCGCAAGCTTTAGGATGATCAGAACCGTTAAGCCGCTAGCAATCAGTGCGCATAATCGCCGCTGCCAAAGTCCGTGCGTCAATAGAACGGCCAAAACGATAGCGGGCAACTCGGCGGGCAGGCGAATAAACCAAAGCGGTACGAGATTCCCCGGCCAATCTGGTAACACCAGGCTGATTTGCAGCACTGCCACTGCGACGGTGAACCGCCCCCAACGCTTAAACTCTGTCATTTTACATTTTGTGGTTAAGTTGGAGAACTGCGCAATAGCCAATAGGCGTTTGCAGAAAACGGTGTTGTCAGAGGTAGTTTGTTGCTCAAAGTGGATTTTGTTATTTTTGAGCTACGCCGCCGCTCTGTGCGGAGGGAGTGAATTGGCTGCATAGCCCACGTAGGAATAGGTACGCGCCTTGGGCAAAAAACCTTTTCTGTTATTGTCCTGAATCACGTTGGTTTTGACCAATAGTTTACGCCTCATGAGGCCAAAACATAGTTCATCCGACCCTTTAAGGTATTTCGTGCTTGAACAAATGTGCTCCAAACTGCAATGTCTCTGAATGTCACTCGATCACAAAACCAAATCACAGGCAGAAACCTTCGCTTCCGGTTGCGACAGACCCACGCGGGACGGTGCGGAAGAGGCTGTCCGCACTCTTATTCGCTGGGCGGGTGACGATCCTTCGCGAGAAGGTTTGTTGGATACTCCGGCCCGTATGGTCAAAGCCTATGAGGAATACTTCAGCGGATATAATTCTAATCCGGACGAAATATTAAAGACAACCTTCGAAGAAACAAACGGATATAATGAGATGATAGTCCTCCGGGACATCTCCTTTTCTTCACATTGTGAGCATCATATTGTTCCCATAATTGGCAAGGCTCACATCGCCTATTTGCCGAATGAACGCGTGGTCGGGATTTCTAAATTGGCGCATGTGGTGGAAGCTTTTGCACGCCGATTGCAGATACAAGAGAGATTAACGGCCCAGATCGCGGACAAGTTGAACGATATTCTTAAGCCTAAAGGGGTGGGCGTGGTCCTGGAATGTGTTCATCATTGCATGACAACACGTGGCATCAAGCAGGCGGGAGCTAGCCTTGTGACAAGCACAATGATTGGCGGCTTTCGTGAGGATGCAGCAACGCGGCGTGAATTCTTGGCCCTCATTGGCCAGAACTAAGTGCTGCCCATGTTGCCGTTTCGGAGGCACACTAACGACCTCATGTAGCGACAAGTCCTTTTCCTAACAACCTGGATAGTTGTCATATGACTGTTCGTTTCAAAAAATCATTCCATGACCTCACTACGGAGGACCTAAAGGAGTTGGATAAGGAGTCAGTGGTTGCCGTTTTAACGGTTGGCGCTACGGAGCAGCATGGCCCCCATTTGCCCCTCACCACAGATACAATCATCGGCGAGGGAATCGTTTCTGCAGCTCTGACGCAGATATCTGACAAGATCACCGCTCTGACGATACCGACCATGCCCTTCGGCGACAGCATTGAACATACCGCCTACCCTGGTACTATCAGTCTTGAACCACAAACTGTGTTCGATGTTTGGTTACAGATTGGGGAGTCCATAGCTCGTGCAGGTATACAAAAACTTGTGATCTTCAACAGCCATGGCGGACAAATCCATATGGTTGAGAGCGTCGCCAAACACCTCCGCGTCAAACATGAAATGTTGGTGGTCAAGGCGAACTATATGCTGTTTGATATTTTTGCAGATTTGTTCGTTGCAAGGGAACTGCAGTTCGGTCTCCATGGCGGTGCCGTTGAAACATCAATCATGCTCCACTTGTGTCCAGAACTTGTGCGAATGGATAAGGCGAAAAACTTTAAGTCTTCTCTAGAAAACACAGTCGACGGTCATCCACATCTAAACATGGTCTCCGATGCGACATTCGCTTGGTCTAGCGAAGACCTCAATATCGCGGGCGTTTGCGGCGACGCAACTCAAGCTAAAGCAGATCTCGGCCGAATGGTCGTGGAGCGGGCGTCTCGTGTCCTCGCCAACATGATCGAAGAGGCGGCGACATTCTCTCTCGCGTCTTTGAGTTCAAATCCTTAGTAGTGAAATGGAAATCTGTGCCGATACTTCGCAGCACGTTTAGTCTGGAGACCATTTGGGACTTCCTCGGCAATCTGAAACAGAGCGCTACTTGCAATGAGATACCCAGGTCGGCGACGTCTATCGGTTGGCACGCTGAGTCCGGCTTGGATTTTGACTGTCAGAAGGGTAGCGCTGTACTTGTGAAGCGAAATAACGTTGGTGATTGGGTGCCCGCTGAAGGTCTACCGTCTGCTGAAAGGGACATGCTTGTTCACTATCTTGCACTGGCAACCGCATCGAAGGACAAGCCATTCATAACGGCTCATTTGGGCCAGAGTGTTGACGGTTGCATCGCTGCCTCGAATGGTTCATCCCAATACGTCACCGGCCCTGAAAACATACTGCACCTTCATCGATTGCGAGCATTGTCTGACGCGGTGGTCGTCGGTGCGCGGACAGTGGAGCTAGATGATCCTCGGCTTACGACCCGCATGGTGTCGGGTCCTGATCCGGTGAGAGTTATAATTGATCCGACACAACGTATTCCAATCAATTATAGAATTTTCGAAGAGGCTCACACGCCAACGGTTTTGGTTCGCGATAAACGGTTTGCCGACAATAAATTCGCATCGTCTTCCAAGTTAACAATTCTGGGTTTGGACTCCGATGAAGGCGAGATTTCACCAAAACTCATTGTCGACGGTCTTTTTGCGATGGGCCTCACAAGCTTATTCATCGAAGGCGGTGGCGTAACTGTTTCGCGTTTTCTTCAGGCTGGCGTTCTTACTCGTCTACAAGTCACAGTCGCCCCAATATTGATCGGGGACGGTATTCCTGGCATTACCCTTGAAGAAATTTCCGATTTATCAGATGCATTAAGGCCGCCCTGCCGAACGTCTTTCTTCGGACAGGATGTCATGTTCGATTTCGATATGAGTCAATGAGGCGAACCAGTTTTATCGTCCACCCAGCATAATAAATCTTCATGACCGATGCGGAGCCTGGAAGACTCGTTCTCTAAAGAAGTCATGCGACGATTTAACCAAGACTCGAGACGCGAGCCGTGCTGTGGCTGCCATTGTGTTAGGGCTATCACCCAATCGCTCAGCAACACTCGTTGCAACTCCGCTGCTTCAGCGTGACTTTGGACATCCAAATGCCAGGGACTATTACCAGTAACAACTTCATAACCGCGCTTCACCATAGCTTTTTTTAAGTAGTTGACGGCCCCAGGCCCTAAAGCCGCTCCGAACCCCTTATCGGTACCTTGATGTTGGTTCAATAGATCAGCCACCCAGCTATCGTCAGTATCCACGGGATCGAAAACCAAATCTCCATTATAGGACAAGGTAAAAAGACAAAGTGGATGTGAACGGGCAACACGGGAAGAAAACCGGTCTATCCAAGACTCTGAAACCAAGTCTAAAAAAGCCGAGGCTGTTACTAGGTCAGCGTCGTCGAGCCTAAGATGGCCCAAGTTTTGATCAAGGTCCGCCAATTCCGTTGTAACGGTCCACCGGCCCTTAGGAGTGTCAATCGCGATATGTTGGTCATTTTGGTTTACGGACCAGCCTTGTTTCTGCGCCCACTCACCGATCACCATTATCGCTGATCGCAGGAGCCCTTCATCCGCATCAACCAATTGCCAGAATTGTTTACCGCCCAGAATTGGCGCCAGATAGCGGAAGTTGCTTCCATGCCCAGTGCCCAGGTCAACGATTATTAAATCACGACCACTTTTATTGAGAAGCGACATAGCTTGCCGATTTAACTCTACATCTCGGGCACGCCCATCAGCAGTTTCTCGCAAGGCAAGCCAATCGGCAGAAAAACCGGTCATAACTCCGCAAACTTTCGTAAGGCACTAAAGAAAGTGGCAGCCGCTTCGTCCCATGTAGGAAAAGACTTTCGTGACGCCTGTGCGCCCGCCACTAGGGATCGCCGCATAGCGCTGTTTTCGAAATAAGATGAGAGCGCAAAAGTGAAAGCGGCTTGATCATTAGGAGGGACAAGTATACCCGCTTTTTGCGGGACCGTATCCTGAATTGCGCCCGCCGATGTGGTGATAACCGGAATGCCTCGAACTAAAGCTTCGGTCAAAGCCATGCCATAGCCCTCATAGTGGCTGGCGAGAACGAACAGATCTGACCGGTGGTAGTGGTCAGACAAATCAGCCTCATCGCATTCGCCGGTCAGAAACACGCGATTCTCAAGATCCAATTCATGGATCAGTTCACGAATGATTTTTGTTGTAAGGGGGTTGCGGTCCATGCTGCCGACACATGTTAATTGCCATGGAATGTTTCTGAGCATCGCCAACGAATTGATTAAAATATCGTGACCCTTGCGGGGAGTGAGCGTCGCTACACAAAGAAGATTTACGCTTTCGTCTTGCGATCCTATGGCTTGAGATGCCACATCAACGCCCGGCATGCAAACGCTTAGTCTTTCCTTAGCTACACCATAGTGCTGCATATTATCGGCGGTGTGAGCGCTCGTCGTGATGACACCCTGAGCCATCCTTAGTGCTCGTCTTTCGCCATCAAGAAAACGCTGTTTATCTGTTTCTGACAAGCCTGTTTCCATCGATAGCGGATGATGAACTAGGGCTATGAAAACGAGCCGGTCACCATGACGTTCAGCCATTTCCGGCAGGGACCCGAACGCCAACCCGTCGGCCACACAAACGGCCTCGTTAGGAAGTTTCTCGAAAACCAGCTCGGCATTCTTTTTTTCCATTGTAGAGAGAAACGGAAAGCTTCCACCAAGTGTCACTACTTCAACGACTTGGCCGAAGTTGCGCAACCCCTCAATGATTCGTTTGTCGTAGATATAACCGCCTGTTCGGCTATTGAGGTCACCGGGAACGACAAAGTAAATTGGTGGCATCCGTTAGCGCCGTGCGTTCACTAAAGTTCGGCCTGATAAGACGCTGATGCCACATGGGACTCATTGAGAGTTACTTTCATGGAGACCAGGGACGTCGCTCCAGTGCCGAGGCTCCCGGCGGAAATTTTCTCCACCATTCGGTCAAACACAACCCGTGCCATGAATTCCGAACTGGTGTTTTTTCCCTCAAAGTCGGGGTCTTCGTCCAGGTTGCGGTAGTTCAATCGGGAAAGCACTTCGTTGAGTGCGTGACTAGCCCTTCCAATGTCTACGACAAGGCCGTCTTCGTCCAATTCCGCCCTTAGAAATTCCACATCGACCACATAGGTGGCGCCGTGCAGTCTTTGGGCCGGTCCGTAAACTTCGCCCTTAAAGCTATGGGCGATCATGAAATGGTCGCGTACTCTAACCGTATACATAGCGTTTTCCGTGATTATAAAAAATTACTCATGGATCATTATAACCAACAACATGGCATAGAGCACCGTTCGGGTCACTTGAAAGTGCGGCAAGCGTTTCTGGCAAGTCTTCGAATCGGCTACTTCCTGTTAAGAGGTTGTCAAAAATTTCGTCCTGCAATATGTCTAGGGCGAGTTTTAATCGGTCGCGACTGGACCACCGCGCGCGATGAGACGGGGCTACGGCACTCACTTGAGAAGATGTAATTTTCAATCGGCGCGAGTGGAAATTCCCACCAAGGGATAAAGGAACTTTTGCGTTGCCGTACCAACTCATAACCACCACATTGGCTTCATATCCCGCGAGGTCCAACGCTGTTTCCAGTCCTCCAGTTGCCCCCGTGGCCTCCAATACAATATCGGCGTTCCCTCTATGTTGATCGGGTGCAGCAAAGGCAACACCCAGTTTGTTTGCTACGTTGGCTTTGCTGGGGTCAATGTCTAGCAAATGCACATTCGTTCCAGGGATGCGGGACGCAAGAACAGCCATCATGCACCCGACTACCCCAGCTCCTAGAACCGCAATCCGGCAGCCTAACAGGGAGCCCGCGTCCCATAATCCGTTAATGGCAGTTTCCATGTTGGCGGCGAGCACAGCACGCTTCGGAGAGAGTGTATTGGGCAGGGGCAATACTGCGTCGGCAGGAACTACGAAGGTGTCCTGATGGGGATAAAGACAGAAAACAGTCCGGCCCTTTATGTCGCTAGGTCCATCTTCCACTACGCCGACATTGCAATAGCCATACTTCAACGGGCCAGGAAAACTCCCTTCCTGGTATGGGGCCCTCATGGCTTCATATTGGGACTTTGGAACTCTACCCTGGAAAATAAGGCGTTCCGTCCCCAAGCTCAAAGCAGTGTAGAGCGTGCGGACCCGGACCTCGTCGACTTTCAGTTCGCTACAGGGTGTAGATCTAATTTCACCCCGTCCGGGCTCCACGATCCAAAACGACCGGGCTTGGGTTTCATTCATTTGGGCTTGTCCAAACAGCGCCGCTATGATGGGCTAGGGCACTCATGAGTCTAAGTATAGAGTATGATTTTCAAGCTCAAATAGAAAGCGGCAATGATCGAAAGTAACCGAAAACCGGCGCTACAAATTAACAACATGGCTGGACCAGCCGCTGCGCTCGCCTATGGCCTTGTCCTATTGGTCATACTGGAAGTTCTTCTGTGGCGTTTCAGCCCCACCCTGATAGGCCATCTACGCACTGGAAGCCTCGTTTATGCCCTCATCGCCCTTTGGGTTTGGACTCAATATCCTAAACACAACTCAGGTCAGCCATTTGGTATGGCCAACTATATTACTTTGGGGCGTGCTGTCCTAGTTAGTGTTTTCGCAGGCTTTATTGGTTTTCCCCAGGCCGTCACTGACTCTAGCCTCTTGATTGTGTCTATCGGAATCCTTGCTCTGGTCCTTGATGGTGTGGACGGATGGGTCGCTCGCAGCACCGGCACCGCTGGTCCCTTCGGCGCCCGCTTCGACATGGAACTCGATGGCTTCTTTATTTTAATTCTTTGCCTCCTCGTCATTGAGGCTGGACGGACGGGATGGTGGGTTCTATGGGCAGGACTATTGCGATATATATACGTGGTAGCAGGACTACTAATCTCCAGACTCAGACAGCCCTTGGAACCGCGCAAGTGGCGACAGGCTGTGGCGGTGTTTCAGACTTCTGCATTACTGGTCTGCTTACCGCCGTTGCTAGGCAAATCGATTGAGGTTGCTGTTCTCTTAATTGCAGTAGGCTTGCTTACCCTGTCCTTTGCCATGGACGTGGTTCGGACAGTAAAACGTGATCCTGAGAGGCACTCGCTCAATCGGTAAAACAACAAGAGCCAATGCCATATGTGCGACTGGCAACTCAAGCCGGTTTCCGCTGACAATGCCCTTCAATCAGCGAGTTTCCCTCTTACAATGCCGATGGTATTACATTTAACACGCCTAATGAGGCTTAGGCCTGATCTCTTGAGTAGCAAATTTACGCTTATGAAAAACACTGAAACATCTAACGGTATTATTCTGAAAAACTCTGGTGTTGTAGAGCCGGATCCCAGAGAAAGTACGTTTTCCGAAGCAAACAAAGGCCTGCGTATATTGGTCGCTGAGGATCATCAAACCAACCGACAGGTCTTTGAACGGCAATTAACCCGTCTTGGATATTCAGTGGATGTTGTTCTCAACGGAAAAGTGGCCCTTAAAGCGATGCAGGACAAGCATTACGACCTGCTTCTTACCGACTGTCACATGCCAGAAATGGATGGCTTTGAGTTGGCGACGGCGGTTCGCAAACTTGATGATGCGAACAAAGCAAACATCCCCATCGTTGCGGTTACGGCTAACGCCTTGTCTGGCGAGGCGGGTCGCTGTGTTGCCGCAGGTATGAATGATTGCCTTTCTAAGCCAGTAAGTCTTGATGCAATGTCAAACACATTGCGAAAGTGGCTTTCCGGCGATAAGACAACACAAACATCGAGCGCAGAGCAAACTCCACATCAGAATAAAGATAATTTCATCTCTTCGGAAGTTGAAGATGTCGACAAGTGCGTCCTGGAAGATCTTGTAGGGGCAGATGATCAAGTCATTTTATCTTTATTGGACAGTTTCATTAAGAACGCGCAGGCACTATTGATTGAACTAAATGAAGCATGCGCCAACACGCAAGCGGAAGCATTTGAAAACGCCGCCCATACGCTTAGTGGATCCGCAAAAACAGCCGGTGCAAATCGCGTTGCCAAGACAATTGATGAAATTCGAAATGCTGTGACAAAACTTGATTGGCATGCAGTAGATGAGGCTATGCCTCAGTTGGAAATCGCCGTAACTCGCGTGAAAATCCGTATAGATAGTATGAGATTATGAACGGAACCAATAAAATTGAAGACTTTGCATATGCAGACAAAGCTGCACTTATCATTGATGATGACCCGTTCATCCGTGAGGTCATGGTTACAACATTACAACAACTTGGATTCAAAACAGTCCTTGATGCAGAAAATGGCCATTATGCAGTCAAACAACTCAACTCTATTACTTACGATGTTGATCTCATTCTGTGCGACCTAGAAATGCCCAAAGTTGATGGCATAGAAACTTTGAGATTACTGAGTAATATTAAAACAAAAGCTGGAATTTTAATTGTCAGTTCCCACAACGAACAGCTGTTAAGTGCTGCAGAAGAGCTTACCCATGGTTACGGATTGCGGCTTTTAGGGAGCATCAGAAAACCAATTCGCCGCTCTGATATTGAGGCAATATTGCCACTTCTAAGTAAGCAAAATCCGCATACCTATTCACGCTTAGACTACAATCTGAATCTCGAAGAACTGAACACAGCCATAAAAAAAAATCAGCTTGTGCTCCACTACCAGCCAAAAGCAATGGTATCGAGTCTAGAAATCAAGGGGTTAGAAGCTCTTGTGAGATGGAACCATCCGCAGCACGGTTTGATCGGCGCAGGCGCGTTTGTTCCTTTGGTCGAGGACACACCTGTAATGGCGCCCATGACAAACTGGGTTCTTGACCGTGCGTTGCAGGAATGTGCTCCATTGCTGAAGAACAATGTCATTGATTCGGTGTCTGTGAATCTTTCTGTAAATGCTCTAAAAGATGTAGCGATGCCGCAGCGCATTGAAGCGACCATTAAAGAGGCCGGCTTGTCCAAGAATAATTTAATCCTTGAACTGACCGAAGGTGGGCTAATTGAGGACGTGCGAACGACACTCAATATTCTTTCGCGATTAACGATCAAAGGCTTCAACCTATCTATCGACGATTTCGGCACTGGCTATTCTAGCCTTCAACAGCTTCTGCGCGTTTCATTTTCGGAACTGAAATTAGACAGATCGTTTGTCGATGGAGCAGCCAACAATCGCGTTCAGCGCATCATCCTGGAAAGCACGGTTGAACTAGCACATCGCCTGAATTTAACAACTGTTGCCGAAGGGGCCGAGACTCAAATTGACATGGCTGTCATAGAAGAATGCGGGGTGTCTTTAGTTCAGGGTTACTTTATACAGAAACCATTACCCATGGACGAGTTGGTGACTTGGATAAAACAGAGAAATAGCTGAGACGTTGCTAAAAGTACTGATTAATTCGTAATCTAACGTCTTCAGATACCTAGTAAGCACTGGTCTGCGGCTGGTTTTCTATAGCAATGAGTAGTGTCCATGAATGTTGGTGATCCCGACTATTCCTCTTTAAAGTTCCTCATCGTTGACGATGCTGCTTTTATGCTAGACCTTTTAGAAAGCACACTTCGCCGCTGCAAGGCAGGTGATATAAAGAGGTGTAATAACGGCAAGGATGCTATTGAGGTGCTACGTGTCAATCCTAATTACTTCGATCTTGTAATTTCAGACTGCAACATGAAGCCGATCAACGGACTGCAGTTTTTAAGAACAGTAAGAGAGGGTAAAGCGGCACCCGTTCCCAAAGACCTTCCAGTGATTTTTGTTTCCGGCCACAACGACGCCCCTATTGTGGAACGTGCTATTGAACTCAACATCAATGGCTTTCTAGCAAAACCTGTTAGCTTCGAGAAACTCGTCTCAACTATAAACATGGTGATACAGAAATCAAAGCTGTCTTGACGAGACTTAATAATTTCTCTGTCTCAACGTTTAAGGTCAGTTCTGTTTTATATACAAGAGCTCGCCACCGTGTTTATAAACAAGTGCTGTTTTCACCTCCTTGACTGATCATGCTAACGTAATAAATTTGGATGCCATTTTTCTGCATTGTCGGCAAGGTCACCTATTCGGCTGTAAGAAAAAACATCAGTCAAAACTCAGTTCACTGGCTGTATTAATCACCCGATTCATTTCTGCTTCCAGTTCTGCTAAGCGGCGGTCAATATCTCCAACAATGCCCGCTTTTGCATCGCTTTCAAGTTGTTGATAAAGATCGCTTAACCGCAATGCACCAGCATTTTGCGCTTCCCCTTTTGCGGCATGAGCGGCGTTCGCAAGTTCAACGCCACCCCCCTGAAACGCTGCGTCTGCGACAGACTTAAAGCTTTCCGGAGCACTCTTTACGATCTCAGCAAGTAATAGGGCAACACCCTCCCTATCGTCAGCGCCAAAGATGCCTTCAATAATGGAGAGGTCAATAGCCCGATCCATTGCCCGGAACGGTTCTCCCAATTCATCTCCGGAACTCTCCGCATTTGAATTCACCCATCGGGCGACGGTTGATGCCAGATCTTGTAGGGTAACAGGTTTGCTGACGAAATCGTCCATGCCTGCCGCATAGCAGCGCTCGATGTCTTCCTGAAAGGCATTCGCCGTCAGTGCTATAATTGGCAATCTTGCAGTATTACGTTCGACCTCCTGTTTACGCAAAGTTTCGGTGAACCTGAAGCCATCCATGATGGGCATTGCGCAATCGCATAAAATGGCATCAAAGTCACCGTCGGCTTCGAGCAACTGAAGACCGTCTTGGCCGTTTTCTGCCATGGTGCAGGATATACCGAGAGATGTCAGTTGCCGCCGAATGACCATCTGGTTTGCTGGTCTGTCTTCTAGGACAAGAAGATTGCGTCCACGCAGATTATCAAACCGATCTTCTAGCGCTATAGACTGGACAACCGCTGAAGAACTTAAATCGCCGTCCATGCTGAGAAGGCGTCCCAAGTTACCATCAAAAATTGTTTCAAGATTTTTCTCATTGACAACGAACTGATAGCCTAGACTCAGTGCCCGGCAAATGGCTAACAGGTTTTTGTCGGCCAGCACTGCTACCGAAATCGTACTCCTGAGAAGAAAGGAAGGTACGGGATCGCAGGCATCGATTTCGTCGCAGACCTGAATAAAGAGGTCGGCTAGTTCACCGGGCGTCGCGCGCTCTTCGGTCTGAGCAAACTGGACTGCGGCTTGACGGTTCTCAAAGTAAGGCACGATATCACCCAGGCGCTTACGATCGTGCGCTTCTACAATCACACCGTTCAATTTAACTGGAGGTACAGAGGGCGCTGGCGCAACGTCTAAAAACGGCCACGTAAACCAGAAGTGGGAGCCGCAGCCCTTGACGGACTCGCACCCGATTTCACCGCCCATCATTTCCACCAGAGAGCGCGAGATGGTCAATCCTAGTCCGGTGCCTTCCGTCATCGCCAAGTCAGAGGACTCTGCTTGTTTAAAAGGCTGAAACAGGTTCTCCTTATCCTTCTCACTGAAACCAATGCCGGAATCATAAACGTCGTAGCGAACAATGCATGTCGTGTTTTCTTGCTCTACAAGGCTAACGGACGCCCATATACCTCCGGCCTTGGTAAACTTTACGGCGTTGCCAACGAGGTTTAGCAGAATTTGGCGTAACCGGTCGCCATCACCAGAGCCAACAAGAGGCACGGCCGGGTCTATGGTACACGTCAAAGAAAGATTTTTCTGGCGCGCCTGCCCTTGAACAATATCGACCGCTTCTTTCAACGGCCCTGAAGGATCGATCAGGCGAGATTGGATCGATAACGCGCCAGCTTCAATTTTGGAGAAGTCCAGGATATTTCCAATAAGAGCTAGGAGCGATTTCGAAGCCATGTTGACTTCGCGCACCATACTTTCAGTCTCTGTGCTCAGATTCTGCAGGCCAATCAGTTCTATGTTACCGATAATAGCGTTCAACGGGGAACGAATCTCGTGGCTCATGGTGGCCAAAAATTCAGACTTCGCCTGATTGGCTGCTAGCGCAGCCTGGGATTTGCGCAGATCAGAAACCTCTACAACCAGCAGCGGGACGTAAGACGCTTCTTCCTTGCTATGCGGAACCGGAAGAGAATAAACGACAGAAATTTCGCGGCCGTCTATGGTGCTGAAAGTTGCTTCACCGCGTGCTGTGGGCTCGCGATTATACATAGCTGTCAGCATTGGACCAACACTGCGCTGAGTTTCGGGACGCTTGAAGAATCCAAACTCAAATACTTCATCGACGGTTTTAGCCCCTAAAAGCTTCAACCCGGCTTCGTTTACGTCTTGGAGCTTGATGCCATCTCCTACTCTGATGCCAACGTCTGGGTTGTGGGCAATATGGTCAAGCAAGTGAGTCACACCTTCCTGACGCAACTCCTCGAAATAAGTATACATGCTGGTCATATCTTCGACGAAGATGGCAATATCCGTGTTGCGTTCGATGGCGTGGTAAAGTCGCTCGCTCTGCTTGATGGCAATGCGAGCCTGTTTAATCTCGGTCAGGTCGAATAGTTGAACAACAAACCTCAGCGGTTCTTCATCTCTGTCACGCACCAAACTTACACTCACCTGCGCCGGGAACGTGGTTCCGTCCTTTCTAAAGTAACGTTTTTCAACCGAATAACTCTCGGAGTCACCAGCTAGGAGGCTGCGAATATCATCAGCGTCGTTGTCCACGTCTTCAAAATGGGTGATATCCCTAAAATGCAATGTTCGCAATTCATCCTCTGTGTAACCAAGCATATCGCAGAGAGCTTGGTTGATCCGGATCCACTCCCCATCAGTCTTCAACAAGGCAAAGCCTTGCGGCGTTGACTCAAAAGCCGCACGAAACAGCTCTTCACTATCCCTGACTGCGTCTTCGGACTTAATCCGTTCTGTCACATCAACATTGAAACTCACCCAATGGGTTTGCTCTCCGCCTTCATCCGCAACCGGTGCCATTGATACTTCGTTCTGAAATGCTTCAGCGTTGGGTGGCGTTGTCGTCGCCACCGCCTTCGCGCCGGTACCTTTACTCAACCCTTCGTAAAGAGCTCCTAGTGTTTCATATTTAAAGAGTCTGTCTGTGAATTCATCGATATTGCTGCCAATGATTTCTTCTTGAGCAACGCCGGTCATATCAGCATAAAATGGATTGCAGTAGATAATCTCGCCGCCGTAATTGCGAGTTTTATTGATAAGGACGCCTAATTGCGCGGCCTCCAGTACGCGTTTAAACAGATCTAGCCGCTCATTAGCTTTTTTCAACTCGCCTGGGCTCGGAATTGCCATTAGAGTTGGCAGCAGAAACCAAACCAGGATAGCTGTTATAGCTGAAATGATAGCTGTCAGAATTTTGATTATCGCTTGTGTGCCATATTCAGGAAACCACAAAACGACAACCCCCATTACATGGGTCAGACCGCACAAAAGAATGAATGCGGCAAACAAATGAAGCACCCAAATATTCGCCATACCCGCTCGCCTTCGAGCAAAGTAATACAGAAAGACGGGAATGCTGAAATACGACACGGCAATCACCACATCGGAAATGACATGCGCAGCTATCATGTCGGGCCGCCACAGAAAACACATGCCGTGCGGCATAAAGTCGTCTGTGCCGAAAAACCGCTGAATGAAATTGACCATATTTAAGGGTGTCCCTTCTTTTTAACTCATCCGCCAAAATTGTCAGAGGAAAACGGCTTGAGCTGCCGGTCTACGCCTCTTAGCGTCCTCGGATGAAAAATCCATTCAAATTCTTCAAGACACCCCCAGAGATCATTCGCCGGGTTGTGATGATGTATATTCGGTTTCCTCTCTCACTTAGGCAAGTAGAAGATCTTGTCTCTATCTTTTCACCTGTCCCTTATTTTTACTTCATCCGCCGATACTCATGATGCCATCCGCCTGGATTATGGGACTTCCAGCGCCAAAGCGCTCTGAAACCGTACCGATGCCACCTCAACACCGTTTCTGGTTTAACGATTACAATAGCGTCAACAACTGACGGATAGAGCCGGGTAAGCCATGCTAAGAAATGCGGTCCGGCCAAGAGAGCCGAACACGACCAGGGTGTCTGCGCCGCAGGACTGAGACTTGATACCTTAGTGCGATATTCTCGGCGGCAAGACATTTCTGTGTCTTACCCAGGGTCAAGATTGCCAGAACGAAAAGCGTCGCGAATTGGATCATCTCAATCCGATTACAGATGATCCAGGCTTATTTCAAGCGGATGAGATTTTCACAAGGGACAGCCTATTAACCTTTTAAGAGGAAATCGGCTTGCTCAGACCAGGCGGTCAAGGATTTCAACAGCCGCCCGTTCGCCGGATTCCATGGCAGATTCCATCCCAATCTCCAGTCGACGCGTGTGTTCTCCCGCAAAATGAATGCGTTCGTGTGGCTTAATCATGTCATGTGCAAATCGCGTCACCTGGCCAGGGAAAAACGAGTGCCGGAAACCGCCAGCTAGAGGTTCATCGGACCAGGAGTGAACGGCGACGACCTCTAGTCGGCCCCTTAGGGACGGCCGCAAACGCTCGATTTCTTTGACTACAAACGCACCTCGGTCGAGCGGCGGAATCTGATCCAGGCGCTCGGCCTTTTTTCCAACGCACACAGCCTGCAGGAAGTCTCTGCGGCCCTCAGGCAGAATTTTCTGGCGGACGAGAGATATAGGTCCATCGCTCCAAATGGAGGCTTCTCGTCCGTCCTCTTCCCAGTACGCACCACCGTTAAATCGCAGATGGACTTGCGAGTTGGCCCGGTAGGGAAGTAGACGGATAGCCTCCGCCTGTATGCCAGGAACCGGCGGATCAATCGAAACTTTGGAAAGGGTTGTGAATGGAATCGCCGAAATTACGAATGAGGACCGGAATCGAGAGCCATCAAGGCAACGCACTTCCACTTCTTTAGCAGAACTTTCAATTCTGCTTACGATCTTGTTAAACCGCACCAAATCACCCAAGTGATTTGCCATCGCCTCCGGCAAACGAGACGTACCGCCTTCAATACGGTCGCTGGTGTTACTTCGTTTCTGAAACCGATCCAAGTCTCTGGGTGTGTCGTCGCCGGAGAACCACAATCGACCACGGGCATCGTTGTGCAGTAAGTGCAAAGCGGACACATTCCAGATGTCGGCGTCGATCGGCCCTTCGTTGATTAGCTTTAGCGCCTCGGGGGATGCGCCGTTATCTGCAAGCCATTGATCGAGCGGAATGTCGTAGGCAGCGGCCTTCGGTTCCAGCCAATCATCAAAACCTTCGAGCGGATTGTGATTCTCGAAATAATGATCGAGCAAAACAGATGGCAGAATGCCCCGCTCCTCACCGGCTAAGTGATTGCTCGGATGCTCTGGCCAGTCCGACCTATCGAATAAATTACCATTAATAGAAAATGCGTATGGCGCGTAGACATTTGATCCTGGCAACAACCGCACGCCCAGACGATGCGCCATATCACGTACTCGAGCATAGTAAGGCCCGACCTGTGAGGCTCCCAATTCAGGATTACCATCAACATGATCCGCAGTGAACGCGCGACCGCCTACACGATTCCCCCCCTCGAGAATTAATACCGAGATGCCCTCATCTTGAAGCGTAATTGCCGCATTAAGACCGGCCAACCCCGCGCCAATAATGATTACATCGGCATCTGTGGCGGCGAGGAGTTTACGCGGGCGCGCCACGCCGCTTAATATAGCGGCCGTTCCGCCTTGCAAAACTACGCGTCGGGAAATCATCATGCTTGCCCCCCGTTTCTGGTCTTCCATAGAGCTAGCGTCAGGGAGTCTTTACGTTGGTTACCTTCGAACACCGATCTCAACCTCACATGACAATGCCTTGCTACTTGATCTCATCTGCAAACTGAGAGGCGATCTTGGCCCACTTCACGGGCTGCGCCATCATTTCAAGCAGATTGCCGTCTGAAAATTCCACGTATTTAAAGTCAGGCCGCATTTTTGACACGCGTACATCAATGTAATGCACGTCGTCCTCAGTGTCAGTCATGATCATACCAGGGACATTGATCGCTTTCAGGTCAGGCTCCATATCATAGTGAAATGCAGCCCAGTGGCCAATGTCAGGCCCCTGAATAAAGGATGTAATTGATAACCAGGTTTTCGCGTCGAGAATTTTCTGCTCTTGCGAACTCATCGGAAAATTCATCATGCGAGTGAGGTGAGAGCCGTCCAGCACGGGCGTGCGAGGGGTGCCCTTACCCATTCGAGACTGGTAACGCGCTCTTTCCTCGGCATTAAACAACGCCGCGCCGTGTAGAATAACACCGACAACACGGTCCGGGTTATTGGCGGCAAAGGCCGCGGCAATCTGTGCGCCTGTGTGATGCCCGGCGACGAGAACCTTGTCGATATTCAGATGCTCCAGGACATAGACCAAGTTATTGCCAAACTCTTGAATAGTCGGCTGATGGGGAGGCCTATCTGAATTGCCGTATCCCGGTGTGTCGATCGTAATGGCACGCGCTCCGAGTACAGCTAGAGCATTTTGCACTTCGGCGAACTGAATCATCGACATCGGTGATTGGTGCAACAGCACAATAGGATGTTCGTAATCTCTAGGGCCGATATCGCGGTAATGAACTTGGCCCAAGGGAGACGCCGCGTATCCTTTACCGCTGCTTAACACGCCCCACCCTTGCCAGTCGTCGTTAGACGTCCCGCGCATGACCTCATCAGCGTGAACCGGTTCGCCCTTAAAAGCTGTGACAGACAGCAGAGCAATGAGAGTAATTATGAAATTACGGATGAGCATGGGGCATCGTTCCAATCAAGTTAAGCTATAGGCTTGCCTAGAAGGCTAATGCAAATTGGCTAGTTGTCAAAATTGAAGCGCCACAGGGAACGTTGTCCCTTCTTTATACCTAATCCGCTGGTATTCGCGGTAAAGGTTATCCGGCATCATCACCGGTGGAACAAAGTATGGCGATTTTCCTGAGGAGGTATTTTTCTGAGATCGCTGAACAAACACAAGACCCCGTGCTCTGGACGGAAGCCTTCCACTCGTTGCATAGTTTAACCAACTTGAGACCTAACGGGAGAACGGCATGATCACGCGAAGACATCTGGGTGCTGCAGCGGCGACTTTAGCAGTAGGCCTTGCTTCACTATCGGCTAAAGCTCAGGACAAGAAGGCTTCGCCCTACACCTTCGTATTGGTCCATGGCGCTTGGCACGGCGGTTGGTGCTGGCGGGACGTACGCAACCACCTACAAGACCAGGGCCATCGTGTGTTTACCCCGACGCTAACGGGCCATGGTGAGCGCATTCATCTGCGCCATCCGGACGTCAATCTCGATACTCATGTGCGGGACGTCATCAACGTCATTGAATGGGAAGAACTGCAGAATGTGGTTCTGGTGGGTCACAGTTACGCCGGTGTGATTATCTCCGGTGTATGCGACGCCATGAAGGACCGTATCGCCCATGCCATCTATCTGGACGCCGGGGTACCTAAGGATGGCGACCAGGTGAGGAACGGCCGCACCATGGAAGACATCAAAGAGATATTCGGTCCTCTGCAAGATGGATACCTAGCGCCGCCGCCAGACACAACGTTTGGGGTCCCCGCGGATATGGAAGAGGAACTCGCCTGGTTAAAGCGGCGGTTAACGCCCCAATTGACGGGGACCTGGCTTCAAAAAATCGCGCTTCCCAACGGCGGTTCGGATGGCCTACCCCGTACATTTATTTTTTGTAGCGACAGGCCCCCGTTGACTGAACAGCAGACGGCGCGCCTGCAGGGATTCAAAGATGACCCAACGTGGAGTTACGCGGAACTGCCGACTGGCCATGACGCGATGGTCACTATGCCGTTAGAAACAGCTCAGATGTTTGTGAAGATTGCTTCATCTA
>CAYGSZ010000023.1:0-15896 GCA_964352705.1 uncultured Rhodobacterales bacterium
TCAAGCCATCGCGGAATCGCACGTGAACATCTAGTGAGAGGTGAACAGGTTTTTCAGAGCAGCAGTCCATGTGTGTTCGCCCTGCCGCAACGATCTTTATTTGCTCGTAGCAGCCAGTCATTTGATTGCCATTTTTTTGCTTTCTTGAGCGATACTTGCGAGCTCCTAATGAAGAGTCTAATTGGCAGCTTTGTGAAAATGTGGCGACAACGCTAATATGAACGCGGTTAAGCTCTTAAATGTAGTATTTCCTTAAGGCTGAGCCTCGTATACTTTGTTTTTTAAGTGCTAATAAGCGATGACCCGGGGGGGTAGATTTGGTGTCTAAGAAATTTGTTGCCGTTACGTCGGCTTTTTATGCTGTTTTCTTCTTAAGCACTGCGTTTGCTCAGACTTCTAGCGACATTCCATTCGTATCAGATGAAGTTCATCTGGGCGTAGCGTCTTGCGCTGGTTCGAGTTGCCATGGCGCATTGGAGCCATGGACCAACTCAACCGTCCTTCAAAACGAGTACATTATGTGGGAAGAGAAAGACCCTCATTCTGGTGCTTACAAAATTCTGCTGACAGATGAATCGCAGCGCATTGCCCAAAATCTTGGTTTGGGTCGCGCCGAGGACGCTGATCTTTGTCTCGATTGCCATGCTGACAATGTGCCGGTTGAACGGCGTGCCAAAGGGTTCCAAATTTCAGATGGGGTGGGGTGTGAGGCCTGCCATGGCGGTGCAGTTAACTGGCTAGGTCGACATATTTCTGGAGAGGCAAACCATGCCGCAAACCTTGCAGCAGGCCTTTACCCGAGTGAAGACCCCGTCGCTCGTGCGAAACTATGTCTGTCCTGTCACTTTGGTACGAAGGACCGTTTTATTACCCATCGCATTATGGGAGCTGGTCACCCGCGTCTTGCGTTTGAACTTGATACGTACACATGGACTCAGCCAGGTCATTTTGTGGTGGATGAGGATTATAAGTCTCGTAAAGGAGAGATTTCTAGTGTTCAGGTCTGGGCTGTAGGTCAGGCAGTTGCTGTAGACTCGCTTCTAGATGCAATGCTTGATCCTAAACGTAACCGGGATGGGATTTTTCCAGAACTTGTATTTTTTGATTGTCATGCCTGCCACCACCCGATGTCTAATGTTCGATGGGTGCCACGTGATAGCCACGAAATTGGCCCAGGTATTCCGCGTATTTATGACGCCAATTTGATTATGATGCAGGTCCTTCTAAAACGGGTTGACCCAGAGATGGCAAATAATCTCGCCGTAAAGTCTAAGGCTCTGCATCAAGCGTCACTTCAAGGCTATGACGCTATGATCAGCGCGGCTCAAGACCTTAAAGAAGCAACACAGGGCGTAATCGACCAACTCGCGGCTTACACGTTCACTGGGGCGGATACAAAAGCCCTGATGGTTGGCCTTATGAATGAGGGTTTGGCTGGAGAATATGTGGATTATGCCGCTGCCGAACAAGCTACGATGGCGGCGTCAGCAATGCTGCAGACCATGGTTGACGATAAAATGATTTCACGGGCTCAGTATATTGAACTCTCCGGGGTCTTAAACGATTGCTACGCTGCGATCGAAAAAGATGAAGAATACAATCCACGTCAGTTCCTCGCAGCCCTGCAAAACCTTCAACTCGCCATGCCATCTCTTTAGCCTTTGTAAGAAGGCTCGTTAGATTGGACTTTAAGGGGTGTTATCTGAGGCTTGCTCTTGAGGAAGCATGGGAAGATTCAACTCTGATACCGCGTCAATAAAGGTGTTCAAGTCAATCTCATCAGAAACGAACCACGGGTTACCACGGTCGTTCAAATAGAGCTTTTGCTGTTCCGCTTGTGTAAACGGTCTGGACCCTAGACGCCCGAAGACAGCGATCTGGTTACCTGACTCGTCCACTCCTCTATCTCGGTCTAAGCCTTTAGAAAGCGCTGTAGCGGGTTTGGCGGTTGGATACCAGGCAATAAGTTCGGGCTTGGGGTCTGGGCTAAAACCATAAAACCCCGGTTGGCTGTCGGGCGAGGTTAACTGCACGACCTTAAGTCCATTCTTGCCGTCAGCCACGTATGCAAACAACGAAGCATTAGTCGAACCGACGATTACATCTTGAGCGTCGTTTATTTGGCCGTCTGCGGTGAAAGTCTGATAAATTTTCGGTGTTTCGGGTTGTTCAATATCAATGATAACCAATCCGTCCTGTCCGGCAGCCACATACGCAAAGGTACGCGCTAAATATATGCGCTTTGCATCTCTTAGGGATACTGAAGCACTCTCTAAGATTTGGGGAGCTTGAGGGTTAGTAACGTCAACGACGTGAACGCCTTCTTGATCGGCAACGTAGAGATAGCGGAATTGCAGCGCCGTTGAGCGCGCGCCATCAAAAGGTATGACGGTTACAAGTTCCGGTTCGAGAGGGCGTTCAAGGTTCACCACTGCAACCCCAAAATCACCACTGATGTAAGCGAGTTCCCCCGCCAGAGTAATGTGCTCTGCTCCGGCGAGCGCGCCACCAGGATTCCAAGTTAGGGCACGTTTCAGGTGATTGTTACGTGGTTCGCCGTCTGCCAACGTATCGACATCAACAATGATGAGGCCTTCCGATGCATCAGTAACAAAAGCATAAGAATAAAGTGGGTGAATGGGTTGCTCTTGGTTGACCTCAATCATCAATTCCCGTTTTGCCGGGTCACTGTTCATGCGAGTGGGGGCAATAGGCTGGTTGGTTGGTAAGGCGATGCAAGTTGCGTTTTGCGTAGAAATGTCTGTGTCCTGACCAAGTGGACTGAATGGTGCGGAGATAATGCGTTGTGAAACGCCTTTATTAGCTATGGAAGCCACGTCGTATACTTTGAACCCTTCCGCACCGCTTGCTGTAAACAGATATTCGCCACGTAATTGCAGACAGCCAACTCTCCCGCCACCATGGGTATAGCTTTCGTATAATTTACGATCACGGTCCTGATGATCTTGGAACCAATCTGGATAGGCGTATTTGTGCAAATAGCTGCCGATGACGGCTTGAGGCTCGTCCCATTCGGTGACGCGGACTGCTTCAATGCCACCGTCACCCCCAAGCCATGCATTATAGCCAATAAAGTTTACGAAGTTCGTGCCGTGCAAGAGCAACTGCGCCATGATTGCATTGTTGTCGTTATCTTCGGATAAATGGCAGTCTGAGCACGTCTTGGTTTCGGTTTTGCGCACAGTATGCGGGAAATGAGGTGCGAAAGCCTGGCTTGAATAACCAGCCGCAGAGATGGGCGGTTGTTGAATATAGATTTTTTCGCGGTTGATATTGGTTGAGGACAAAATAAGTGCGGACGTTGATCGTATGGGAGCGATGGTGTTGCCCTTGGTTGTCTGATGAATTCCTAATTGGAACATCTGGTCGCGCACGACCTGAGGGTTATAGGTAGCGAAGTTACGTGTTTCACCGCCTTCGTAATGATGACGTTCAGTTTTCCAGTTGGCTTGAATTGGTAAGTGACAGCCTGCACAAGATGTCGTCCATGACAGGTGACAGGTGTAGCACTCCATTTCTTCGGTATCATGCGCGCGGCTTTGCTGCGGTACGCCTAAACCCCAGTCCATTTTCGATGTGTCATTACTCACCAGCTTAGCCCGCGCCGCCTTGGGGTTGTAGGTGTCATGGCTTGGATTGACTGAGTCTTTGACAAGACTTAGCGTCCATTCTAAATCCGGGTCCAAGGACGACCGCTGAATAAGTTCGCAATCGCGTGTCGCCGTTTCCGGCAAATCACATTGGGTTCCGCGCCACTCAAATCGCTTTTTCCCATCCATGACCCGCATCAGACTTAGATCAGATCCACCAGGTCGTGCGGCGGGCCCAGATGTGCGCAGAGTAGGGTAAGTATCCGCGTCGCCGTGACAATCGTTGCATCGAATTTCGATTGCGTTTGCAACTTCACCATGAATATAGCCATTGCCATGTGCGTCTTGAGAAAAGTGGCAGTCCACGCAATGCATCCCCAGTTCGATATGAATAGATTTCATATGAACCGCTTTGTCCCACTTTTCCGGGTCGTCATGGGCGATCATTTCGCCGACATCGTCTAACAGGTTGCCTTTGCGATCTTTCTTAAACACCGCACGGAAGTTCCAGCCGTGGCCATGGTAATCAGCAAATTGTGTATTCTTGAGTTCTGGATTGCGGTCCCAAACGGTACGCAAGAAATCGACATCACCCCATTTACCTCTAATCGCTGCTTCTTCAGGGTTGCGTTCCAATATTTCAAGCATTTCGGCGCTTGTTGGGTATTGCTGCTCTTCAGGCCACATGGCCGGCGCATCAGCTTCGTAATCCCACATGGTGTAGCCCAACATGGAATTCACGAAAATGTTTGGCTGATGCATATGGCAGACCATGCATTGGCTGGTTGGGATCGCGCGTGTGAAGGCGTGTTGAATCGGGTGCCCGGATTCTCCTTTGGGGATGACCGGGTCCACGCTCGCACTTTCACCCATGTGACCATATTTGGCATAGGGGCCTGAGTGATCCGGTTCACGATCATTCGCATAGACGACATGGCACGACGCGCATCCAGAAGACCTGTAGTCGCCCGGCTGATCATTGGTGCCTAAGAACCAGGTGAACGGGTCATTGAGTCGGGTCTTATGAATGTTGATGACCGGTACTGCAATACGTAAGCCGGTTCCAGGGCCACGGTTAGACTGACGGATGTCTGGGCGGCCCGGTTCTTCAAGACGTTGTAAGCTGCCGACCAGTGTTCCTACATTGGGCAGACCGATTTCAGGGAAAATATTGAGGATGTTGCGTCCCCCGCGTTCGAAGACGCGAAAGACGTCGCCAGGCGGTATGACTTCCCATGCAGGCAATGGATATAGTTGAGGCAAAACTCCCCGTTCTTCTGTCATCCACGGATCGACTTGACCTGGACTTTTAATCGTCGCCGGTTCTCCATCCTCTGTATAGGCCGCGCCAAGAATGTAGTTTTTGTAAGGTAGAATTCCGTTGTTGTAGGCGGCGCCTCCCCAAAGCATCGCGCCTGTGGCCATCAAGCTTCGCTCTGCTGCTTGAATGACAGGAAGGTGGCATGACCCGCAGGCCGTGCGCGCGACCCTATAGTCTGATGGGTTGATGAAGCGAACATACTCCGGACTTTCCTTATTGAGCAAAGTATAGGTGCGCTCGGGGTTTGCGCTGTGGGGGTAATGCCAGGTTTCAGGATAGAGCGGTTGAACATGTGCCTTGTCTTGCGCGGCGCGATAGGCGGGTACACCTTTCATGGCATTCGCAGGTGCCTGAACGCTTGGATCACCTCCGTGGCAGTCTGCACATCCAAGGACAACAGATTCACTTATGTGCATCGTCTTCTGGTCAGAGTCTGTATGGCACGTCACGCAACCCGAACTCATCGCATCAGCTTTATCCCAAGTTTGAAATTGAGGAGCCGGCGGGTAATAAGGATAAGTGACAGATCGCGGCTTCTCTCCATCGCCAGCAGCATGTGCAAATCCTGCAAGAATAACGAGAACGGCTGTGAGATAAAAACGCATACTTGGCCTTAGTAAGTGAGTATTAAATTGAACAGTACAGAGTAAAACTTGTCGCCGCTGCGGTCGGTCGCAAACAGCTCTTCAAACGCACCGCCACCCGACAGCATTGCACCTGACGCTCTGAGCACGATATTCTGTGTGAAGTTAGGCCTGTAGAGCAAGGATACGGACGTATCCCAACCGATGGATTTAGACGTTAGTGGTTGGTTGCGAGCGACCTCGACAATGGGCGATTCTGCGAAGCTTATGTGGTTGATGTTGGCGAACACACGCAGCTCTGGCAGCACATCGAAGTCAGCGCCTATTCCTAAGAGCACGGTTCCCGGGTTCAGAAAATTAGACTGCCCTTGTTCTTTTGAAGAGCGTAGCGAGTTGAGGAGTCCGTTGCGTCCGGATAACACAACGCCGCCGCCACCGATGAGCGGAACCGGCTGTCGAATCCAGTAGCTTGTGTCTGCACCCGCGAATTGAGGGTTCTCGAAAATGGCATCGAAACCTTGTGCCTTATCGTCAAAGGGGTCTTTGTCGCCAGAGGCGTAAAGGCCCTGTGCCCTTAAACGTATCCAATCGAAATCTATGGACGGTTCAACGGCTACAAACCAGGACTTAATGTCTGCTTCTTCTTCTTCGAAGAAAGATGTGAAGCTGTTCGCCGATATGCTTCCTCTTGCGAGGTAGGCAGCGTGGGTGAGGTTGAATCGGCCAAAATGCCCATCACCGTTGAAGCCGAAATAAGTCACGTCATAATCAAAGCCGCGCTCTGTTCCCAGAGAGGCCGGTCGTTCAAGAAATCCGTTCTCGTTAAAGAACAGGTCATTGTTGCCTTCTCGGTTACGATTGTGCGCAATAATCCCTTGCACGGTATAGCCAACTACGGGCCAATCTTGACGGTATACGTTAGCGAAAATGACATCATCATCGCGAATACGCTGACCGATATCGTTAAGTCCAGAGTTTGTGTCTTTTTCCAGACGCCTGAACCAACCGGCGTTATACTGCCAGATATTGTTGTCCCGCGTGCCAAAGAGGCGGATGCCAAGTTGCTGGTCCTGGAAAAGAAACCCGCGAAAATCGAGAGTCACTGGTTGAATGCCGACTCTGATGGAATCGAAGTCGTATCGGTCAGACACATTGCGTAAATGGTAGTCGACAAAAGCTTCTTGCAAAGCGATGTGACCGTCTTCGCGCGTATCGCCTTGAGCCGGATTGATCAATAGGGCTCGATTTTCATTAGCCCAAACGTAGTTGTAATTAAGGACTGGAGTGACACGGATTTCCCAGTCGGGGGGCTTGAAAGCGGTGTCCCCTTTGATGAAAGAGACAGACGTAATTAGATTCTGATTGAATATCGTTTGGTCCGTTTGACCGAACAAATCAATTGATCCCGGCCGAGCGCCACCCTGTGGACCCACGGGCGTTGGAATGCCGCGTGGTTCAAACACAGTATCTGATATTACGGCTAGATTGAGGAACCAGTCATCGAATAACGGGCGATCCCCTTTTAAGGTGTTCTGGTTGTAGGGGTCCCACCAGCGTTCATTAACGCCAATAGCTTCCACGAGACGCCACCGGTCAGGGACGGGCAAAGTCTCACGTGGCAAACTGCGTGCTGGGGGAGCAACGGCTGATGGATCAATATCTGGGAGCGGGCGTTTTTCTTCTCGGCCAGGGCGGCGGCGTTCTTGTGCGAGTTCTTCATTATCCTTAGCGACAGGCCCTACCGAATCTGGTCCGACAAGGACAGTTCCGGTTTGCGCATTGCCGTCTACAGTAACCAATATCAAGCCTAGCAGAAAGCCGCATGTAGATAAGTTTATTTTCCTGCGCATACAGCCTGCTCTCTTGAACCTAGAAACGGAGAAAAGGGGCAGTTGACGTAGCGTAGGTTCACACCACCCACCGACAAAGTGTCGGCACGCTGCTCGCGCGGTGCATTGCCGACGCCAGTGTTGAGCGCTTCTCCCGCATTGTGCAGCCCGAGGAACGAAATCATATCGTCTTGGTCAATGCCATCGCCAGAGACGCCGATGCCGCCGATGAGAACTCCATTACGAAAAATGGGAACACTACCAGGAAATATCTGTAAACCATTTGCTAAGCGCGTAGGCATTGGTCCAGGAGCGGCTCCAGACTGTGGCAGGGCAGTGCAGCCTTGAGGAGGTGGCGGGCTGCCGTCAAGCCGTGCGACAATATCTGGCAGAACCAAGTCTAATTGCAGTCCGGTATTGAACGGGCTCCAGACATCAAATGGGACCGAGAACGGCCCATTAGGATTGCCGTTGATCCCGTCTGGAAAGAATGGCCGAGAGAGGTTTCCGCCGGAGCGGTCGGCAAACGCGGTGCCATCGGCCAGCGCTGTAGGTCCGACAAATGATTGCACAGCCTCGACATAGGTACTCAGAGACGGGATCGTTAGAATCCCAGGCAAAAGTTCGACAGCAGGCACCGCAGACAACTCGGCGGCTGTCGTAGGACGCGAAGCAAAAGTTGCGGTACGGGCTTTCTGCAGCGACACGTCAGTGCCGAAGATCGGCGCATCAGAGGTGCGCGCGATGGCAAGGATGTTGGCTTCAGAATCAACAATAGAAACAGACACCTGGGCATGGCTTCCGAGGGGGCGACGGATTTGTGCACGTGCCTTGAAAGCGATTTTTAGCGCCTCTGTTACGAGTGTCGTCACCTCATCGCTGGTCAGCCCTCCAGAAAGGGGGGCTGGCGCTAGACTGTCGCGTGGCGCATAGCGGTTGCCCCCGTTGCCGTCACTGAGGACGAATACGTCTGAGCCTGGAATAATAAAGTTGGTGTTTAAAGTAATTCCTGATGCATCTGATCCATAGTCAAGGCCAGCACGGCGACCGGCAGGGGTGTACCCGGCAACAGCGATATAGTTCATCAGTTCTAAAGTTGCTGCTGATCCTCTGGCTCTCAAGAAGCGGGCGTTTACATCTGCATAACGGAACAGCTTGCCTTCAACAGTAATGCGATGGCCCTTTATATCTTCAGGTGGTTCGAAGCCTTGTTGAGCGGCGACTGCAATCATTTCGTCAAGATCGCGATCAAAATCAGCGACTGACAGATCAAGGCCATAAACACCATCCGCGAGAACACCGACGCCACCAACCACCCGGCCATTTTTATAGAGCGGCATGCCTCCGGGATCTGCTGATAAGCCGAGCGGTGAGCGTCTCGGTCCACCTCCCAAAGCCTCACCAAACCGCATCATGTCAGAGCAAGGCAACTGACTGAACTGGACACCAAAAAGTGGGCCACCTGGTTGTCCACGTTCTCCCGGATTGAAGTTCTCTTGGACAATCTGGCTGGCTGTGCGAGTGGTGAAGGCATTGCCTGATGACGACAAGTAAGCGCCAGTGATGGCCTTAGATATGGCTGCGAGTGGTGTAATTGGTAGCGTTAACCCTTCGAGACCGTTGCCCTGTGGGATGTCGCGTCCTGATGAAATAATGGCTTCAGGTATGGCGGAGGGTTTCATGGCATAGACACCAAGAACGTTACCCAAGCGGTCAACGACCGCAATCACCGCATCATCGGCGACATGGGCTGATGCTTCTGCCACCGCTTGCGATACGATTTGATCAACGTCTGCCTGTGTTAAGGCTTGGCCGAAGGCGAGGCTGCCCGAAAACAGGAGAGCTAAGAAAGCGGTTGCACGTATAAACTGGAGGGTCATTGATCAACCACCATATAGCCCGACTTCAAACGTCCGTCCTCTAAGGTGTAGGCGACTGTGAACACGACCGGTAAAAAGGGTAGAGACACTGCATCATCAATAATCTCAAACGTCAGTGTACCGTCATCGCTTGCAACGAAACCTGCATCAACGAGATCAGACCTAGTTTCACTCCAGTATCTCCACTCTCCGCCAGGCCTGCGGTGATACGGTGTATTGTTCTGAAAACGAGCAATGACATATGTTGATATGGGTAAATCTTCGTCAAGGTCGATCGTTATTTGAAGTGGCGAACCTACATCTGTCGCTTTTACACGCCCGAGGAAAGTCCCGTCATATGACAAAGTTAAGTTCTCTGCATGAACGGCCTGCGTCCACATCAGATTAAAGAGCGCAATGTATAGTAGTCGGGCCATTAGTGTGACGCGCCAATAGTTGTTGTTGTGAGTGTGCTTTGAAGAGTGGTTGTGTCCCCATCCCACATTTGGCGCGCGGCACTCTGCAAGGGTTTCATGGGAGTCATGCCGTGAGTGTGAAAGTCATGGCAGGTTACACATGTTGAGGGAACTCGGTTTGACGCAACTTCACCGCCGTGACAGCTTTGGCATGTCTTAATTGCGGGCATTAGAACGTCGGATGAGGTCGTTGATGTATCTACGTCGTGGCATGTTCGGCATCCGACATCGCTGTGGTTGCCATGATCAAAATTCGCTTTAGGGTACCATTGTTCGGTGATGTAAACTGGTTCAACAGTCCAGATTCCAGTTGATGCATTGTCAACGATTTGGTGACATTCGTTGCACTGCCCTTTGCCAAAGCGTCCATTAAGAATTTCCGCAGATTTTCCGTCAGCCCAATTCCTAGCCGCCTCACGGTCTGTTTCCTTTAGAGGCGTGCCTGGGAGACGTCTCACGATAACGGGTGCGTTTGGTTCCTCGTACCCGCCGCGCAGGGCCGCTGCATTGTAAATGTCAGATACTTGCATGAACAGTTCTTCTGGCTTGCCGTGAATTAATTCACGACCTGGCAGTTGAACATCAAAACTTAAGGTGTGGCATTGATGGCAATGACGATCAAAAGTGATCGGTAGCATAGAGACGTTGCCTTCGTCTGGCACATGGCAGTCCCGGCAACCAAGGTCTATAATTCCTTGTTTCGGGTGTTGCACGCCAGCATCTCTGAGATGATCAGCATGTGAAAATTTTAAGCCTGAATTTTCCACGGGAGGTTCAGAGCCGCCAATAGAACGGTCGTTTGACAACAAGTGCAGCGCGGCGTCTACGATCACAGTAGGAGCAAATTCGGGGTGATCTATGCCGAAATCGCTCGCATTTCTTAGTGTGGTAGCGGCTTCCTGGCTAGTGAGATTTGCATGGCAGTCAGCGCAAAACCCTTGATCATTGCGTGCAACGGATTGGTTACCTTGGTGCTCTTTGTGGCAACTCTGGCATTTATCCTCTTCAAAGGAGGCGGTTGGAAAAACAATAGGGTTTGTGTGATTTTCTATTTCATGATGGCACGCAACGCAGGCCGTATCTTGAACCGGGACAAACGGCTTTTCATGACAGACTTGGCAGCTTTCTCCAAAAAACTTATGCGCACCAGATATTGTGCCGCTGGTCCAGAATGCGGTCGGTGTCATCGCAGAGTCAAAGATGTCAGCTTGTTCAACATTCACCACAACTTTGGGAATAAACCATGAAGTAACCATCGGCCAGATCAGAATAACGGCAAGCACGGTTGTGAATGCGGCCCAAGACCAAGTTCTCTTGGTAAGGCCCACTGACCCAATGTTAGTTTTTGCTCTAACTTTAAGGTTTTCTAATTCGTCGCCGAGCTGGCTAATAAGTTCTAACGTTACAATTATGTCGTTGTCAGCTTTGTCCGACTCGACAATAACTTTAAATGGTCCAATATTAATTTCATCAAGTTCGGTAACTTTGGCCGACTCAGTGAGGTTTCCGTTCACCGATAATGGGCCACCATTGAGGGCTTCTATATAAATAGCGTCAGACCGAAGTGTGATGCGGGCGTGCTCAAGAAGAACGCGTGGGTCTACGAGCCTGATTTCGCAAGCTGTGCTGCGCCCAAAAAGAACGGACTCGGACTCAATCCGTTCTTCTCGAACAGCTAAGTCACCACGACTTTTTCTCGTGCCATATCTGATAAGAGTCTTCAAAGAGAGCTACCAATAATAAAAAACGACAACCACATGTGCGATCAGTGCCGCCAGGGTCGCAAAAGTGAAAGGAACGTGAACGTAAAGCCATACCTGCAAAAGGCAACGAAGCCTAATGTCTTGACGAATGCGGCGCAAAAGGCCTTCTTTTTTTGTCAGCCGCGTTAATAGTTTGCGTCGTGTTGATTCGTCACTAGATCCATCAGACTTTTCAATGAGCTTTCTGGCGGCTCTCGTCGCGCAGTTGGCATGATGTGATGATAACTGCTGCAATAGATTTCCACCAATGACAGTATTTTGCACCGCGTTGATTGCCGCCTGTCCAGTTTCATCTTCGAGCTTCAATGCTATGGTGTTGAGTTCGCGGTCTAATTCAGCGATCTGGCTCAGCATCATTTCTGTTGTGAGCCCGCGTCTATTCTCTGATAGTAACCGCGGGAAGCGCATATAGAAGTACAAACCAACGCCGCCACTTAGAACGACAATAAGCATTAAGAAATACAGCAGGGTGTGGATGTTAAGCCCAAACTGAAAGCCACTATGGAACGTCGAAACAATAACAAGAGCTATGCCAAGATAAATATGAGCTGACGCCCAGTCTTCCATCCGACCTGCGCCTTTCCCATAGGCCCGCCTGCGAACGCCATACCAGGCAAGCCAGAGCATAATGCCTGCTGCTAAAACGCCAAGAGTGTAGCCTAGCCAGGTTCCCCCGTTTGGTCTCCCAACAGGGGTGTGTAGAACATACAAACCACCGGTAAAGATCACCAGAAAAAGCGATACCTTCAAGTAGCGAAGGTTTCGATAGATAAGGAGGGACTCATGCATGTGCTGACGACCCCTAGCTATTCAACGTAGCAAGGTTCATGAATTTTTCCGGGCTGACTCGCGCTGCAGCGCCTGTTGGGCATGCATTAACGCACGCAGCCCCGCCGGATAAATCCTTACACATGTCACATTTTACAGCCTTTTTAGGTGTGCTTTTTTTGGCGCCGCCAGGCTCGTTACTGTCAGCCATGTGCATTTCTGCTTCAAAGGATACTTCGCCGCCCGGTGCTGGTCCGCGACCAAATAGCAACCACGAGAATAAGTTAGATTTCGCCTCTGGCGGTGACGCAAGCTGAATAACCCCATAAGGGCAAGCGCTCTCACAATTGCCGCATCCAATGCAGCTATCATCGATATAAACTTCACCGTCAGGGGCACGATGAATCGCATCGGGCGGGCAATCTGACATGCAGTGGGGATGCTGACAGTGGCGGCATGACGTCGGTACATGAATGGAGGCAAATGAAGGCCCGGCCTCGCGGTCTAATCGGGACAAGCCACCGTGAGTTTCAGCGCAGGCCTTTTCGCAATTGTCACAATGGACACATAGACTCTCATCAATCAGCAACACATCAGTCGCTTCACCAACGCCCTGCTCAATAAGAAATTGAATAATGCTGCCCGCTTCAGGACGTGATTCCATTTGCTCATTCTGGCGCAGGCGTGCTCGAAACTTTGCTTCAATACTATTTCTTATCGCAATGTTGTTATTCATAACCTTGCTAAAGGAGTCACCAGACAAGCAAATGGTCTCTGTATTATTGGCGGCACGAACCGTGGCTGATCGTGGCATATCAGAGAGCAACGCCATTTCCCCGATATAGTTGCCTGATGGCACATAGCTCAGCACAACGTCTCGCCCACCGATACGGGTTGAAACTGTGCACGAGCCAGACCGGATCAAATGCATGTGGTTACCAATATCGCCTTGGGCAAATATGGTATCACCAGCCTTAAAGTTTTGAATCTCGGCCGTTTCTACAAGTTCTTCCAGATCGCCTGCTGGAACCCCCGGAGTCATGTGCATTTGGATCTGTCTAAGCATTGACGTTTTATCTAATGCCCTTTTCACGCTCTGCACGGATTGAATCAGTTTCAGCATTGTTCGTCTTGGTGTTTCAAAGACAACGCAATCCGTTGCCGCAACGACCGTCGCAGTCCGCCGCCGTCCCGAGATCAGACCCATTTCACCGAAGAACTCGCCCTCGCGCAGTTTGACGATCAGGCTCGGGTCATTTTCACTAATTTGGATACCCACTTGGCCGGTAAAAATGGTGAAGAATGTGCTGGAATAGTCATTGCGTGCAAAAATGGTTTCCCCTTCTTTGAACGCATGAAGTTGGGATTCCAACATGGTTTCACGAAGCAACAACGTGTTGAGGTCAGAGAAAACGGGAATTGTCTTGCGAATTGCCGAGAGCACGTCGTCAACTTCGACATTGCCCATGGGTGAGAATTTTTCAATCAGCAAGGGTTCGTCAGCCGGAGGAATGTCTTCGCCGTTAATATAGGCGGTCACCTCATAGCCTTGATTCATGGCTTGTTTAATCAGTGGATATCCAGCAAGGGCACCAACAATATAAAGCCCAGGCACATTTGACTCATAAGTCGGGCTTACTTCTGGCAACACCTTAGGGTCGTCACTTGGAAACTTTACACCGCAGGCCTCGACAAACCGTCGAGGAGGAGACGCACCAAGACGCGCAATAATACGATCACATTTGACGGTTGCCTCACCGTCCGGTGTCTCAAGCACTATACCGTCTGGTTCAACGCGGATTGGGTTTGATTCATAATAGCACTGCACGTCACCCTTATCGATTGCGCTACTAATAAGAGTCAGGTTGCCTTGCTTTGCGCGAGCAAACTCAGCACGTCGGTTGACGATGAAAACGGTGTTTTGTTTGGCGAGGGCGACTGCATTTTCAATTGCTGCATCACCAGCACCTATAACGACGATAGTTTCATTTTCATATTCCTCTGGGTCGTCTAATTGGTACTGAACAAGAGGTAAATCGCCACCCTCACATCGCATTGTGTTGATGTTGCCCTGTAAGCCGATAGAAAGAATGACGTTTTCTGCTTCAACACTACTGCCGTCTGCAACCGTCAACTTGAAATGCTCAGAAGTGCGTTCGATTTTTACAACATCAGCATTGTAACGGATATTTGTCCCGTAAAAGTCCAGGCCTTCATCCCATGCAGCAAGGACAGCTTCCCGCTGGCCGGCTCGGAAGGATAAATCTGAGCGTAATGGCAATATGTCAGGTGTAGCCATGACAAATTTGCCTTTTTGGTATTTGTAGATCGTATCAGAGGCATGATCCGCACGTTCCAGCAGAACGTGACTCATCCCAATCTTGGCAGCGTGCGCGGCAGCACTCAGTCCTGCGGGGCCAGACCCCACGATCGCAACTTTAAGGCGGTCCGCCAAAGATTTTCCCCCAAAACTTATCTTTTTATTTTCCCATGTTTAAATTATGCGCGGCAATACTCAACGTCAATGAAATCAATGGTTAGCATCAGAAACTAATAAGCTTTGTCGGATTGAAAGTTCCGAACCCAGAAAAATCAAGATATTTAATTGTTGGCGCTTTGAAAATCCCCATATAATTGTAATTGGAAGCTGTTTAGCCCAAAATATATAGTTTTTTAGTACAGCTACGCGACGTGGTTAGCTGTGTAACGTATGCCGAACGCAGATTTTGCTTTTGGAAAGCGAGCTTTCTCTATCTAAACCCAATACAACGGGCGGGGTGACTCTATCTGTTTTATTTTCGTTAGGCTTCAAGGTCGTGCATTTGTGGAAGTGATGAAATGTCTGACATTATAGGAGGCGTAATCCGGGCTGAAACGAGGTCGTTTCAAGTGGGGTGTAGGCTCGACTATGAAGTCCGCGATGAGACGACCTTCATTTTCAATGTGATGCCTTCGCATTGCGTCATCCAACAGGTCGAGAGCGAGTATATATCGGTCACCCCCAATATTCTGATGGACGAATACGTCGAACAGGTGCATGGCAACCGGTACCATCGTCTCTATTGCCAGGGGCAAACATCATTGAGTGTGCAGTTCGACGCTAGTGTGAGAACGATAGCTCAGCCTTACGATTCATCGAACCACCAAATAGCCGCATTGCCGAGTAGCCTTCCTCTTGACATGCTTACCTATCTTTTTCCCAGTCGTTATTGTCAGTCGGAACAACTCCAGCTGTTTGCCCAGCAAGAGTTTTCTAGGTTTCCGCGAGGCTTGTCGCAGGTGGAAGCGATTTGTGCATGGGTTCATAATAACATTAACTATGTCCTCGGGAGCACGGGGTCGATGACGACAGCCTTCGATACGTTTACGTCACGCACCGGCGTTTGCCGCGATTTCACCCACCTCGCAATTGCTTTTTGCCGTGCCGTTGCCATACCAGCCAGATTCGTGAGCGGGTACGCGGTTGGCCTTGACCCTCCAGATTTTCACGCCCTACTTGAAGTATGGATCGGTGATGACTGGCATCTTCTGGATCCGACACAGAAAGTCGATGTGAATCAATTTGTTCGCATCGGGATGGGGCGAGATGCGGCGGAGACCTCTTTTGCCTTCATCTTCGGAGACGCGTTTATGAACAGCATGAACGTCTACTGTTTAGAACAATATTCTGAGGGGTACTAACAGG
>CAYGSZ010000023.1:15996-19994 GCA_964352705.1 uncultured Rhodobacterales bacterium
ATGAACAGCATGAACGTCTACTGTTTAGAACAATATTCTGAGGGGTACTAACAGGTGGTTTGTTCAAATCAAGTCTCAGTTTGAAAATGCCCTGAGCCGAATAGCCCTCACTAAAAACCATCAATCGAATTGGAATTTCAATGCAGCTAAAAAAGTTACTTGTTGCAAATCGCAGTGAGATTGCGATCCGTGTACTCCGTGCTGCTAGTGAACTTGGTTTGAGAACCGTTGCTATCTATTCCAAGGAAGATCAACTGGCGCTTCATCGTTTCAAAGCGGACGAGAGCTATCTGGTTGGTGAGGGGCTTGGTCCCGTTACGGCATATTTAGCAATTGATAATATCATCCGTATCGCGCAAGAAGCCAACGTAGATGCAATTCATCCCGGTTATGGCTTTCTCTCAGAAAACCCCGACTTCGCTGAGGCCTGCGCTGCAGCCGGTATAGTTTTCATAGGTCCAAGTCCTGAAACCATGAGAACACTGGGCGACAAAGTATCGGCCCGTAATCTTGCCCAGAAGTCTGGAGTGCCCGTGCTTCCGGCGACCAAGCCTTTGCCGCAAAACGAGAGCGATATTCATGCCTTGGCGAAAGAGGTCGGGTTTCCAATGATGCTCAAGGCAAGTTGGGGCGGTGGTGGCCGAGGAATGCGTCTCATTGAAGACGATTCGCAACTGATCTCTCAGGTGGCTGCGGGAAGAAGTGAAGCCGCATCTGCTTTTGGTAAAGACGAGGTCTATCTTGAGAAGTTTCTACCTCGGGCTCGCCATATTGAAGTCCAGATATTAGGCGATACACATGGCCAAGTGGTTCATCTCTATGAGCGTGACTGTTCGATCCAGCGTCGAAATCAGAAAGTTGTAGAGCGAGCGCCAGCGCCTTACCTAGACGTTGAAACTCAATCCGCACTCTGTAAGTCAGCCGTCAAACTAGCCCTGACAGCCAATTATGTTGGTGCGGGGACCGTTGAGTTCCTTATGGATTCAGATACGGGAAAATATTATTTCATCGAAGTGAATCCGCGCATACAAGTGGAGCACACTGTGACTGAAGAAGTCACAGGAGTAGACTTAATTAAAGGACAAATTCGCGTCGTGACAGGCGCAAAAATTGGTAATCCTGAATCTGGTGTGCCGTCTCAAGAAAATATTCACCTCTCAGGCCATGCGCTTCAATGCCGGATTACAACAGAGAATCCCGAGAACAATTTTATTCCGGACTATGGACGCATCACAGCTTATCGCGGTGCGACAGGATTCGGCATTCGGCTAGATGGAGGTACTGCTTATTCTGGCGCTGTAGTGACCCGTTATTATGACTCTTTATTAGAAAAAGTTACAGCTTGGGCACCTAATGAGCAGGAAGTGTTGGACCGTATGACCCGGGCATTACGGGAATTTCGCATACGTGGCGTCGCAACAAATCTGGCGTTTCTGGAAAACTTAATCAATCATCCTGACTTCCGTGCGGGACGCTACACGACACGCTTCATTGATCAGACACCGGACTTATTCAATATACCTGTAAAGCGTGATAGGGCGACACGTCTCCTACGTTACATTGCGCATGTCACGGTCAACGGCAATGCTGAGGTAAAAGGTAGGCCGTTGCCGCTTGCAGTACCAAATCCTGTAGTCCCTGAATTTCCTTCTGGCAAACCTCCGTCTGGCACGCGTGACAAGCTGCAGGCACTTGGAGCGAGGAAGTTTTCTGAATGGATGAAGGCAGAACAGCGCATTCTAATTACCGATACGACAATGCGTGATGCTCATCAGTCTCTGATAGCCACACGTATGCGCACATCTGACATGAGAGCAATCGCGCCTGCGTACGCTCACAATATGTCGCAATTGTTTTCGGTCGAGTGTTGGGGAGGCGCGACTTTTGATGTCGCAATGCGCTATTTAAAAGAATGTCCATGGGAGCGCTTGGCCGACCTACGTACGGCGATGCCAAATATACTAACGCAGATGCTTTTGCGTGCGTCGAATGCGGTCGGGTACACCAACTACCCTGACAATGTGGTGCGGTACTTCGTGAAACAAACGGCATCTGCGGGCATGGATGTGTTTCGCGTTTTTGATTCACTCAATTGGGTTGAAAATATGCGGGTCGCCATAGATGCGGTCTGTGAAACCGATGCGTTGTGTGAGGCCGCTATCTGCTACACGGGTGACATTCTTGACCCTAAAAGGCAAAAATACAGCCTGTCTTATTATGTTGGTATGGCTCAGGAATTGGAGGCTGCGGGTGCCCATATTCTTGGCATAAAAGACATGGCCGGAGTGTTGAAGCCGGCGGCTGCCCGACAACTCGTCTCGGCTTTAAAAGATGCCACCAGTTTACCTATTCATTTACATACGCATGATACCAGCGGCATTGGGGCGGCCACCGTTTTGGCAGCGATCGAGGCTGGTATCGATGCGGTGGATGGTGCAATAGATTCATTATCCGGATTAACATCTCAACCCAATCTGGGGTCCATCGTTGAAGCCCTTAAGCATACTGATAAGGATCCAGGCCTTGATCCAGAGGCCATCAGGTCAATATCAAATTATTGGGAACTGGTGCGCCATCAATACCGCGCGTTTGAAAGCGATATTCGATCAGGTGCTTCAGAAGTATACCTGCATGAGATGCCAGGAGGACAATACACCAATTTGAAAGAGCAAGCCCGTGCGCTTGGTTTGGAAAGTAGGTGGCATGAGGTCGCAAAAGCATATGCTGATGTGAATATTTTGTTCGGTGATATCGTCAAGGTAACACCTTCTTCAAAGGTCGTCGGTGATATGGCGTTGATGATGGTGTCGTCTGGTTTGTCATCAGAGGATGTCATTAATCCTGAAAAAGAGGTTTCTTTTCCGGACTCAGTGATTTCTCTTTTTCGAGGTGAAATCGGACAGCCACCTGGTGGGTTTCCAAAGCAGCTACAAAAGAAGGTGCTCAAAGGTGAAACACCTTTGAACAGTCGTCCAGGAGAGAGCATCCCGTCTGCTAATCTTGAAGAAGAAAGACGTGCCGCCGAAGCAAAGGTGAATCGCAAGATAAGTGACGAAGAATTTGCGTCTTATCTTATGTACCCTAAGGTTTTTTCTGACTTTGCAGCGGCACGCCGCACGTATGGCCCAACATCTTGTCTCCCTACACCTGTTTATTTTTATGGCATGGCTGTTGGTGAAGAGGTCGCTGTCGATATTGAACAAGGCAAGACGCTCAATATACGTTGCTTAGCTATTGGCGAGCCACAGGATGACGCCACAGTGGAGGTCTTTTTCGAACTCAATGGCCAGCCACGGACCGTACGTATAAATGATGAGAGCCGGGCTTCCTTAAAACATGAACGTCAAAAGGCAGATCCTGAGAATCCCGGTCACGTCTCTGCGCCATTCCCGGGTATGATTTCCACAATAGCGATAAAGACGGGGCAGTTGATTTCTGCCGGAGATACTCTGCTAACTCTAGAGGCCATGAAGATGGAATCTTCAATCTCTACGGACGTGTCCGGCAAGGTAATAAAGTTAAATATCCAGCCTGGTGACACCGTTGATGCCAAGGACTTGCTGGTTGAAATAGAGCCTCGCTAAAGCGAGTATTTGTGCATTGCGAGCGGCGTTGTCTGAGGAAGCTTGGTTGCTCAAAGGTAATACTAATCCTGTATGAGCTATACATCTAAATAACGCCAAGGTAGTTCGGGCAACAGTCTTAGCTTGAGTGACTTCAATTAGTTGCTTAATCATTTAGGATATTGACTGCTTGTTGGAGCGCTTAAGTTTTTCTGACAGCGCCCTGTAGACTTTGACCAGTTCTGGGGTCATCCGCTCAGAAGGTTTCGTTGCGACAAGGGACCACCTGAACATTTAATGAATCCCGGCCACCGCCTATGACACACAACAAAAATATCTTGTTGATATCTCTGGCCGCCATAAATTTGCCATCCATATGTATAAATTTTTTGACTATAGTGTGGCTTGATTGATGGCTGTATGTATGAAGTGGAA
>CAYGSZ010000024.1:0-19918 GCA_964352705.1 uncultured Rhodobacterales bacterium
GACTCTGACTCCGTCGGTCGTGGTTCGAATCCACGTCCCCCAGCCAACAAGACTTTAGGGGTAGGAAACCTCTCTCCCAAATTCTCCAAAACGTTAAAACAGTATTCTCATTTGCAGATGTCCCTGCTTCTGCATGGGTTTTTGAGTGGGGTTTGATCATGTCAGGATGTGGTCATCTGTGCGAACGGTTGACTTTAAGTGATCAAGATTCCGGCAACAGAGGCCAGAACATCGGAATGACCAGCATCGACACAATAAACATAACGATGTTTAACGGCAGGCCGATCTTAAAGAAATCCGAGAACCGATAACCTCCAGCGGTATAGACAAGCGTATTGGTCTGGTAGCCGATAGGTGTGGCAAAACTGGCGCTCGCGGCGAACATAACGGCTACAACGAATGGCCGTGGATCAATGCCAAGCTGCTCGCCGAGTCCGATCGCAATGGGCGTCAGCAGAATTGCAGAGGCGTTATTGCTGATAATCTCGGTCAGGAGCGAAGTCATAAGGTAAATCGCAGCCAAAACGGCAAGCGGCCCAAGTGAACCGGCAGAACCTGCAAGATTATTTACAATCATCGCGGCTGCACCAGTCTTTTCCATAGCACTGCCGAGCGCGAGCATACCAAAGATCAGCATCAGGATGTCCCAACGTATCGATTTATAGGCTTCCTGATGATCAAGGCAGCCAGTTGCAACGACAACAGTCGCTGCGATTATAGCGAGTGCAGAAATGGGCAATGCTTCAATGGCTGCGAGCCCCATAACCAACAAAACAGCGGCTATTGCGATCGGCGCCTTGTCGCGCTTTATCGCCTTTTCCGAGGTCTGGGTAAGGTTGTTGAAGTCACCCTCGTCTACCACCTGCCGCATACCTTTTGCAGGGCCTTCCACCAGGACCGTATCGCCGACCTCAAAGCGCAGCTCATTCATCTGGCTCGCCATATTCTCACCGCGTCGGTGGATTGCGAGAACGTATACGCCATAAAGCCTTGCAAGGCCCAACCCGGCAAGCCGCCGCCCGACAAGTCTGGACTGCGGGCCGATTACGCCTTCCATCAGGACGGTCTCACTCGTCTGAACGGGTTCAAAGCTCGGGCGGGCATTAGCCTGCGACCCGATCGCGACGCTTCCTGCCTCCCGCAAGGTGAGCATTTCGGAGACCGGGGAGCGCAGAACCAAGCGATCACCGCCCATCAACTTCAAAGTGCTGAGGTCCAAGCGCAGGGATTGCCCCTCGCGAAATACATCAACGACGGTGTAACCCTTCTCCACTGAAAAGCCGGTCTCTGCAATGCTTTTACCCACGAGCGGGGAGTCGATTGGTATAAGAATCTGAGCAATAAAACGGCGCTTCTTGCTGTCCGGCAGCATGGCTGCCAGCGTCTCACGCACTGGCAGTAGAAAAGGGCTCACCAAAGCAATGTAAATCGCACCCGCAAGCGCAAGGCACGCACCGGCCCCCGTAATCTCGAATATGCCGAACGGTGCGAGCCCATTATTTTGCGCAATGCCGTCGACCAGGATATTCGTTGACGTTCCGATCAGCGTCATTGTGCCGCCGAAGATTGAAGCGAAGGACAGCGGGATCAGCAGTTTCGACGGAGCCACTCCGATCGATTTCGCAAGACTGATCGCAACCGGGATCAGAACAACCACGACTGGCGTATTATTAATGAAGGCTGACAAAAGGATTACTCCGGCCATCATCGCCATCATCGCCACTAGCGGTGACGCCTTTTTGGCGAGTTTTGATACGATGCGACCGCCGGCATCAATGACCCCGGTTCGTTCAAGTGCAGCAGACAGGACAAACATCGCAGCAATTGTTACGGGTGCTGAATTGGAAAAAACGCTGAGCACTTCGCTTGCGTTCAGAATTCCAGTCAGGAGTAACGCTGCCATCGCCATCAGCGCTATCACGTCGGCGGGGAGTTTCTCCCGCACGAAGCCGAAAAAAACAATGACCACCAAGATGAGCACGAATAAAATTTCGAGGGCGGGATTTGCAAAGATCGACCCCATCTTAGATGCGCCTCCAGTGCGCCAACTTATCCACTGAAATTATGTAATTTAAAAATGGGGCTAGCCCCATTTTGTTGGAAGCTTTGCGTATTTCTAAACTTTAGGGATTTTACTTTAGAAGCGAAGATTTGCTCAGTTGATAAATTAAAGAACCTTACAAAAAGGCTCGGAAAGGGAACGTTTCCCTTTAAACCCCTTATTTCATAGATAAATCCCGTGAAATTAGTTTGTCGCTGACTGCCTAAACATCTAAACACCTTCGGTATAAACTCTCCGGGTTGACTTATGGCGCGACGCGATAAGAACTGGTATTAGTAAATCTATCGCGAGTCGGCTCGCGTGAGCTTTAAACGCTCCGATGAGTTGGAGCCCACCAATTTTAATCAGACGGGGAGATTTCAAAATGTTCAAAAAAGCACTTTTGACGACAGCCGCCATAGCCTTGGGCTTCGCAAGCTCAGCCTCAGCCCACAACGCTTTAGATTTAAAAGAAGGGTATGCCGGATATTCGACACCTATGGTTCTGAATGTGAATCATGGTTGCAAGGGCAGTCCCGTAATTGGATTACGCATCCGCGTGCCCGACGGCGTTACCGATGCGAAAGCAGCTTTCGATCCGGCATGGACCATCGAATACAAAATGCGCACGCTCGAAACACCAATCATGGCGCACGGGCGGTCCATCAATGAAGTTGTCGGTGAGATTATTTGGAAGGACCCGGTTAAAACGGTTCCTGCTGATGGCTGGTACCCGTTCAACTTCCGTATGACCCTGCCAGATGAACCCGGTAAGGTTTTCCATGTGCAGAATATTACGGTGTGTGAAGAAGGAACCGATCCTTACGTTGATATGCCAGAAACAGCCCTGGATGTTAATGATCCGGACTTCGCAAAAAAATCCTGGGCCTTCATGACAGCGACGGCGACGCCAGCACCATTCCTGGTGATCCGCGCGCCAGAGAAAAAACAGTACCCCTGGGAGTGGACACCCGCCCAAGCCCGTGGCGAAGGCATGCAACAAGAAGCGATGGCTAAGTAGCTCACCGTCGGACTTCAAATATATCTGACGCGGGGCGGTTCACAGCCGCCCCGTTTCACATAAACTCTCACATATCTTTGAAACTGGTTTTGCTAAACACTTAAGAGCAGGTGGTCGGTCAACAATGCTAAATGCAAAAAACCTCTCTAAGTCTTTTGGTGATCTCGACGCCCTGACAAACCTCAACCTCAACATCGCGCCGGGCGAGATTTACATCCTGTTGGGCGCAAACGGTGCCGGTAAATCTACAACCATCCGACTGTTTTTAGGGTTTTTTGAGCCAACCTCCGGCTCTGCTGTTGTCAATGGTCGCAGCGTTTCGGAGCACCCAATGGAAACGAAAAAAGACCTCGGGTATATCCCAGAGCTAGTGATGCTCTATCCCGAACTGACCGGGCTGGAGAACTTAAAGTACTTCTCGAAGCTTGGCGGTCACAGCTACACAGAAAAAGACTTAAGAGAAATGTTGCTCTCAGCAGGGCTGCAAGCTGAAGCCGCTGACCGACGAATCGCCACCTATTCAAAAGGCATGCGGCAGAAAACAGGCATTGCGGTTGCGGTTGCAAAACAAGCGAAAGCGTTGCTTTTAGATGAACCGTTTTCCGGATTAGACCCGAAGGCAAGCAACGAATTTGCTCAAATACTTAAAGGCATGAAGAGCAACGGAACCGCCATTCTTATGGCAACCCATGATATCTTCCGTGCCAAAGAAGTCGGCAACCGCATCGGTATCATGCGGGCCGGACACCTATTAGAGGAAATTGACCCCTCCACAGTCAGCCATGCGGACATTGAAAATATCTATGTTCGCCATATGCAATAGAAGCGCTCATAAGCCAGAGCATAGGCCGTTTTAGCAAGCTTCATTAAACCGTCACGATTTCGTAACGCTAACGCTTTGTGATTGAGATAATTTAGCCATCTCAGTTCAAATTATTACATTCACAATGTTGGCTGCTTGCTTTGGATACTCAAGACCTAGCGACTCAACAAGAAACCCTGCGCGCCACGTTTATCGATAAACTCACCCAGATATACAGCACTGAGGTTATTGACCAGATTGCGCGCGACCATGGCCTGTCATCCGTTGCAAATTCGCTCCGGTCTACGCTGACAAGCGCAGGAGCCCTGTATCTGCGCTACAGCGGCAAACAAGGAGGGGGCACAGCAGATTTAGCGCCTAAATGTCGGACAGTCACGCGAACGTCTGAAATCGCCCGACGCTTAAGAAGCGAACTTGAAGGCCTGGACTTCTGGGACCGTTGGAAAATTTATAAGCGCCTTGAAACAACAGGGCACCCCATTACAGAAAATCTCGACCCGCATACAAAAAAGAACTCCCTCATGGCAGGCGACATCCTGATTGATGAAATCGGTTTGGTACTCTCTGCTATTACCGCTTACGAGAATGATTTTTTCACAGCGCTGTCAGACAAAACCGAAAACAACACAGACATCGGACTCATATTTTTTGTAGAAGTCGTTGGCGCATTTTGGGAATCCGTCACAGGAGAACGCGTTTTCGAATATGGCCGTAAAGAGAATGGGGACCCGGGAGCACTCGCCTTTATTGGCAATTGCGTTGCTCCATTATTGATAGACATAGATCAGGAAACCGTGACGCGTATCGCGCAACAAACCCTGAAGTAAGTTTATTCGCCAGCAGGCGGCTCGTAGCCAGAGGCCAACCTAGGCATGCTGGCCAAGATTTGCCAGTTACCTTTCTCACGCACCCACACATGTATAACTTCGTACCATTCATCGACGACTTCACCGTCCGGTCGCATGGTGCGGTTGTTCAGGTAGTATATGACTGCCGTGTCGCCATGTAGAGTAAACGCCTTAAAGTTCATATCGAGCTTTTCTTGGCCATTCCCTTTTAAGCCTTCACCTGTTCTGCGAAGGCCACCTTTGCCGGGAGTCCACCCACCCGTCGGACGCGGGGCAATATAGTTTTCAGACGCACCGTCAATGTAAGGTTGAAAATTTCCCTGACCACGGCTTGCGTAGATGGACTGTTCAAGTGCCCAAATCTCGTTCTTAGCTTGCTCGATTTCTTCGGGTGAATGCATCTGAGCATACCCTGATGACGCCATAGACATGACAAAGATTGAAAAGAAAACTGCGCGTAAATGAGACACTTTGGCCCACCATTCTTTAGAAAAATTTCGAAACATCTTAGCTACGGTAAAAAATTATACGGTCGCAACTTTTCGATATATCTCTTCGTCCAACTCACCCTCAAATTTGGCAACAGCGACCGCCACTGCTGCATCGCCTGTGACGTTAACGGCTGTGCGAGCCATATCAAGAATACGGTCAATCGGTAAGATAAGCCCAACAATCAGTGCCGTCTGCTCAACGGAAATGCCAATCACCGGGAGTATTGTTGATAATAGAAATAGAGATGCAGAAGGCACACCAGCCGTACCAATCGACGCCAACGTCACCGTCAAAGCGATCATGATGTAGTCGGCCATAGCAAGATCAATACCAAAGGCTTGTGCAGAGAAAACAGCAACAACTCCCAAATAGAGCGCGGTGCCATCCATATTGATCGTTGCGCCTAGGGGAATCACAGACGAAGCGACGGTCGACTTCACACCTAAGTTCTGTTCGACGCAGGTGAGCGTAACAGGCAAGGTGGCCGAACTGGATGCTGTAGAATAGGCAACGGCTTGGGCGTCGATGATACCCCGAAAGAATCGAACCAGCGGTAAACCCAAGACAAGCCGGATCAATCCTCCATACACAATAACCGCATGAAGAATACAGGCGGAATACACCACGACCACCAGCGTCAACAGCTTGAGTATGGTTTCGGTCCCCATTGTACCAGCCACCCAGGCAACAAGGGCGAACACGCCGTATGGAGCCAGTTCCATAACCATATGGGCCACTTTGAGCATGGCCTCAGCAGCGGAGGCAATGACGACACCAACAGGCTTGCCTTTGTCTCCTGCCAACAGAATGCCTACGCCGAAAAGCAAGGAAAACAAGATGATCGCTAGAACATCCCCCTCCGCCATTGCCGCAATAGGATTTATGGGAATGATCCCCAAGAAGCGTTCAACCGCGCTGTCAGCGATTGGCATAGCCTGCGATGACGCCTCGACCAACTCAACGCCGACACCGGGCTGGAATATGACCCCCAGAAACAGGCCGATACAAATCGCCAGCGCTGTGGTCGCCATGTAAAGGGCCATTGCTTTGCCACCGATGGACCCAAGCTTTTTTGGATCTCCCATGGACAAAAGCCCCGCGACCAGCGTGGTAAAAATAATCGGAACAACCAACATTCTTATGAGACGAACGAACATATCGCCGACCCACTTGGTTGTTTCAACAACATCGCCAAAGATAAAGCCAGCCAGGATACCGACCGCAAGCGCGAGAAGAACGCGCATCCACAGCGTGATTTTTTTGTGGGTCCCCAGCCAATAGAGACCAACAAAAACAACTAAGACGGTCAGCCAATAGGTCATCTGTGCTGCTGTCATGATTTCTCCCCGGTAAGCAAGTTGGCAACAGCCTAGCGCGTAGACCGTTTTTTACAACACGTCTGCTTGTTCAAGCGCCTCACTGGCTTTGAGCCATGTGGATTCGGCCTTACCAAGGTCGCGCTCTGCGTCAGCGCGAATCTTCATGAGGATCGACATCGGTTTTCCCTGGAATTCACCCGTGGCCGCGTCCGGCTTAAAAAGCGCTTCATCCACAGCACTGCGGCGGGCGTTCAAGCGGGCCATCTCAGCTTCCGCGTCCGTAACGGCTTTGCGCAGGTTTTTTGTTTGATCCCTTTTAAGAGCCGCCAGACGGCGCTGCTCTTTTTTATTTGCCGGCTTTTGATTTCCACCACTAGATTTTTCGGATGCGTCAGAGTTCTGAGACGCCGACGTACTGCGCCCCATGACCAAGTCTTGATAATCATCCAGCGAGCCCGAAAATTCTGTAGCCGTGCCATCAGCCACATAAACCAATCTATCTGCCGTGAGTTCCAACAAATGACGGTCATGGCTGACGATAATGACAGCGCCACTGTAAGCGTTGAGGGCTTGCACCAAAGCTTCGCGGGCATCCACATCCAAGTGGTTGGTCGGCTCATCCAAGAGCAGGATGTGTGGTGCATCCCGTGTGATCAACGCCAATGAAAGCCGCGCGCGCTCGCCGCCCGACATTTTTCCAACTTCACGATTGGCCATCTCTCCTGAGAACCCGAAGCGCCCCAATTGGGCACGCACAGCACCGGGCTTCGCATCGGGCATCACACGCAGCATGTGCTGGACCGGCGTCTGGTCAGGAATGAGATCTTCAATCTGGTGTTGCGCAAAATAACCAACACGCAGCTTTGTACTTAGGCCAACTTCACCTTCAAACGGCATTAACTGGCCCGAGAGCAGACGGGCCAGGGTGGTCTTCCCATTACCGTTACGACCCACAAGAGCGATGCGATCATCGGGATCGATCCGCAGATTGAGATTAGAAAGAACAGGTTTATCGGCGACATAACCGACCTTGGCATTATCCAGCGCAATCAACGGGGGCCGTAATTCGCCGGGACTTGGAAAGTTAAAACTCAACGACGGATCTTCAGCCGCTGCAGCAATGGGTTCCATTCGGGCCAACGCCTTCATACGACTTTGGGCCTGTTTTGCTGTGTGCGCCTTGTAACGCCAGCGATCCACATAGGCCTGCAACTCTTTGCGTTTGCTGTCCTGTTTGACGCGCATCGATTCAACTTGCGCCTGTCGTTCACGGCGCTGGCGTTCGAACGCATCATAATTACCAGGGTAGAACGTCGCCGTACCGCCCTGAACATGCAAAATATGATCGACCACATTGTTCAGCAGATCACGCTCGTGACTTACAACCACCAGGGTTGCGGGATAATTTTTTAGGAAAGACTCCAGCCAAAGCTCAGCTTCCAAATCCAGGTGGTTGGATGGCTCATCAAGCAGCAGAAGCTCAGGCTCCGAGAATAGCAAAGCCCCCAGAGCGACACGCATGCGCCACCCACCAGAGAACGAGTCCATAGGTTGATTCTGGGTCGCTTCATCAAAGCCAAGGCCAGCTAAAATACGGGCCGCTCGCGCAGGTGCCCCGTGGGCGTCGATCATGGTCAATCGGTCATGGATGTCTGCAATGCGGTGCGGGTCTTCCGCAGTTTCTGCTTCCGCTAGTAGATTCAAGCGTTCTTTATCGGCCGCCAATACTGTTTCTATGGGCGTCACGGACCCACCAGGCGCATCCTGTGCCAAATAACCGACCCGCGTGCTGTTCGGATAACTAAAGGAACCGCCATCGGGCTCAATTTGGCCTGTCATCACCTTGAGAAGCGTAGACTTACCCGCACCGTTGCGACCAACAAGACCTACCCGGCTTTTCGGTGGAATCGCAGCGGTCGCGCGATCCAGGATCACGTTTCCACCCAAACGAACGGTAATATCTTGCAAGGTCAGCATAAGGCCGTCCGGATAGCATACCGGACTCACGAAGGCTATTCGTGAAACTCACCTAAAGCGGATTAAACAGACCAAATTCGGCGCCAGCCATATAACCCAACCATGGCATGGCCTATTGAAACTTCAGCTTGTGGAGCTGTGCCCGAATACCGATGAACTCCAACCCGGTAAGATCGTCGCCATAAACGAGGTTCTGGGTGGTGGGAAAAAGATAGAGAACAGGCGCAAGGTCATGCATTTCCAGGGAAATATCCAACAGCATTTGCAACCGTTTGGCGTCATCAAATTCTGCGGCAACAGCTTCGATTTTGGGGGTTAAACTAGGTTCACAGAAAAACGGGTTTGGGCGGAGACAAGAGTAGGTCTCAAATCCACGCGCTGCATCCATGAATGTTGAGTTGGACCAGGCTGAAGAAATAATGTCTGCGTCTTTCCAATCTCCCGAGAACCACATCTGGACCCAGCTGGGTCCTTGAGCAAACTGAATGTCCAATTGCACCCCAATTGCCGCAAGATCGGCAGCAACTTTTTGGTACATGATACTCAGCACAGGTGGGCCCGGTGTCACACGCGCGCGCAACTTCATGCCGTCTGCATAACCCGCTTCTGCCAAAAGGGTACGCGCACGCTCTGGATCATAAGGATATGCCTTTACATCTGGATTGTGCCCATAAACATCAGGGGTTGTGCCTTGACCGGTCGGCTCAACAAGCCCCCCATAAATGAATTTTGCTATACCGTCACGATCGATGGCGTAGTTAAAAGCCTTGCGCACGCGAATGTCTTTAAAGGGGGAGTCTGGATCTTGGTTTGAAAACGCCAAAGACCCCACCACTGGCGTAATCATTACCGTAACGTTTTGCCCTGCACTTTTGAGATAGTCGAGCTCATCAATGGCGACATTCATTGCCATATCAACTTGACCTGACAGCAGCGCCTGACTCCGCGCCACGCCTTCGGCCTGAACATAGGAATCAACCCGCGGGATATTTGGTGCGCCGCGCCAACTGCCATTAAAGGCTTCATATTTAATAATACCGCTGGACTCACCCCAATCCGTAATCTGATAAGGCCCGGACCCAATCGGAGTTTGGCTAAACTCTGACGCGCCGAGATCTTCCCACGCCTGAGCCGGCACAGCGATAATTGTGCTGAGACGGCGCGGCAAGATCGCATCTCTTGTTTGCGTTACGATCAGGACAGCATATTCGCTCTCGGCTTCCACACGCTCAACTGTTGGGATCAAAGAAGCCGCGTAAGTGGTTTGGCCTTCGGGACTTAAAAGATAATCAATATTACGCTTGAAAGACTCCGCATTAAACGGTTCCCCATTGGCAAATGTGACATCAGACCGGAGGTTAAAGCGCCACGTAAAATCATCAATCCGGTCATAAGATTCCGCCAGGGCCGGGAGAACTTCTCCACCTTCGCCTAGGTCTGTGAGGGCGTCATACACAGGAAACAACGTATGCAAGATGCTCGGCAACGCCTGTGTGTATGGATTTCCATAGGCTGGCGCGCGGCTCTCAACTGCCATTTTCAAAGGACGGTCTTGGGCGTTTGCCTGAACGTAAGAAAGACCAAGCAGGACGCATGCTAAGCCGACAACATATCTATTCGATTGGATCACCAGTGAATGCCTCAACCTGTTGTTAGGTCTATTGAGAATAAGTGATTACAACGCAATACCGCGAGCAACACCATAGGCGCACAAGGCGCTCACTGAATGGTGATCGAAACCGAGCTGAATCCTGCTAGTGATCGTGGCTGTGAAGTATCTTTTGCGCGAGGCCAGTTTCATATGCGACACCCTCAGACGTCAGGATAGCGCCAGGAGGCGTGCCAACAACCAACCCTTTTCTAGTGAGCACCCTCCAAACCGCTGGATTATGCAGGCCGGTGGCATCGCTGCCCATCACCAAATGAGGCCCCACATGAAAGTGGTTGCCGTGAGCGGGCGGCAGCATGGGTATGGCTCGCTCCCCCTCCGCCGCGGCACCCTCTTCTGGCTCAGTGAGGGCTTGCAGGATTGTCAGTGTTTTGAGTTGAAGCGCATTGAGCTTCAGCGGATTGCGTTTCACAGCCATGTTTGAACCTTCTTTGTCGACCTAGGGGTGTTAATACCGCACCCCTATTCATATGACTACGCATCTATCCATGTATACGGCGATCGCATTCGGACAAATTTACGGGCATCCACTTCATCCAGCAATTTATCTTGTAATGCATCTGAATTTTTTATGGCCTCGAAGCGGTCCAACGCCACATGCTCGCCATCGCGAACGATTGTTTTACCGCGCACCATGACCCGCGACACGGCATCGGTGGACGGGCCATTGCCATAAATGAGATTGGGAATAAGCGCTGCAGGTGGTGACATCTGCGTCTCGCCCCGACGATCAATCAGAACGATGTCCGCGTCTTTGCCGGATTCAAGCGATCCTATTTTATCGTCCATATTGAGGGCCTTAGCCCCACCTATGGTCGCCAATTCAAGGGCCAACTCTGCGCTACCGAACAACATTTCATAGCCGGTCCATTTGGTCCCCGTATCATCCATCTGTTTACGGTGCTGATCACCCATGCGCTGAGCTGTGAGAAAAGCCCGAAGAGCTGTCCACAAATCATGTCCATAGGCCACAACAGGACCATCCAGCCCGATGCCACAGGTGACACCGGCCTCCAGAAACGCCCGAGAATCAAAATCGACCAAGCCGAGGACTTGCTCCATATCTGGCACCAGCGCGATAGACGCACCCCGGGCTTTGATCATGTCCGCCTCGCCTGGACGCAGGTTTTGCGCATGGGCGGCGATCACGTTAGGCCCGAGAATGCCCTCATGATCCATCCACTCGAAGGAACCGCCTTCCCACCCCCGACGTTCGGCCAGATATTTTGTATCCAATACCGATGGTGCATGCACATCAAACTGACGATCATTATCGACCGTCCATTGCCAAATGGTTTTAAACTCATCTGGTGTGCAATACGTGATGCCAATGGTCGATGCCGTAACCGTGGTGAAATCATTCTCCCATTCAGACTTCACCCGCTCGGTCTCAGCAAGACCAACATCCAAATCTTCCCTAAAACCATCTGGCGCGTTATCCGGATCACTGAGGATTAACCGGGCCATACGACACCGCATACCAGAGTCGCGCACGGCACGCAGAACACCATCGATTGAGCGTTTGTGGACGTGGGTGAAGTGATCATCCGCCGTTGTCGTGACGCCACGCCGCACCAAATCCAACACCGGCGGTAGAGCGGACGCATAGGAGCGTTCTTCATCGCAAGCCCCGGTCATCGGGTAATAAAAGCCGAACAATCTTTCTTCGAATGTCGTGCCTTCTGCCATGCCGCGAATACAGCCCTGGACCAGATGCGCATGCACGTTTACCAAACCGGGAATGACGATATGCCCCTCGCCACCTAGGGTTTCAGTCGCTTCATAGGCGCAGTCAGAGGCTCGCCCCACCTCAACGATCAGACCATCTTTGACCGCGACATAACCGTCCAAATAGGCATGACGTTCTGGGTCCATCGTAATGACTGTGCCGTGGAGAAGTGTGTCGCAGGTTTTCATCCGGCCTGTTCCCTTTGTCGAGCAATCCAAATTAGGCTTTGATTAAGCCCTGATTTCATCCAGCCGCCAACAGGCGAGCGCTGCGCCATCGCCCTCAACGATCATCTGTGGAACAATAGCTTGATTATATGTGCCTGGGGATGGATGACTGCATATGACTGATGCTCCAATCGCTGCCAATTCCATGCCGCTGCGTCTGAGACTCGGTTGGGGCCTTGGCAGTCTGTCCATGTCAGCCATGTTTAATGCGGTCAGTCTGTTGCTGCTGACCTTCCTGATCGAGTTTGTTGGCATACCCGCTGTTACAGCGGGGGTGTTGATTTTGGTGTCGAAAATTTATGACGCGGTGACAGACCCTTTAATGGGAGTCTTAAGCGACCGCACAAAAAGTCGGTGGGGCCGACGACGGCCATACCTGATGCTCGGAGGTATATTGGCCGGGGTGTCGTTCATGATGATTTTCACCATCCCGACTTTTGAATCTCAAAACACTTTGCTTCTTTATGTCTTGGTCGCACTCCTTCTTAATGCGACCGCCTACACCGTATTCAATGTTCCCTATCTGACCATGCCCGCCGAGATGACCAGCAGTTATGACGAACGGACATCCCTGATGTCCTTCAGAGTTGGCGCAATTGCCGGGGGGCAGCTTTTATCATCAGTGCTCGGCCCAGCTATCATCGCCTATTACGGAGGCGGGTTGTTTGGCCATTCGGTGATGTCGATAGTTGTCGGCGTTGCGATTATAGCTATTTGCACACTCTGTTTCTGGTCCACTTACGATGCTAAATTCACCGAACACACAACAGATCATAGCTATTCCTTGCGCGATCAAATCAAACTGGCGGCCGGCAACAAACCTTTCGTCGTTTTGCTTATGGTTAAGTTTACCCAATTGTTTGGGTTCTCAATTTTTATCGCGGCGTTACCGCTTCTCTTCACGCGTGTTCTGGGCGTAACCTATGCGGATCTGGGAACATATTATTTGTTCCAGGCGGGCGCGACCATGGCCTCACAACCTGCCTGGGTTGCACTCAGCAAGAAGTTTGGCAAGACCAACTGCTACTACTTCACATCAACGATTTTCGCGCTCGCCTCTGCCTCTTGGGTGTTGGGCTCAGCAACTGATCCGAACTGGTATATTGCTCTGCGCGCCGTCATCACAGGTATAGGCGCGGGTGGCTTGTTGCTGATCGGGCAATCGCTTTTGCCAGATACGATTGAATATGATTTTCGCCGCACTGGCCTACGCCGCGAAGGCATATTTGCAGGTGTCTACACGACCATTGAGAAATTTTCTTTTGCTTTTGGACCCGCAGTTCTTGGCTTGCTTCTAGGGCTTATGGGGTGGGTTGAATCCCAAGGAGGGCAGCAGGCAGAGCAATCCGCTCAAGCCCTTATGGCAATTGATATCGCAATGCTTGTTCCCACCGTGACGTTGGTTTTGAGCTGCATTTGTCTGTCGCAGTATTCGTTAGACCGGGATAAAATTGATTCTCCAATCACACCCCCAGGCACTAACCAAACTTGACCGCATACACCGGAGGCAGATGAGCGCTCACCAAAACCCAACTGTCTCCTGACGTTTCACTACTCCAAAGCGAGCCAGTGGTTGAGCCCATCAGCAACTCCGTACCCGTATCATTGACAGCCAAGCCATGACGATAAACCAAGTCAAAGGCTTGATCTTGAGGAAGCCCGTTGCCAATCACCTCAAAAGATTTACCGCCATCTTTGGTGCGTGTAACGACAACTTTCCCATCAACGGGATAACGCGCTGAATCTTTAACAGCGGGCGCAAACCAAGCGATGTCTGGATTGTCCGGATGAACGGCAACGGCAAACCCGAATTTCGAGACAGCAAAATCCGTGATTTCAGTCCAGGAGTCTAAGTTATCTTCACACTTAAAAATGCCATTGTGATGCTGAATCCAATAAACGTCCGGAGCAGCTTTACACTGAACCATGATATGCGGGTCTTGAGTCACCGGATCAAACTCGGCTTCGGGCGGCAAATAGTCGGCGCGCAAGCCTTGCGATCCGATCCGCCATGAGTCGCCATCATCCTCTGTGACCCATACACCACCACAGGAGACCGCAATTGCAACGCGACGGCTGTCCCGCGGATCGACACATATGGAATGTATGCCGGGCTCATCCATGCCGCCGCCGAACCACTTCTCTCGTTCGGGTCGATTCCACAAGCTCTCGTTGAGAACCCAGGTCTCACCGTGGTCATCAGACCGAAAGAGCCCTCCTGGCAGAGTTCCGGCCCAAACGCGTCCGGGTTGATCTGATCCCCCTGCTTCCAGAGTCCAAAGTAATGATAAGGCAGGGGCGTCAGCGGCTTCGCTTTTGGGATATTTCGGTGGCTCAAGCTCTTGCCACGTTTCGCCTGCATCCTGTGATCTGTGTAATTTAACGCCGAAATGCCCCAGGTCCAACGCGGCATAAAGCGTGCCAACACGCGCATCGTGCAGAACATTGGTCACGGGCTCACCCAAAAAATGTGTTCGGCGGTGAGTCCAGGCCTGACCTTCGCGCGTGTATTCCAATAGTCCTTTTCGTGTCGCCGCAAACATTCGGTTTTCCATGGTCGCCTCCCTCGCCTGTTACAAACACCCGCCGGACAACGCTTGTAGAACATGAATTTCCGTCGAGTCCCCGACCGGATAATCCAACGCTGCCTGTCCGCGAATTAAAGTGCCATCAATGAAGATGGCAACATGCTTGCGCACCCGCTCCTGATCATCGAGAACATATCCTTTGAGTTTTTGATGGGATTGCCATACGCACTCAAGCGCCTGACGCACAGTCGCACCATCCACACGCAACGGCTCTGGCGGAGCGACAGTGCTAAGATGTGCAGTAAAATGAACCTCAGCCATACACAAAGTTCCAACCTTAGGTTTGCGTCTTAGGCGTGATCGTGCAGGATGATCAACACTGACGCAATCTCAAGTATGTGACATGCCAGACTCAGATATTAAATCATTGTTTTCACGTGGCATTTACATTCACGCTCCAGATCAAACTCTGACCCATTTCTCGGGCTGCTTGATTGAAGGACTGCTGGATTTAGGTATTGGTGTAAAGACCAATGCAACACAGGTCACATCACGCCCGGCGTCAGCACCTTTGGCTAACTTTGATCTCTCAACCATTCACGCTGAGCCACTTACCGGGTTCTCCGCGTATCTGGTAGACATCTCCGCGACCAATGCATTTGTTCGTTTTGAGGGTGTAGACCCCGCTCCTGTCGGCTACATCACCACCAGTGACATCAGCATTTTTTGCGATGTGCCAAAGCCGCATCTTTTGTTTGTCGCCCACGACAGCGCGGCAGCCATAAAACCCGGACGGCGCATTCCCATCGCCTTCGGACTGCCCAAACACCTTTGCAATACATCTACAGAAATTCTTGCTACAAACCAGCGCGATCAAGTCGTGCTCGACAGCTTTCGCCCAACCCTGCACCAAGGTGTGCGCGCACTTTTGGAGCTGGCCTTTACGCCAGCCCTCTCAGCAAACATTCCTGTGACCAAGTTAAATGTACCGGCAGCGCGCTATCTTAAGTCGCTCGAACGCTCTGCGCTTTGTCTTGCATACGGCGGAGAATTTTATAGCCCGATCATGGGCAACCATTGGTTTAAAAACAACCAACCTGATTTGTTCGCACAGCACAGCTTCGACCACATCGATACTGCGGCGGTACTGCGGTGGGACAGCTGGAGATTTTGGGAAGCTCTCTCTTGTGGTTGTGTTCCCATCCACCTCAATTTCGAGACGTCAGGATTTAACCTGCCAGTCATGCCCGAAGCATGGACGCATTATATGCCCATAGAACTCTCGGACTTATCTGCATCAGCGGATGCAATTTGGGAACGACGCGCAGAGTGGCCGGAGATATCTAAAGCTGGACGGGCCTGGGCGATTGAACATTACGCACCTAAACCAACAGCGCGACGCATCCTGTCCGCTCTAGCGGATGTGTTGCCCTGACAGCCATATCCGTTAGCATATGGGATGACGCATCGAGAGGGGATTGATCATGGCGTTTAGGCACGAGCAATGGTCTTCGAGCACAACATTTTTAATGGCCGCCATCGGCGCGGCCGTTGGCCTTGGCAACATTTGGCGCTTTCCCTATATGACCGGCACCAACGGCGGTGGCGCGTTTGTCCTTATTTATCTTGCGGCCGTCGTCCTGATTGCTATCCCGGTTCTAATTTCAGAAACCATGATTGGCCGACACGGCAACATGAGTGCGCCCGTCTCTATGCAAAAGGCGGCGGCAGAAGTTGGGGCCTCAAAAAACTGGGGCATTGTCGGCTGGTTCGGGGTTGCAGCAGCGTTTCTTATTCTATCATTTTATAGCGTGATCGGCGGTTGGGTGATTGCCTATGTGCCAAAAACAATCTCCGGCAGCTTTACCGGTATGGATGCCACCGCTGTGAATGCGGACTTCAACACTTTGCTCGCCAGCCCTGGCGTCGTTCTATTCTGGCATACGGCATTTATAGCGGTGACCATCGCCATCGTGATCCGCGGCATAAAAGCCGGCTTAGAACGGGCCGTCAGCATTATGATGCCTGCCCTCTTTGTGATGCTCTTGATCGTCGGTGGCTATGCAATCGCCACAGGTGATTTTGCCGCAGCACTCGGGTTCCTCTTTACGCCTGATTTTTCAAAAATAAATGCGGACGTGGTTCTGGCTGCCATCGGACAAGCCTTTTTCTCAATTAGCGTGGGCATCGGCATCATGTTTACTTACGGCGCTTACCTGCCCAAAAATATTCCGTTGCCGCGCGCATGCGCGTTGATAGCCATTGCCGACACACTGGTTGCCATTTTGGCCGGCCTGGCGATTTTCCCGATCGTGTTCGCCAATGGCCTAGATCCAGAAGCTGGACCTGGGCTGGTGTTTGTCACCTTGCCCTTAGCCTTTGGCCAAATGCCCGGCGGGACAATCATCGGCACAGGCTTCTTTGTATTGCTGGCTTTTGCCGCCCTCACATCGGCGATCTCACTTTTGGAAGTGCCTGTGTCTTGGCTTGAAGAACGCGAGGGTTGGACGCGGCGAAGCGCGACCTTATCCATCGGCGCAGCGGTCTGGGCGGTTGGGGTTGGCTCTGCCCTATCCACAAGCATCTGGGCTGAGGTTTACCTGTTGGGCTTTTTCGACCGCTTTGAGACAACCGGCATTTTAGATTTGGTCGACTACATCACCGGCCAAGCTCTTCTGCCTTTGGGTGGCATGCTGATCGCCATTTTTGCGGGGTGGTGGATGAAGTCAGACACCCTGATGCACGAACTGGGCATGAGCGAAATCACCTTTAAAGCCTGGCGCTTCCTGGTGCGATTTGTCTGCCCCGTGGGTATTTTTTGGGTTCTGGCTTCAGCCTGGCTTTAAGAGTTCGACCGTACAAGACGTTAATCCAAATCGTATTGCGCCTTTTGGCCAGCTAGTAAATCACTGAACGCAATCGTCTGAACCAACGGTTCTTTCTTGCGGACCAAGCCGGCCATGCCATCCACAATGACATTCACAACCACAGGCCCATCGGTCACCGCCTTGTAGGCTTTTTTCATTGTCGCATCTAACTCAGCCGGATCTTCGACCTTGAGGCCAAGCGCGCCATAGGCCTCTCCAATCAACTGATAATCATTATGGCCCAATTCACAGTTGACCACTTCACCAAGCTGCATAATCTGACCATGTTTCTCGGTGCCCCAGGCACCGTCATTACAAACGATGGTCAGCAAAGGTAGGCCAGCCTGCACCGCGCCATTGATCTCGCTACAGTAAAAACCGAACGCGCCATCGCCTGAGACAAGCACAACTGGACGAGGTTTTTTGCCGGTATTCACCGCTTCCTCTTTAGCTGCCGCCGCTGCGCCCACAGCCAAAGGCAGCACCGTTCCCATGCAGCCAACGGGATAATGATCAAGAAAAGAACGTTCCGTTTTGACGCGCAGAAATCCATGCATCCAATTCTGGGTGTCAGCCCCATCGCCTGCATAAATCGCATTCTTCGGCATGTAGGCTGTCACAGCGCGCGCCATATCAAAGGGTTGAATGGGTCCACCGACAGGACTGGTCGCCAATTCTTGAATACGGTCCAAGCGCGGTTTCATCGCTTTTTTAATCCACGTCGGCGCAGCTTTGGGCTTGGTTTTAAGCTTTTTCAACGCCTTGTGCAGAAACTGAACGGCCTGTTTGGCATCGCTGACAACCGGCACATGAATAGGTCGATTGCGCCCAATCTCTTCTGGATGCACATCAATTTGAATGAACTTCGCGTTCTTATCAAAACGCGGCGCAAGGCCATAGCCCATACGTTGAGTCAGGCGCATCCCCAGCACCACAATCACATCCGCCGGCGCTGCAGAACTATTGGCCAGCGGCCAAGAATAACTCAGAACATCATCTTCCGGCACGAGACCTCGTCCCAGTGCGTTGGCAAAGATCGGAATGTTGTAGGCCTTTGTAAATTTGCGCAGGGCATCCCCGGCGCCGGACAAAGCCGCCCCAGATCCTGCAAGAATGAGAGGGCGCTTCGCCTTGGATAACAGCAGCGCAGCCTGGGCAATCGCGTCTGCATCGGGTTCAAATGTTGGTGCGACAGTGGCATCCGGATTGATACCTTCAGCATAATTTATAGCTTGGGTCTGAAACCCATTTGGCACGCCAAGAACGGCCACACCCGGGCGACCTGACAGCGCGTGCCGGGCGGCGACCTCAATGTATTCCTGCAACCGATCAGCATCTGGGACCAACTGGCAGTACTTCACAAAAGGCGACACCATACTCAGCACGTTGGACGGGTACCCGCCTTGCGCATCGGCCCGATTGCCGTAGGGCATGGTCAGCAAAACAATCACCGGTGAACATGCTTCTTGGGCGGTCAGAATGCCCGTCATGGCGTTGGGCAGGCCATGTTCCGCATTGATCAGCGCCACGCCAAGTTTTCCTGTCACCCGCGCATAACCATCGGCAGCACCAACAGTGGCCGACTCATTGCGACCAGAGATCACTGAGATTTTGTCTTTCGCCAACTCAACCAGCAATGGCCCATGTGCAGTGCCTGCCAAGCAAAAAGCCGTTGTCAGGTCGTATTTTTTGAGCGCCCTTAGGATCAACTGGGCGCCGGTCATCTGGTTTGATTTCGCTGGCATGAGTATTCCTTTGCTAAATTTCTGCCTGGCTTACGCGACGTCAGGGGTGTGGTGGGTTTTCAGGCTGGAAACCAAATCTTCGAAGGCCACGGTTTGAACGCGCGGATCCTGCTTGCGGACAAGCCCCGCCATGGGATCGGTGAGCACATTCACAACACTAAAAGTCTCCGCAGCAAAGGCACGCTCTAAGGCAGGCCCAACGTCTTCTGGAGACTCGACCTTCTCGCCGCGTCCGCCAAACATTTGCCCGACCAAATTGTAATCCCATTGTCCGAGTTCACAGTTGATCGCCTTACCAACCGCATTCAGTTGACCGTGCTTCTCGGTGCCCCACGCTCCATCATTAGAAATAATGCACACGAGCTTAAGGCCAGCGAGGGACAACGCATTGAACTCGGCGGCATAAAAGCCAAACGCACCGTCACCGGTTACAAGAACAACAGGCCGTGGCGGCTTGCCGGTTGCCTCGCTTTCATCACGCGCAGCTGCGGCAGCACCGATGGCTAGGGGCGTACCGATTCCCATAGACCCAAGCGGATAATGATCCATGAACCCGCGCGCGCTGCGAATACGCAGGATGGCGTGCATCCAATTTTGAATATCTGCGCCGTCACCAACGTAGATGGCGTTGG
>CAYGSZ010000025.1:0-13801 GCA_964352705.1 uncultured Rhodobacterales bacterium
AACCGATTTGGAAAGATAAAACGTAAGTTTGGAGAAGCACGTGTCTGACGAGTCCCTTACGATATTGACCGATCTCATCGCCAAAGCCAAAGCGGCGGGCGCTGATTCTGCGGACGCCATGTTAGCAGATGGCGAGTCCACCTCTGTAACTTATCGCCTCGGCGAACTAGAACAGTTGGAACACTCTGAAGGCGGCGATATCGGACTGCGGGTTCTGATCGGCAAACAACAGGCCATTGTGTCGTCCTCTGACCGCTCTCCCCAAGCCTTAGACGAACTGGTCGAACGCGCTGTTGCCATGGCCAAAACCGTTCCTGAAGACGAATTCCTTGGCCTGGCTGACCCAGACCAGTTAGCCCTGAACTTGCCCGAGCTTGATATGTGCGACCCGGACGATATGCCGACGGACGCCCTAATTGAAGCCGCGCGCAGCTGCGAGGACGCAGCGCGTGCTGTCAAAGGCGTGACCAATTCGGAAGGCGCGCAAGCCAGTTGGGGACGCTCCCGCGTGGCCATTGCCGCCAGCAACGGCTTTCAACGCGCCTATGAAAGCACAGGCGGTTCCTTCTCGGCCTCGGTCTTGGCAGGCAATGTGGAAACCGGCATGGAGACCGACTACGACTACACCTCTGCCGTTTACGCAAAGGACTTTCGCTCACCGGAAGACGTTGGCCGGACCGCCGGGGAGCGGGCTGTGCGCAAGGTTGGCGCCAGAAAAGTTAAAAGCGGCAAGTTTCCGATTGTCTTTGAAGCCCGCGCGGCACGAGGTCTGTTGAGTCACTTTTTGGGAGCGATCAATGGCAGCGCCGTCGCCCGCGGCACGACGTTTTTAAAAGACAAAATGGACACGGCCGTGTTTGGCGACAGCATCACCATTGTGGAAGACCCGCACCGCGCCCGTGGCTTGCGCTCAAAACCTTGTGATGCGGAAGGCCTGGCAAACAAAGGTCGAAACTTAATTGACGGCGGCGTTTTGACAACCTGGGTGCTAGACCTGCGCTCGGCCCGCAAGCTCGGCCTCGGCCCGACCGGTCATGCCAGTCGCGGCCCCTCCTCCAGTCCTTCGCCGGCGGTGACCAACGTCAATCTGGTGCCCGGCCCACAAACACCAGACGAACTGATGGCCGACATTGGCCAAGGCCTCTATGTGACGGACGCCTTTGGTCAAGGGGTCAACGGGGTGACCGGGGATTACAGCCGAGGTGTTTCGGGCTTCTGGATTGAAGACGGCAAACTGGCCTATCCGGTGAACGAAATCACCATCGCCAGTAATCTCAAAGAGATGTTCATGGCCATGACAGCCGCCAATGACTTAAATCTGCGCTATGGCATAGACAGCCCAACAGTACGCATTGAGGCGATGAGCGTCGCAGGCAGTTGATCAAACTTGTTGAGAAAGGCGGCTTTCCTGATCGAAGGGCGTCGGCGCTTTATGGTCTGACAAACCACTGATACTGGCCGTTACAACAGCAAGGCCATGTGGCAGACATTGAACAACCAGCGCAGCCACCCACACCCGCGCGGCGATATCTCCGTCTTGAGATGTCTTGGCTACAGCAAACGCTGCCAAAGCGGTTAACGAGAACAACACGGCTTCCATCGACACCGACGCTAAGGCTTGCACCATAGCAGCAGATCCCTCGCGCTTAGGGGTTCTCAGAAATGGCTGGGAGGATGTGAACAAGCCGACCCAGACGGCACGCCCGACAGTCCACGACAACCCCATACCTGTGACGGCAGCCGTAAAGGCAGACCCCACGCCGTGGCCTGTTTTAATCGCATGCAAACACAACGTCTTGAGGCTTTTGGTCAGGAACAGCAGGATAACAATGGAGGACAAAGCGATCATGGGCACATCAAATTGTCTTGGGGCTATGACCATAAGAGCGGACCAAATCAGCGCGCCAAACCCGAACAACAGCGCAAATGCATCGGCAAACCACGGCAGCCAACCGGCGACAAAATGATACCGCTGGACCAGAGTCAGATTACTGCTCGGTGAAATCAAAATGCGGAAATGATGTTTGAGTATCTGCATAGCACCGTAAACCCACCGATGCCGTTGCGCCTTATACGCTGCAAATGTATCGGGCATCAGGCCGCAACCAAGGCTGACGGGCATGTACACGCATCGGTATCCGGCCTCAAGCAGCTTAAGACCCAGTTCGGTATCTTCAGTGATACACCATTCACTCCAGCCATCGACTTCGAGCAGCGCAGAGCGTCGGACCGCTGTCATCGTGCCATGCTGAATGATGGCGTTGTCTTCATTGCGTTCAACCATCCCAACCTGAAAGAACGTCGCATATTCTTCATAGGTCATGGTCTTAAAGGTGCTTTCACCGGCATCACGATAATCCTGAGGCGCTTGAACCACAGCGACACTGGGATCAGAAAATCCCGGCACCGCAACGTTGAGCCAGTTGGGTTCAACCCGGTAGTCGCAGTCAATCACCGCGATGATTTCCGCTTGCGCGGCTGTGATCTTAAGCGCCCGGTTTAAAGCGCCCGCTTTAAAGCCCTTCACGCCATCCATATGAAAGAACCGGAACTTGGAACCGAGTGACGCACAATACCGCTCGACTGGGCGCCAAAGACGCTCATCAGCGGTATTATTATCAAGGAGGATAACCTCGAAATTCGGATAATCGAGCGCCGCCAGTTGTTTGAGTGTGCGGCAGACAACGTCTGCCGGTTCATTGTGAGTTGGCACATGTATCGATACGAAAGGCGCGAAATCCTTGATCGGCTCTGGCAGCGCGATCCGTTGCCGCCGCCACAGGCTTGAAACCAACTCTGCCGTTTCCGTGAGAATGAATGCTGCCGCAAACCCACCGGTGGGCAGAATAATGATGGCCGCAATAACGAGCTTCACGTCGGCATAATCAAGAACAGTTGAGTCTATGATCAGCAAGGTCATCAGCACGACAAGGCCAATCACCACGCCAAACGTGAGGTATCCCATAAACCGGACCGATGGCAGGCGCGCGAGCAAAATGCCGCCGAGAATCATAAGTGCTATGGCTGACGCAGCAGCAAATATTGGCCATTCTTCAAATGATGTGAGCGCACCGCTCAGATCGATTTTACTATTTCGTTCCGCATCAAATAGCCCCCAGAATGCGCCGACAGCGCCTTCTGTTTCTATTTTCCACGGCTGATCAAAAGCTTCAATTATGTAATAATCGTAGCGGTTGGTCTCGGCATGATCGAGAAAGGTCCGCAGGAACGCGGCCTCTGTTGCCGGGGACGGAATAGACCCTCCGCGCATCCGGCCTTCAGAGGGCCAACCCGTTTCGGCAATGACCAGCGGTTTCGTCGGAAAGGCCTTCGTAATCCGATCTGCCCGGTCTTCGATATAGTCAATGGCATCTTTTAAGGCGATGCCCTCCCAGTACGGGAGCAAATGCACGCCGACGAATTCGGACGGCTTGGCGATGATGGGTTCGTTAAGCCAAACACTCCATACATCGGCTGTGCCAACTTCTATATATGCAGGAACCGAGCGATTCACGCGGGCGATATAAGCCGCCAACGTCTCAGCCGGTAAATCGGCCCGCAACACCACCTCGTTGCCGACAAAAACACGGTCAATCACTTTGGGGTACTTGTTGATGACCTCAATGGCGAGAGTGACTTCCCGTTCATTGAGCGTTTCATCGGCACCAAGCCAGATGCCCAACGAGACGGTCAAACCCAACCGCTGCGCTTCGGCGGGCACGACATCAAAGCCGCGATCAACGGTGTATGTGCGGACGCGTTTAGTGTAACGCGACAGGTGTTCTAAGTCAGCGCGGATTCGTTCACGCGGGACGGTATCAAGACCCGCCTCAGTATAAATATGGCTCGGGCTATAAGACACCCCATCCAACTTACCATTCCAATCCGGTGCCGGCAGTGGACGGTCCAAAGCAAGCCAAAACCCCGCGCTTGCGAGAATAACGACAAGAAGGGCCAAGATAATTTGGAGCCATGATTTAGTCATTGCAGTACCACACACAAACTGTTTACCAGCCCCAAGACTGGCAGATTCGCTATTAATAAAATTAGTGTTAGCGCCTCTTGGGATGGGTTGACGACTCAATATCGCGTTATACGTCGATATAATCCAGCGCCACAAAGCCATTAAGGTGGCAGAGGAGCCGATGAACCACCTTATTTTTCGCTGGTGGGGACGAATTGTTATCAGAATTTAATTTCGTGCAACAGTAAATTTGCAGGGCTTTTAAAGGTTTCGCCAGCTTAAACGGGAAACACAAACCTGACCGACTCCGCATCAACCTGAATATCGGCCGGTAAACGCGCCAGAATATCCCCGTCAGCTTGAACAGGAGCCCCTTCTCCCCCATGAATTACAACATGACGGCCTGGCACAATGCGCACGTCAGACAAATAAGGCAGCCGCCCAAAAATCAGAGCCATGCCATAGCGCAGGACATTGAACCAACCGGTGCGTTCGAACAAAACCACCTGAAAGTCGTCCGCTTCCAAATCCGCTTCTGGGGCTGCTGTGAAGGGTCCACCGTAGGACCGGCCATTGCATACAATGGCTGAAATCGCGTGATACATCTGACCATCAATCTGCACATCACAGCCAACGAAGCGATACAGAAAAGCTTGGCGAGTCATCTCCCAGACATAGGCCAGCGGGCCAATGACTTTTTTGAGATCAAGGCGCACGCCGTCAACAACCTCTGCATCAAACCCAGCCCCCGCCATCATCACGAAACGACGGCCATTTGCTATGCCGACACGAATAGGGCGAACAGCCCCATGGGCGATTGCCTCAGCGATGCGTTCTGTTTTTCGGCCCAACCCGACTTCATCAGCCAACACATTCGCCGTGCCCAGAGGTATCACAGCCAAGGCAACAGACTTGCCATGGAGGCCATTGACGACCTCATTCACCGTGCCGTCGCCGCCGGCCGCGGCGATGACATCGAAATCAGCATCATTCAAAGAGCGCGCAATCTCTTCGGCATGACCCGGAGCGGTCGTCTCCAAAACGGTCACATGACATCCGAGGGATTTAAGTTTGTCGGCAACCTCTGTGAGGCGATGTCGGCGGGACCGGCCAGCAGCGGGATTAAAAACAACGGCAACGCGGCGATGAACCGTATCACAGCATGACATAGCAGATCCCTTAAACGGGTGTGTCGCTGAGCGCATGTGCGCCATTTGTTGCATCAATACAGATATATTTTTTCACTTCCGTGACAGCCATGTGAACTATTAGAGGCATTCCACTCGCGGGCCTTTACTTGGCGACCACGATGACTCATTGAAGCGTTCATGTACAGAAAACGTACTGAGCGGTCATGAAGACCATTGGGGAAAACCTCAGATTTAGGTCTGTCTTTATATCAGACATTCATCTGGGCACCCGTGGCTGTAAAGCTGATTTCCTCCTCGATTTTCTAAAACATACTGAGTCTGAATTTCTCTATCTGGTTGGCGACATCTTTGATGGCTGGCGTTTGCAACGCACCTGGTTCTGGCCGCAATCTCATAACGATGTTATTCAGAAACTACTGCGCAAAGCGCGTAAAGGCACAAAAGTTTTTTTCGTGCCCGGCAACCATGATGAGTTCGCCAGAGAATATGTGGATAACGAGTTTGGCCGGGTTGATGTCCGCCGCGAAATTATTCACACCGCAGCCAATGGTCGACGCTTCTTGGTGATCCACGGCGACGAATGTGATGGCATTATGCTTTATGCGCGCTGGCTGGCCGTTCTTGGTGACTACGCCTATGTGACAGCGCTCGCGCTCAATCACTGGTTTAACATTGCGCGCCGGAAGCTTGGCTTGCCCTATTGGTCTTTGTCCGCCTACCTCAAACATAAAGTGAAAAACGCTGTTCAGTTCATGAGCAATTACGAAGAAGGCATGGTTGAACTGGCCAAGCGCAAAGGCGCAGAAGGCGTGATTTGCGGCCACATCCACCACGCTGCCATGCGTGAAATCGACGGTATTCTCTACTGCAATGACGGCGACTGGGTCGAAAGCTGCACGGCCCTGGTCGAACACTACGACGGCACCATGGAAATCCTGACCTGGACAGACATGCGCGATCTCACCCCCCTTGAAGCGTACAGTAAGGCAAAAGAATGCGAATTCTCCTCGTCACCGATGCCTGGTTCCCCCAAGTCAATGGCGTCGTCCGAACCTTAAACACGCTCAAGTCGCATCTTGAACGTGATGGGCACGACATTGTGTTCATCACGCCAGATCAATTCCGGACCATTCCCTGTCCGACCTATCCGGAAATTCCGCTGTCGCTATTTCCTGGTCGCAGGATGGCGAAGATCATTGAACAGTTTCGTCCCTGTGTCGTGCATGTCGCCACCGAAGGTCCGCTGGGTATGGCGGCACGTTCGTACTGTGTGAAACGAGACATTCCGTTCACCACCGCCTTTCACACCAAGTTTCCAGAATATGTGCACGCGCGGTTTGGCATTCCGATCGCTTGGACCTACAAGCTGATGCGCTGGTTCCATGGCGGCTCACAAGGCATCATGGTGGCCACGCAGACCATTGAGGATGAACTGATTAAATGGGGACTGACCAACATCAAGCGCTGGACCCGCGGCGTGGATACCGCGTTGTTCAAGCCCCGGGCCAAGGACTTTCTCGACTTGCCCCGACCGATTTCATTGTACGTCGGACGCGTTGCCGTTGAAAAAAATATTGAGGCTTTCCTGGAGCTGGACCTGCCAGGGTCCAAATTGGTCGTCGGCGACGGCCCACAGTTGGCTGACCTTAGTAAGTCTTATCCTGATGTGCATTTTACGGGGGGCAAAGAGGGCGAAGATTTAGCCAAACATTTTGCGGCGGTCGATGTTTTCGTTTTCCCTAGCCGCACCGATACGTTCGGCCTGGTGCTGCTGGAAGCTTTGGCTTCAGGGGTTCCGGTGGCGGCTTTCCCGGTACCAGGACCGCTGGACGTGATTGGTGATGCCCCGGTGGGCTGCTTGAGTGAAGACCTACAGCATGCGGTTCATGTCGCCCTCAAAGCAGATCCACAAACCTGTCGCGATTATGCGCTCGGCTTCTCATGGGAAACCAGCGTCCAGCAATTCCTGGATAATGTGTATCCGTTCAATGCAGACGATAAGTTTCCCATGGATAAAGCCGCCAGCGACAGGCCGAGGGAACAAACATCAGCGGCCTAGGTGTTTTTCGCTATTGCTGATTGGGCATCATATCTTTCGCGTCTTCTCTCATTTCGTCTGCGGCATCTTCCATGCTGTCCGCCGCGTCTTTCATAGCTTCAGCGGCATCGTCAGCCATTTTCTCCATGTTTTCCATGGCATCTTCAGTGGCTTTCCGCGTCGCGTCGCTCATGTCGTCATAAGCATCTTCCATCGCGTCAGAGGCATCATCCATCGCATCGGACATATCATCCGCCATGTCATCGGCCTTATCTTGTGTTTGTTCGACCGCATCGTTGACGGTGGCCTCCATTCCTTTGTCGTCGTTGCCCCCTAATCCAAAGACCACGGCACCGATGACGACGATCGCCACGACGACCACTAAAATCAAACCCTTATTACCGTTCATTTTCGCTCTCCCTTTGTTATGCGCATGGCTATGTGTCGCAGCTTTTGAGTGCTGCGAGCGCTGGCCATGCAACACGATAGTCTATAATGAGCTAGATAAGGCTTATAATTTTTTATGAGGCAATGCTGAATCGCATGAAACGCGTGCGCAAAGCCATATTCCGGAACACCCTGGTGCAAAGCTTTTTAGGCGCTTTGGCTGCCATATACCTATGGCTGGTGCAGATCACCAGTCAGTGGACCGACGAAGGCCGTGAAGCCACTGAGGCAGCGTGGAATGGCACGGAGCCTGTGATTATCGCCTTTTGGCATAACCGGTTGCTCATGATGCCCTATTGCTGGTCTTCGCGCGCGCATTTTCATATGCTGATCTCATCCCATGCAGATGGGCGATTGATTTCTAAAACCGCGTCGTGGTTTGGTATCTCGACAATTACCGGATCAAGTTCGAAGGGCGGCAGCAGCGCCACACGAGCCTTGGTCAAACTTTTGAAGACTGGTGATTCTGTCGGCATTACACCGGATGGCCCGCGCGGGCCCCGCATGCGCGCCGGGGATGGCCCCCTCGCCCTGGCAAAGCTCTCAGGCGCAAAAATTATTCCGGCGGCGGTATCGGTCAGCCGTCGCAAAGTTCTATCCTCGTGGGACAGATTGATTGTGCCCCTGCCGTTTTCGCACGGCGTGCGGGTTTGGGGCACCCCCATCAACGTTCCAAAAGAAAGCACGTCAGAAGATTTTGCGCGCCTACGCCAGGAGCTTGAAGACGCTTTGACTGCGGCAAGCAACAGAGCTGATACGGTGGTTGGACAGGCCTGTATTGCGCCGGCTGAGCGTGTGGATAACGACGAGAGCAATAATGCGCGCGCCTGAATTTTGGCAGACTGGCGGTCCTGTCGTCCGGGTGCTGGCTCCGCTGGGGAAACTCTACGCTACAGCGACGGCCTGGCGGCTGAAATACTCAACCCCTGTGCAGGTTGCTGTGCCTGTGATCTCGATTGGTAACCTGACTGTCGGTGGAACCGGTAAAACACCAGTCGTGCGCGACTTGGTACAGCGCTGCAAAGACCTAGGTCACAGACCGGCTGTTGTGTTGCGCGGCTATGGAGGGCGTCTTGCTGGCCCCGTGCGCGTCGATGCGGATGCTCACACCGTGCTGGATGTGGGCGATGAAGCTTTGCTGCATGCCCGCGATGGTACGACCTGGGTCGCCCGCAAACGATCAGACGGAGCACTTCAGGCGGTCGCAGAGGGCGCAACAGTTATCCTTCTGGACGATGCCCACCAACACGCCAGCCTGCACAAGGACTGTGCTCTGGTGGTCGTTGATGGCGCAACCGGGTTTGGTAATCATCATACTATACCGGCAGGGCCATTGCGCGAAGACGTCCGCGCTGGATTGGCGCGGGCTGATAGTATCATCCTAATGGGCCCTGATAAGACCGATCTCATTGACCGCCTGCCACCGCAACTTGAGGTAATCAGAGGTCACTTGGACCCGACGGCAGATGCCGTTCATTTGCGCGGTCGTAAGGTTGTTGCTTTTGCGGGACTTGGGCAGCCAGACAAGTTCTTTAATGCGTTGGTCAGTGTCGGAGCAAAGGTGATCGCAGCGCATCCCTTTGACGACCATCATCTCTACCAGCCGGCCGATATCCAACCGATTCTAGACGAAGCCTTTGAACTGGATGCTTTGCCCGTGACCACGGAAAAAGACGCCATGCGGCTCTCTCCTGATCAGCGCCAGCAGGTTAACGTCTTGAGTGTGGCAGTGCGCTGGGAGAACTCGCCCGCAATAGAGTCGTTATTGAAAGATGTTCTGACCCGCAGGTAGCGCGGCCATAACCGTCTGTGGATCAAGCTTGGCCCCATACCAGGAAATACCGAAATGCAGGTGTGGCCCGTTGGTCCGACCAGTCATACCGATGGCGCCGATCACATCACCCTGGCGAACGGCCTGACCCTGCTCGACCTTGATGTCGCTCATGTGAATATAGACCGAGTCTAATCCAAAACCGTGATCGATCATGATGGTTTTACCGGTGAGGATCATGCCGTCATGAGTCAGACTCACAACACCATCCGCCGTCGCACGGATGACCGTGCCAGTGGGAGCCGCGATATCCAGCCCCGAGTGCGGGGACCGTGGTTGGCCATTAAGGATACGCTGGCTGCCAAATACTCCTGAAATGCGCCCCTCTGCGGGCTGCAAAAACCCTGTGACAAAAAACGGTAGCGGCTCGGTACGGTTACGGGCGGCGACAATCATGCTGCCTTCCGATTGAATCCGTTTCACGGTTTCTGGATCAGGCGTCACAGTATTTTGAGGAAGGCCATCAACGCGCTCGATTTTCCAATCGCGTGGGGCGACCACCAATGTTTGTTGCACCGTTGTGCCGTCGGGATAGTGAGCCTCAAGCTGAGCTGTGCCTTTGGCATCCCGGTCAAAGCCAAAGACAAACACACCCCGCTCAGACACCGAAACGGCTTGGCCATCAACGGTCAAGCGGGTGTCTGGTGCGACTTGCCCAAAAGCCAGACCGCCTTGTTCCAAACGGCCAGACACTGCAATCTCTTGCGCATAACTCGTGGCAGCACCCAGACTGAACACCGTGATCAGCACATACATCAAACGCATTTACAAAAGACTCCCTTGCCGTTCTGGTGACCCTGACGGTGTTATTTTTGATTTCGGTTTTTTCGGTTTTATCAGCGTCGTGGAAGCCGACGGCTCTGCACCACTGCCCACAGTCACCCCCACTGCACCATCGCGAAACGCAACACTCCAAGTCGCCCCTGACTCTGCATGTGCAGCATCTGTAATGGGATCACCTGCAGCGTCGGTGACAAGCGCATACCCCCGATCCAACACCCGACGCGGCGAGACCGACTCAAGCCGCGCAACCATGCCGTCAAGCCGTTCGCCAGCACGCTCCGCAGAGCGGCCCAAGGCGACACCAAGCCGTGCCGACCAGTCCTCAAGCAGACCATCATAGCGCGTGACATCTCGATTTAATCCGTTGCCTAGCCTGGCCGTTAAGTCCTTGATCACGCCCTCAAAACGCTTCACATCACGGCCCAAATGGGACGGCTTGAGGCCGGCAGACGCCACGGATAAATCTTGTGCTTTAGACCCTAACAAACGCGTTGGCCCGGTGCTGAGGCGGCCCGACAAACCATCCAGGTCTTGTTGTTTGCGCTCCACCAAGTCTGTCAGGTTGGGCAGGCCACGTCCCAGCCCTTTGACGTTCAAGGTATTTTCCGACAGCAAGCGGTTCATCGCCTGGGCCAGGCGCACGCCATGCTCTTGAACCTGGGAAACCAGCTCCAGGCGCACGGGAACGGCCATCTCTGCGGCAGCGGTTGGCGTCGGCGCGCGGCGGTCAGAGGCGAAATCAATTAACGTGGTGTCAGTCTCATGCCCCACCGCTGAAATAAGCGGGATACCGGATGCTGCAGCAGCACGCACGACAACCTCTTCGTTGAACGCCCATAAGTCCTCCAGAGAGCCACCACCGCGGGCGACAATCAACACATCTGGCCTGGGAATATCGCCCCCTTCCGGCAGCGCGTTAAATCCGGCAATCGCAGCGGCTATTTCTTCGGCCGCCCCGTCGCCCTGCACCCGCACAGGCCACACCAGAACATGGCGCGGAAAGCGGTCTTTCACGCGGTGGAGTATATCGCGGATGACCGCGCCGGTGGGCGATGTCACCACACCAATCACCTGGGGAAGACGCGGGATCGGCACTTTGCGCTCCTCCGCAAACAAACCTTCTGCGGCCAGCGCCTTGCGGCGGTCTTCCAAAAGCTTGAGCAGCGCGCCCTCGCCCGCCAGTTCAAAACTATCGATGATAATCTGATAGGACGAACGACCCGGGTAGGTGGTGAGACGGCCCGAGGCGATTACTTCCATGCCTTCTTCCGGGGGGTGCGATAGTTTGCTCATACTGCCGCGCCAGATGATCGCATCGATCACGGCGCCCTCGTCTTTGAGGCGCATATAGCAGTGCCCGGACCCAGCCACCTTCGGCTGAGAAATCTCACCGCGAATACGGACATAGCCGTACGCATCCTCGACGGTGCGTTTCAATGCCGACGAGACTTCTGAAACGGTGAACTCAGGAACGTTCAGGGAGGGTGTTGAGGTGCTCATAATCTGGTGCTGAAAACTCTTCTCTTAAGCTTTGTAGACGTAAACTTGCAGACTGGCGGATCGGATACGACCCTCATCATCACCACCGTCTAACTCGCGAATATAGGCCTCTACTTTATGGTGATGTTTTTTGAGCTGATGGAGCTTCTCGACCGCATCATTTCTCAACGTGCCGATTTGCCCATATTCCGTCATAACCCTCGCGCTGCCTGCACCACTCACTCCACCGCTGCTATACTCAATCTCAACGGGCATACCTTCGGCTGACTTGGCAATCGCTTCTTGCCGGGATGATCCATCTTCATTGAGCTGGGTTTCGCCGACAACTGGCCACACGAGTGTCTCCAGCGGCTCGCCATGCGGCGGTGGAACGAGGTCAGCCAGTTCGTCGTCATCATCTTCACGACTTTGCAGCCATAGGCGGGCAATGAAAAACAACGCAACAAGGGCAACGCCCCAAACGAGAAGACTCATGTCATCCAATCCTTTTACGGCACCTGACCAAGCACAATACGGTCAAATGAAATCACATTGTTGACCACGTTCAAGCCCGTCACACCAGGGGCCGTTCCCGCAAAACGAGGAGCCTGGTACATATACAGCGCCGCCCAGTCGTCGCGGTAGAACTTCATGATATCACGTCGTAAGGATAGATTCAGCGCCGGATCTAATTCGGTTTGTGCCGCCGTAATCAGAGGCATCACCGCCTCGTTGCAATACCAGGGATTGGTCCACAAGCAGGAGTGCGTATCCAGCGCCCGCAGCGCATCGGACGTTGGCTCAAAGTTAAAGTGCAAGGCAAACGCCGACCCCGTCCATGTGCCTTCGACAACATTACGAATAAGTTGGTTGACGGTGATGGTCCGTATTTCCATCTCAACCCCAATGTCATTGAGATATTGAGCAACGGTAAGATTGACGGCACTGTCATTGGCGCTAGACCCGGAAACCGCCTCCATCTCAAGTTTAAAGCCGTCTCCATATCCGGCTTCGCGCAACAACCGGCGGGCACGATCAGGGTCGTACGGGATTGCGGGCAAATCCGCGTTAAAGCCATAAACCTCCGGCGGTGCTGGTTGCGTGGCCGGGATGGTCGCTCCGTCAAGCAGGGCCGCAATAATAGCGTCACGATCAACAGCAATATTCAGGGCCTCACGCACACGCACATCTTTTAGGGCAGGTTGTATCTCTGGAAAAAAGTTGTAGGCCCAGACCGCCGCATCCCGCCACGTCACCTGAGTGCCGCCCTGAGCCTGTATGGTTTTTGACTCGTCGGGGCCAAGCTGGAGCGCGATGTCAAAACGTCCGGCCTGAACAGACAAGGCCCGCGTTGCATTGTCAGGTACGGACAGAATTTCTAGCCGATCTGCAATAGGGGGACGCCAGCCCTCTTTAAAGGCGCGAAAATCCACCCGCTCCGGCCTGACGTCTTCAACAATAAAAGGTCCGGTTGCAATGGGGGCACCAGAAAACTCTTGGAGACCGACACCTTGAAAATAATCCGGCTCAACCATGTAAAGCTGCGGAAAAAACCTGGGCAGCAAGGGCGTCGGCACCGACGTTTTGATTTCAACCGTGAAGTCGTCAATCACACGCGCGGACTCAAGAAAAAACATCATTCGGGCGACCACTTCGCGCGTCGCCTCCTCACCGGACAGAAAATCGACCACATTGACGACAGCGTCTGCTGTGAACGGACGTCCGTTGGAGAACGTGACATCGTCTCTCAGATGAAAAATCCAGGTCAGCGGATCAATGTTTTCCCAGGATTTCGCCAGGGCTGGCTGAACATTGCCCTTAGCATCTATGGCCGTCAGACCATCAAACACCGCGCTCCAGGTGTAGACGTAGGGCAGGCCGGTGTTGCGGTAGGGATTAAACTGGCTCGGCGGCAATCCGTTGATCGCCAACCTCAGAGTCGTTTCTGCATGGGCAGACACGACGTTGGGGCTGAATATCGCAACAGCCAAAGACAGAACCGCAGTTTTGATAAAAGCGGTCAAAGGAGTGCATCTCATCATGCCGCCATTGTCGCACAGTCTAGAGGATACGTCAGGGCCACTCTCGTTAACGACGTTGTTTATCGC
>CAYGSZ010000025.1:13901-16888 GCA_964352705.1 uncultured Rhodobacterales bacterium
GTCTGAGGGTGCGCCGCTTCAAACCTATCCCACGACTCTAAATTCAACCCCATGGGGTCGATGGGCGCAAAGGCCAAGTATTTATCCATCAGCGCGCCGGTTGGATCGACAAAGCCACAGAATTTTAAATTCAAGCTCTGTAGGGCGACCTTGATTTTAGGAATTGTGAAATCCTGCTCATGCACATGGAACAACAAGTCACGGCACATCGATAATGAATACATGTCCAGCCGTGCGAAAACATGTTGCACGTGTTCGCTGGCGCTTCCAGAGAGCAGCTGTTGAACCAGTTCCTCACGGGCCTCACGAATATCCTCAGCCGAGGTCAACTTAACTTTATCGCCAAGGGCATCGCGCACATGATGGATTGCTGCACGGCCGCGCGCGCTGTAGATGCCGATGCGCATCACTCCGCCAGGACGACACACATCAACCAGAGCCTGCAACCCTGCCAAGGGGTCAGCCATGTGATGTAAAACACCCGTACATGCAATGTAGTCAAAAGACGGCTCAAGCTGAGCCAACTCAAGAACATCGCCTTGTACAAAAGTGATGTGGTCCAAGCCCAACTCTTCTGCGCGCCGTTGACCAAAGGCCAAGCTGGCCGTGGAAAGGTCCAGGGCTAAAAGTTCACCGCTCCGCCACAACAGACTCTCTTCAATGGCCACGCGGCCCGTGCCGCATCCGGCGATGAGCAAAGAAGGTTTGTCAGGTTCACCGAACGCCGCCACATCAATGCCACTGCAGGCACCCATGAAGATCTCACCGGGGGAGAGAGAATCATTATCGATATGGGCCGTCCAGCGCGGGTAGGGGTTTTCTTCGTATTGAGCCTGGACAGACTCCGACACGTTATCTGTGATGTCCGTCAGCGGCGGCATATCGCTTTGCAACTTCAACTCAGTGCGCGGTTCGGCAATCTGAACACGAAACAAGTCTTCCGTCAGCGTATCCAATGCCAAGTCATGACTTTCGTGGAGGCTGGCTCCGATTGGTAAAGTCATAAGAGACCGGTACGCACCAACCATAGCGATAGCAAACAGGTTAGGGGCCTCACCGATCTTGTTAAACAGCGACTCTTGCGCGCGTTCGATCAGCTGAGTTTCTTCCGGCGTCTCAGGAAAAATATACTCAGTCAGAAAGCTATGGATTGACATTGAAACCGCGGCCTCCAGCGCTTCGTCGAAAGGCTGCCAGTTGGGGTCGATCACACACTTCAATAACCGATGACGCACGTAAATCAGCAGACGCTCAACAGGCACACTGGGAATCGGCGTTGTGCGCAGCAGCGCTTTCATCAACGGTGTGTTGAGGAAGGCAATCAGCGTCCCATCTTCGAAATTTCTGTCGAGCAGGGCCGTATCACCCGATAAAGCGCTCTCCACAAACTCAACAATTCGGGGATTCGACCCGAGCAAGGCCAAAGCAGCGGCAGAAATTTTCAGGCTATCAAAATTCCGCTGCAACAATCCGTTGGCAAGCTGAATATCTGCGTTAGGTGGAATCTGCGTTCCTGGCACCAGCAAGGAGTCGCACAGCGTGTTTAACTGTTCAAAGCTTGTGATCGTATCAGCCACTGGATCAAATTTAACCATATCCCTATCCCTGCTTGGCCTTAAAAATTCTTGATAAAGCGTGCCATTGCGTTGCCGCATTAATCTCGTGCTAAAAAGCCTTCGGTGGAGAAGAAATGCAACAGCAAATACCGGAGAGTTTGTCATGAAAGTTTTGGTTGTCGGCAGCGGGGGCCGTGAACACGCCTTGTGCTGGGCTATCGCAGCCTCTCCTTTATGCGACAAACTGTATTGCGCGCCTGGCAACGCAGGCATTACGCAGGACGCCGAATGTGTGCCGATTGGCGCAGAAGACATTGAGGGGCTGGTCGCGTTCGCCCAGGAAAAATCCATCGATTTTGTGGTTGTGGGACCAGAAGCGCCACTGGTGATGGGTCTCGCCGACCAATTACGCGCCGTCGGAATCAAGACCTTCGGCCCGAGCGCTGCAGCAGCGGCCATAGAAGGCTCGAAGGCTCATATGAAAGACCTGCTGGCCAGTGCAGGTGTACCCACAGCGGCTTACGGGCGGTTCACAGATATTAATGCTGCAAAAGCCTACATAGCCGAGCACGGCGCGCCGATTGTTGTGAAAACCGATGGCTTGGCCGCCGGGAAAGGCGTGATTCTCTGTGACACGGTCGAAGAGGCCTACGCCGCAGTCGACTCCATGATGAATGATAAAACTTTTGGGAACGCAGGCGATGAGATCGTCATTGAGGAGTTTCTTGAGGGTGAAGAAGCCAGTTTCTTTGTTCTGGTCGATGGCACCAACGCCCTGCCGCTGATTTCTGTGCAAGACCACAAGGCCGTTGGCGACGGCGACACCGGCCCCAATACGGGTGGCATGGGCGCGTATTCGCCCGCAGCCGTCATGACTGACGCCCTGACGGAAGAGGTGATGCACACCATTATTATGCCAACCGTAAAGACCATGGCAGACCAGGGCACACCTTATGTCGGTGTGTTATTTGCCGGACTCATGATTGGCAAAAAGGGCACCAAAATTCTGGAATACAACGTCCGCTTCGGCGACCCGGAGTGCCAGGTGCTGATGCGACGCCTGAAGTCTGACATTCTCCCGGCCCTGGTTGCCGCCGCCGACGGACAACTCGATCGCTTTAATCTGCGCTGGCATGACGAAGCCGCCCTGGTGGTGGTGATGGCGGCCAATGGCTATCCCGGCAGCTATGACAAAGGGTCTGTCATCAAAGGTGTTGAGAGAGCATCGGCGCAAGACGATGTGGTGGTGTTTCATGCTGGCACCAAAATGGACGGCGATGACCTGACTGCGACTGGGGGCCGTGTGCTTGGTGTAACGGCCATGGGAGCAACGGTCACAGAAGCGCAATCAAATGCCTACGCAGCGGTGGACGCCATCGATTGGCCAGGTGGGTTCTGCCGTCGTGATATCGGCTGGCGTGCTGTGGAACG
>CAYGSZ010000025.1:16988-19351 GCA_964352705.1 uncultured Rhodobacterales bacterium
CTGCGGGCCGACAACTGGTTACATCTGCATGGTGACTTGAATTCTGAGTTCGCCGCCACCGTCAAAGCAGAATTGAAAGAGGCCTTCTGTCCGGATTCTGCGCCATGGCGAGAGGCCGTCTACGCGCGGTCAATGGCTGTGTGGCAACGTGGCCTGGAGGGGCTGGCTAAACTTTAAGACAGCTATTTGCAGAGATTAGACAGGTTCTGCGAGGCTTCATCCATTTCTTCATACCCACCGGCCAGCTCCACGGCTGAGTAATAGCGCGGATCCGTTTGCTCACCAACGTACTTCAGAATATCCGCTGCCAGTCCAGCTTGACGCTCGCCCTCGAAATCTGCTGTCGACAAACCGCGGTCCCAGAGAAAAAACATGATTTGCTCATGCAGTTTTGGCGCGACGAAACAGGCGTAGCGCGCCGTTGAATTTGCCCCAATGACCAGACGCACGGTGACAACCTCATACCGGATGCCTTTTGCGGTTTGGAACGGTGCCATCATCGGGTCCAGTTGAATATAACGGCCGACGTAGGCGCGCGGACGCAGGTCGTCGTCTTGGGCCAAGGCAGCCTGGGCCAGGGCAACCTGTGCCATTGAAATACACCACAAGGCACTGAGAACGATAAGAGCACGTTTAATCATGCCTCTATCCTAACGACCCGTTGTTCAGGTGCAAGCGCGATAGAATGCCGGGTAGCGTGTATCACCGGCGATCCTGAAAGAAGGTTTTGAGCAAGACCGAGGAGTCCTGTTCCCGAATTCCGCCGATCACGTCAGGCCGATGATGGCAGGTGGGCTGGGTGAAAATTTTAGGCCCATGCTCAACGCCGCCGCCTTTAGGGTCATAGGCGCCGAACTCCACACGCCGCAGCCGGGCATGAGAAATGGCAGTGGCGCACATGGCGCAAGGTTCAAGCGTTACGTAAAGATCAAAGTGCGGCAGACGAGTCTCACCCAGAGCCTTGCCGGCTGCGCGAATCACCAGCATTTCCGCGTGGGCCGTGGGGTCATGATCTGTCTCGACCCGATTACCAGCTGAGGCAATCACCTGGCCTGACGTCGAATCGACCAGCACCGCCCCGACGGGCACTTCGCCGTTTTTTGCGGCGTTTTCGGCCTGTTTCAGGGCCAGAGCCATATAATCTATGGAATAAGACGTCATAAACCGACAATCCAGACCCGGCCCGGAAACGTCAAGAGTCTGTCTACAAAGTGGGGCCAAAATAGGGACCGGAACCGCCGGTAAGGTTCTGGTAACTTTCGCGGCATAGAGTTCAGCCGGGACAAACTATTGGGACAGTTCTGCCATGATCGACCACGCTGGTAACGTGGTGCGGATCGGCGGCCACGAGGTCGAACGGCGCACCTTAAAAGGCATTCAAACGGCGAGCGCGGAAAGCGGCGTCAGTTTCCACTACCTGTTGGCCAAAGCGGCCCAGGAAAGCGGCTTCGATTCAAGCGCCAAGGCGTCCACCTCTTCTGCCACCGGCCTGTTTCAATTCACACGCGGCACCTGGCTCGACATGATGCGCAAGCACGGCGAGAGCGTCGGACTGGGCGACTTCGCCTCGCAGATCAAAGAAAGCGCGACCGGACGACTGACGGTTTTAAATGAAGCCGCAGAGAGGGAGATGCTGGCCCTGAGACGCGACCCCGAAGTCTCCTCACAATTTGCCGCCTTCTTCGCTGGCGATAATGCCAAAACACTGGAAACCTCTTTGGGCCGCGAGGCCAGCCCGGCGGAACTGTACTTCGCTCACTTCCTTGGGGCCTGGGGTGCAACAGCCTTGGTCACGACAGCGGAACAAGACCCGACCAAGCCAGCCGTGGATGTGCTGCCCGCAGCCGCCCATGCAAACAAAACCGTGTTCTTTGAAGACAGCGGCCTCGCCCGTACCGCCGCCGGGGTGATCGACTGGTTGAAAAACAAATTCAATGATCGCCTCAGTGAGACGGCTGATGTGGCCGCCCTGTTTGAGCCTGGCACGCTTGCTGCGAATTCCAGCCCGGACATAAATCCGCAATTCTCTGACCGGCCAAACTCACCGTTCGATATGGGTTATGCCGCCCGCGCGGGGGATGCCACTCAAATGGGCATCTCTATGTACCTCCTGGAAATGCTGGCAGAGATGTTCTCGGCCCAGCCGATGCAAATGGTAGATGATCCCTTTGCCATGCAGCCGTCGGGCTTTGGCAAGGACGATTGGGGCAGTGTGCTCAGCCAAGTGTTTGAGTCGGACATGTCGGCGTCTGCGGCAACAGCAGAGCGAGCCTACCGGGCTGCCGATGGCGTTCCGGTTGCCCTGCCTAAGCGGCGCAACATTTAACAACCGCCGCCTGACGTGACCCACACATGACTGGGGC
>CAYGSZ010000026.1:0-19210 GCA_964352705.1 uncultured Rhodobacterales bacterium
CAAGAAAAGTGTTCTTTAAACGCACTAGCGACTAAACGGGCGGTTTCAGAAGCGCTCATGTTGACAGCAGTTAGATGTGTTGGGTGGTTGCGCGCATACATACTGAGCGCTTCGACCATGTCTGACTTTTGTAAATTACTGGGCAGACAGAATGGCTTTTGCGATACGGGCGAACCAATCACTTGCCCCCAATAAAGACCTTGTAAGTATCCAAGGCAGTATCCGAGTTGTACCTGCCAATTCTCTGACTGGGTATGATCTGCCTCACACCAATTCTTATAGACATTGTAATCCAAGGAGTTCTTTGGAGCTGTCTGTACAGGCGAATTGCTGGCAAATTGTGAGTTCACGGCGGCTGATGCAGCTGAAGAAAAAGCCAGGCCGATGACGCAGGTGACTGCGACGATTATCTTTAGTCTCAATACGTGGGGCATGTGCATCACCACTGTGCGTCAGGTTAAAAGCGTTACGTTTGAATGACGGCAACTTGGGCAAAGGCAACAAAAACAGCAATACGAACTCTGCATTATTCATGGAAGTGTCATCTACTTTTTTGTGACGGACATGTTGCTGCTTACTGTCATTTTTATGGGGCTGAGGGTTCCCGCCATTTAACCCACAATGCTGAGCCAACCCAATGTAGACTTGAAATATTTCTGTAACTTTAAAGTAAAATTTCCGTAATAAGCGTTACTATTAAAGTTAAATTACATCGATTACTTGGTTCTATGCACAAAAAATAAACTCTGATACGTCGTCCCCAATATCAACGTAATGGGCAAACCACTCTCAACGCCCAACTTCTTTTAGTCACTGACATTGGGGACATCATGACCAGCGCTTCACCATTTATGAGAATTCTACTCGCGAGCTGCCTTGCACTTTCAGTAGCAGCTTGCAGTGATAGTTCTACCGAAATTGCCTCTCCTGGTAATTCTGGTCCCAATCCCGGCGTCGGCGGCGGCGGAACAGGTGGCGGCGGCGGTGGCGGTGGTACTCCGCCTCCCAGTGCGGGCACATGCCCCACAGGTACAACAGAAATAACTGTTGGCTCTTCGACCCACTGCGAACTGTCCGGTGTGATTACGTCGAATGTCACTTTGCAGTCAGGTAACCTTTATTCATTAAAGGGAAAAGTTGTCGTTGGTGAGAATACTGACTCTGACGGTTCTGGCGGCACGGCCGCCACCCTGACCATTCAGCCGGGCACGACGGTTTACGGCCAAAACCTGCAGTCTTATCTGGTGGTTTCTCGAGGGTCACGTATTGAAGCTGCTGGTACTCAGTCCAGCCCAATCATATTTACCAGTGCGCAAGACCTCAGTGTTGCGGCAGAGTTCGGGCAAACACAGCGCGCCATTTATACTGGAGAAGCTGCGAATGACCCGAACACCTCAGAATGGGGTGGCATTGTAATTAACGGTTTGGCCACGCTGAACACCTGTAACCAAGTCGGGGTTTGTGAGGAAGAAGGTGAAGGTGATAGCGGGCTTTACGGTGGCAACAACAATGCCGATGACAGTGGTACGCTGCGCTACGTTGTCGTCAAGTACGCTGGCAACCCAATTACGTCCACCGATGAGTTAAATGGTATTGCGTTCCAGGGTGTCGGCAGCGGGACAACGATTGATTATCTTCAAGTCCATAACGGTGCAGACGACGGCGTCGAGTTCTTTGGCGGGACTGTTAATGCCCGCCACGTCGTTATTACCGGAGCGGATGATGACTCTCTTGATTGGACGTTTGGTTGGCGCGGTAAGGTCCAGTACCTGCTCGTCATTCAAAACCCAAATCAGCCAAACTCAGACCGCGCCATTGAGGCCGATAATCTGGAAGGAAATAACGATTTCCTCCCACGTTCGGCACCACTCATTTCGAATGCAACCTTGATTGGCGGCTCGCCTTCAGTCGGTGATACCGGAATCGTCTTACGCCGTGGAACTGCAGCAAGAATTTGGAACGTGGTTGCAACCGGCTGGCGCGATGCATGTTACGACCTTGACGATACCGCCACTTTTACTGTTGCAGGAACAAATGCAACAAGCCTCTCTGGCGATACGACGATACAGTCATCTTTGTTTGATTGCGATGATCCGACGGATGACGAGGCGGGCGACCCGTTCAGTCTGGAGCAATTTGTTCTCAGTCAATCAAATAACGTTTTCGGAAACTCATCATTATCGGGTTTCGTGAACGGCACTGCCGAAGCTGCAGTCACAGCAACAGATGTCAGTGCGGTTGATAGTTTCTTTGACAGTGTGGATTACATTGGTGCCATTTCAACCTCTACAGCACCAGGCAACTGGACGCTTGGTTGGTCCTTTGGTTTAAATCCGGCTGCAAGCTGCCCAGCAGGGACCACAGCTTCTGGCAGCACCCAGTGCATCCTAGAGGGCGTCTATACCTCAGACATTCGTCTTGTTGCCGGCTTTGACTATATCCTGCGCGGTCGCGTGGATGTCGGTATCGATGCTGGACAAGATCCGGCGGCTCCTTTGGCTTCGGGCAACACTGCTGTGATGACCATTGACCCAGGCGTCCGTGTTCTTGGGGAAAACGTTCAGTCGTACCTCGTGGTCACGCGCGGGTCACAACTTCGCTCTAACGGCACAGCAACTGCGCCTGTCGTTTTCAGCGCAATCAGTGATGACACGGCAAATCTTGATACAGATACCAGTCTGTGGGGTGGCCTAGTGATCAATGGTCGAGCGCGTTTGAACACCTGTAACCAGGTTGGTGTGTGCGAGGAAGAGGGTGAAGGTGACAGTGGTTTGTACGGCGGTGTTGATGACACCGACAACAGCGGAAACCTGTTCTACACCGTTGTTAAATATGCGGGTAACCCAATCACAGCAACCGATGAACTCAATGGTATCGCCTTCCAAGGCGTAGGCTCTGGAACGTCCATTGATTACTTGCAGGTTCACAACGGTGCCGACGATGGCGTTGAGTTCTTCGGCGGTACAGTAAATGCAAAACACCTTGTAATTACGGGTGCTGACGATGACTCGATTGATTGGACCTTCGGATGGCGCGGCAAAATCCAATATGCCGTTGTTTATCAGAACGACAATCAACCCAACTCAGATCGTGCGATTGAAGCGGATAACCTGGAAGGGAATAATGACTTCCTGCCTCGGTCTGCTGGTTTAATCTCTAACGTGACATTCGTTGGTGGAACGTCTGTTGGTGATACCGGTATCGTCCTGCGCCGGGGCACAACAGGTCGCATCTGGAATGCAGTTGTCACCAACTGGCGCGACGCGTGTTACGACTTGGATGATACTGCTACGTTCACAGCCACAGGGACCTCTGCGACGTCATTAACCGGTGCAACAACTGTGCAGTCCTCTTTGTTTAACTGCACCGATCCAACAGATGATGAGGCGGGCGACCCGTTTGATCTTGCGGCATTTGTCAATGGCCAGGCCAACAATGACCTGACCACAACGAACACATTAACGGCTGCAAACGGGTCAACAGGTAATCGCAGGTTTATCAACGGGACTGCCGAAAACGCCCTAACAGCCACAGATGTCAGCTTGGTTGACTCGTTCTTTGACAGCGTTGGCTTCGTCGGCGCAGTGCAGAGCGGCGGCTCCAACTGGACTTCTGGCTGGACCGTCTGGTTGAACGACTAAAAACGTAGAAAGAAATGAGCCGCGGCGATACGTGAGACTTTGTTCCTCATCATCGCTGCGGCCTTTCCCATTTTTAAAGAATATCGATTTTCTGGGTGGCAAAAATGATAGCGAACCGTTCTGGGCTTAAAGCAGCTCTAATGACATCTGCAATGATGGTTATGTCTTCTGCATTGTCTGCACAAGAGGTAGAAGAAATTGTTGTTCAGGGTGTCTATATTCCTGACGAAAAAAGGGCGACATCAGAAATATCAAGTTTGATTGATGAGGTGGATTTTGCCCAATCCGGAGACTCAGAGGTCACAGGAATATTGCAGCGGGTGACCGGCCTTAGTCTTGTGTCCGGCAAGTTCATCTACGTCCGTGGTCTTGGTGGTCGCTATTCTTATGCCACACTTGATGGCTCTACAATTCCTAGCCCGGAACCCCTCCGGCGCGTTGTTCCTCTGGATATTTTTCCCACAAGCCTATTGGGCGGAGTGTTGGTCCAGAAAACATATTCTCCTCAGTTCCAGGGTGAGTTTGGCGGTGGTCTAATTGAATTGCGCACAAAGGCTGTGCCGGATGAGCGCTTTTTTGAGTTCGGTGTTTCTGGAGGGTATAACTCGGAGGCGACCTTCAAAGATGGCTTGAGCTATGATGGCCCCAACTCTGAAATATTCGGTTTTCCCGGCAAATCACGCTCCATTCCAGATATCATTGACAACAATGCCTTGCTTGAAGGTTTGTCAGCGGCTGAACTTGAAGCGGCAGGGGAGTCTCTGCCAAACATATGGTCTGTTGATCGTGAACCAAACGCACCTGATTTTGGGCTGAACGCTGTCTATGGCGACAGATTTGATTTCGCAGATTCAAGTTTGGGCCTTCTTGCTTCTATCAATTATAGCAGCGAAATGCGGAACGAATTTGGCGAATTCCGCACCTTTGAAATTTCTGATGGCGAATTAACCCCCAGCACCGATCTAGCACCCGATGTTTGTGAGAGGTTTATTGGTGGTGGTGACGATTGCGGTCTTCGCAGAACGGAGTGGGATGTCGGTCTGAATGGCATATTTACGCTAGGACTGGAACTCGATCAGAGCACACTGAAAGCCACTTCAATGGTGCTGCGGAAAAGCACGAAACGTGTCCAGATTGAAAAAGGCGAGTTTGGAGCCGATCCTGGCACGCTCAGAACATCTGTCCGCAATGAGTACATAGAGAACTACTTATGGACCAACCAATTGTCTGGCGAGCACTTCTTGGACGTCTTGACAGACAACTCCACCTTTGAACAAACAGAGTTCAACTGGCGAGCCTCTTATTCAAAGGCATCTCGTGAAGCACCTTTCCGTCGTCAGTATCGTTACATTTATGATGATTTCGATAGTGTTTTCCGTTTGCCGTTGCGAACAGACTCAGCTCTGACGAGTTGGAGTGACCTGAAAGACGACACCTATGATGGTGGTTTCGATATTCTTCAGCCGATGCTGTTTGGTGACATGGCTGTCGACTTAAAGCTTGGTGCAGCTTACCTGGATAAGAGCCGGGCTTCAGGGTTTGTTCAATATGGCTTTAACCCTCCTTCTGGCGCAAACCTGGAACTGCGTGAATTGATTCCAGAAATTATTTTCGGCCCAGTCAACATTGGTCCTGGTGGTTTTGAACTGCGCGAATTTTTTGATGCCTCTGATACTTTCACAGCAAGCCTGGAAAATAAGCAGGTTTATGGCGGCCTAGACATTCAATTAAATGATTTCGTGCGCCTAGCGGGTGGTCTTCGCTATGAGGATTCGAAACAGATTACAGCCACTGTTGACCGTGTGTCCCTTGATCCAATCACGGTGACGCAACGCGGCGAATACGTTTTGCCTGCGGCTACGTTAACGTGGGAATTCTACGACAACATGCAGATGCGGTTTGCGTTCAGCCAGACCCTGTCGCGTCCTGATCTGCGTGAAACGTCCTCTGCAATCTTCCTGGATGACCGTGGACAGCAAACGCGTGGCAACCCTGAACTCCAAATCGCCCAGATTGATAACTATGATGCGCGCTGGGAGTGGTACTTCGGCCCGGGTGAATTCGCTACGGTTGGGGTATTCTATAAAGAGTTCAGCAACCCCATCGAGCAAACCTATCAGTTTATCGGCAATACGCCGCTACGTTCCTGGGCAAACGCTTTGTCAGCGGAAGTAAAAGGGATTGAGGCTGAGTTGGAAAAAACTATTCCGCTCAGTGATTGGATGGACAACGGTTGGACATCACGTCGTGAGTTTTACGTTAAGGTCAACGGCTCTTACATCGACTCTAATGTGTCTTTGGACCCCACAGAGGCGGGCCAGCAAACAGACTCTCAACGTAGTCTTGAAGGTCAATCAGATTGGCTCGGGAACTTGCAATTCGGTTGGGATGAGGTCGAAGACCGTGAACGGTTTTCAATTCTCCTGAACTACACCGGCGAGCGGATTATCGGTGTTGGCCGTCTCGGTGCCCCGAACGAAGTTGAGAAGCCCCCGATTAGTCTGGATTTAAATTACGCCCGCACGCTTACGACGTGGGGTAGAGATTACGAAGTCAGCCTGAAGGCGGCGAACCTGCTTAATGATGATTTTGTTATTGAGCAAGGCAACCAAATTGCAGAGCGTTATGATCTTGGTGTCACGGTATCGGTAGGTATTAAGACGCGATTCTAGAACAAACATTTCTTTTGCAAACTCTGTCGCCTCTGTTCGGGGCGGCACAACCGGGTGGAGAGTATGCAAGATCAGTATAGCGGCGGTGTATCTGCACAGCCGACCATGTCCTATGCCCAGATAGTTAAGGGTATAAAGCATTTCTCTCAGGCGCTGCGCTTGAGAGGAAACTTTGTTGCGGCCAGATCAAATCGTTCTGCTTCACAGTCATTTGCGGGCGTGAAATGGGCAGTGAGCATCATCACCATCTTTGGGTTGGGTGTGATTTGGTCGCAGGTGATGTGGCTGATTGTTTATGGACCTTCTGTCGAGATTGAAGACGTGTTCTCTACAGATCTCCAAGGTTACACGCCAACATCCTCACAAAAGCCGGATTTAACCATCCTTGGTAGCAGCAATCCATTTACGGGCATCACACCTCAGAGTGAAGCGTCCACGACAGTGGCTGATGCGCCTGAGACCAACCTCGATTTACAACTCTTTGGCATAAGGTCGGGTGACGGAGATTTTCCTGGAAGTGCCATTATTCGCACGCCCGATAAGCGCCAAAGCATGTTTGTTGTGGGCGATGAGATTATTGATGGTGTGGTTTTAGATCAGGTGCGCGTAGACCGTATCATCGTGTCTCGGTCCGGGGTCCGGGAGAGTCTTTTGCTCGTTCCCGAGGGCACGGGTACTTCATTGAGAACTCAGAAGCTCGCTGCAGGAGCAGCCGAGTCAGTCTCGTCTGACAATACTGTAAGCGGTCGCTCACTCTCGGCTTATCTTAAGTCTGTTCGACTCCAGCCACGAATACAATACGGCACTATAAACGGCTTTTATATTTCCGAAGTCGGTCAGACAGCGGTTCTAAATGGTACAGGCCTCATGCCCGGTGACGTGGTGCTTGCGGTCAATGGGGTTCGGCTTGTTAGTGCCGAAAGAATAACTGATGTTTTAGATGAACTCAGAGGAGCGCAGAACGCTCGCATAGACATAGAACGCGATGGTTCCCCTCAATCTGTCACACTTTCCCGAACGGCGGTCCAGCAATGAAGCCATCCCTAATCCGAGTTATCAGCGCTGCGGCTGCCGTTGCTTTCTTAGTAACGCCGATTATTAACCAGGTGCGGGCGCAAGAGCAGGTTCTGAATCTCCGAGACGCGGATATTAGGGCGTTCATTGATGACGTTTCTATGCTGACCGGCCGGTCTTTTATTGTTGATCCCCGGGTCAACGGCCAGGTCACAGTCATTTCGCGTGAACCAATCGACGTTGAAACAGTTTTTGCAGTTTTTCTTTCAACGCTTAGAGTAAACGGGTTTACAGCAGTCCCCACATCATCAGGGGCTTACAAGATTGTTCCAGATGAAGCTGCTGCTGACGACTTCAATCCGGTCGGTAGAGACTCACTTGAGGGCGACCAATTCGTCACTGAAGTCTTTACGCTGCGTCATATCGATACCACAACGGCACTTAATACCGTGCGGCCCATTGCGAGCCAAAAGGGCAGGGTGATTGCAACGCCGGGTACAAGCTCGCTGATCGTGGTGGATTACGCCTCGAATATGAGCCGTATCCAAGCCGTGCTCGCTGAGCTTGACCGTGATATGTCGACCATTGTTCCCGTCAAGCTGTTGAACACATCTGCGGCAGAAATGGCCGCCATAGTTATGGGCTTGGCAGGAACGGAACGTGGAGAAGATGGCGCGCGCGCAAACGTCACGGCTGTCCCTGTAGATCGCAGCAACACACTCCTGTTGAAAGGTGATCCGGTTGTATTGGAGCGATTGTTGGGCGTCATCAGTGAATTGGACGACGGCAATAAATCCACAGAGGATGTCCGCGTTGTGTATCTTAAGCACGCTGACGGAGAATCTCTTGCCCCGATGCTTGAGCGTATCAGTGCCTCACTGAGTCGCTCCGGAACACCAGAAGAGGCCGCTGCGCGCGTCAGTATTTCTTACGACAATGGGACCAATGCTCTGGTGATCAGCGCAGACCCTGATATGCAACAAGCGTTAGACGGGGTGATCCGGCAACTCGATATTCGCCGGTCTCAAGTTCTGGTCGAAGCGATTATTGTGGAGGTTTCAGATACTGCGGCAAGAGAACTCGGTGTTCAGTACATCTTGTCTGGCAGTCGCGGCAGTGAAGTGCCATTTACGGTGGCGAATTATTCTAGTACGGCCCCGAATATTCTTGCGTTGACCGGTGCGGTTGTCGCTGATCGCGAGTCAAATGATGAAGACAGTTCAGTTGTCGAGGATTTACAGTCACAAGCTCTGAACGGTCTTCTTGGTCTGAACGGATTTGCGGTCGGTGGGGCTGGTATAACCGATGGCGGGACACTGTTCGGTGTTATTCTGAACGCTGTTGATCAAGATGTCGGCTCAAATGTTCTATCCACGCCATCGATCATGACGATGGATAATGAACCCGCCAGCATTATTGTAGGACAGGAGATTCCGGTCACCACGGGCGAAGTTCTTGGCAGTGCCAACGCCAATCCATTCCGACAAATCGAGCGTCGCGATGTTGGGATTCAACTTGAAGTGAAACCTCAAATTAATGATGGCGACACCATCAAATTATTCATTCGTCAGGAAGTTTCTAGTGTTTTTGGGCCTGTCAGCGAGGCTTTCTCTGAGCTGGTGACCAATAAGCGTGAAATTGAAACTACGGTCATGGTTGATGATGGTGAGATCATCGTCCTGGGCGGTCTCATTGAAGACGATGAGCAAGTGTCTGTCGATAAGGTTCCCTTTCTTGGTGATATTCCCGTGCTTGGTCGCGCTTTTCGCAGCGATAGACGCTCGAAAGAAAAAACCAATCTTATGGTTTTTATCCGCCCGACAATCATGCGCAATGCCGATGATGTGCGGTCGCTGACCGGCGAAAAATACGACATGATGCGTGCCCAGCAAATGATGAAAAGCCAAGCTGGTCGGTCAAGCATGGATGATATTCTTGGCGAGTTCATGGACAACGCCGCTGCATCCGCTACGCGTTAGAGAATACGGTCATGGCTGACTCCACACTTCCAACTCTGAACTATACCTTTGCTAAGGACCATGGCGTTCTAATTCTTGAAGCCTCTGAACATGCAATGGTCGGCGTGCGAGACGATTGGAGAGCGACTTCATTGCTTGAGGTTCGCCGCTTCCTTAACAGGCCCTTTACAATCAAAACACTGACCTCGAGTGACTTCGAGAAGACTTTATCCGAAATCTATTCCGCACAACGTATGGATTCTGAAACGCTCTCGGATGAACTCGACGCCGACGATAATCTCACTAGTCTTGCAGAGGGCTTACCTCAAGCAGCAGACTTATTAGACTCGGCGGATGATGCACCCGTCATAAGACTGATCAATGGACTGATATCCGAGGCGGCAAAGCGTAAAGCTTCTGATATTCATGTTGAGCCTTTCGAAGCCAAGTTATCTGTTCGTGTGCGTATTGATGGGGTCTTGCAGGAAGTGCTTACACTCTCGCAACGTGTGGCACCTCGTTTGGTGTCCCGTATAAAAGTGATGGCGCGTTTGGATATTGCTGAAAAGCGTATTCCTCAGGATGGCAGAATTTCACTTAAGATCGGCGGTAAAAGTTTAGATGTCCGGGTGTCGACACTCCCGGCCCAATATGGTGAACGAGTGGTCTTGAGGCTGCTAGATAAAAGTCACGAGCACTTCGGGATTGATCAACTTGGTATGACGCTCCCGGTGTGTGATGCCTTCCGACGGGCCATCTCAGAACCCAACGGTATTGTGCTTGTATCTGGCCCGACAGGATCGGGTAAAACAACATCTCTGTACGCTGGTTTGACGTATCTGAATGACCAGTCCCGCAATATTCTGACTGTCGAGGATCCGGTTGAATATGCGCTCGATGGGGTTGGTCAGACTCAAGTAAACACCAAGGTGGGAATGACCTTCGCAGCTGGGTTGCGCGCTATTCTTCGGCAAGATCCAGACGTTGTGATGGTGGGTGAAATTCGCGACCCGGAGACAGCCACAATCGCTGTACAGGCCAGTCTTACAGGACATCTCGTGTTGTCCACAATTCACACCAATAGTGCGGTGAGCGCAATCACCCGGCTTAAAGATATGGGGGTCGAGCCGTTTTTACTTGCCTCTACGGTGAAGGCTATTATCGCTCAGCGGTTGGTGCGCCGGTTGTGTGCAGTCTGCAAGGTGCCGATTGAGAGCGCAGACTCTCAACGTCAGTTATTGGCTCAACACGATGTTGTCGAGGGACAATTCTACGGCCCGTCCGGATGCGAGACGTGTGGTCATACCGGATTTTCAGGGCGGCTAGGCTTGTACGAACTCGTTACTGTTGATGATGCGGTGCGACGCATGATCCATGATGATGCCAACGAAGAAGACATCGCCAAGCATGCTTTTATCAAGAATGACACGCTATTGATCAGCGGGTTGCGACATGTCGCATCTGGTCAAACCAGCATTGATGAAGTTCTGCGCGTTTGCCGCCAGGGAATAGAAGCTAATGTCGGCGTTTGAATACGAAGCGTTGGACCGGCAGGGGCGACGGCATCGTGGCGTCGTGGCGGCGGATACCGCGCGACTGGCCAGGAAAGACTTACGGCTCCGGAAACTTGTTCCTTTAACAGTTGAGCCTACGAATGCGACCAATAAGACATCCAAATCTAAATGGTTCACTCAATCGAGGAAACGGGTGTCCAGTCGCGACCTTTCCCTCCTGACACGCCAATTGGCGACCATGTTGGATGCGGGTGCTCCCCTGGAAGGGGCGTTGCAGACTCTCGTGCAACAGTCTGAAAAACCAGCACTGCGCAGTGTGTTGTCGGGGGTGCGTTCAGATGTCATGGAAGGCCACACCCTCGCAGACTCTTTGGCGCGGCAAGGGTCAGCGTTTTCGCCCTTCTACCGGGCCTTGGTGGGGGCTGGAGAAGCCTCTGGCAGCTTGGCCGCTGTTCTTGAGCGTCTTTCGGTCCACTTAGAGCGCGCGCAGGAAATTCGTGGCAAGGTTATTACAGCCTGCGTCTATCCCTTAGTTTTGGCAGTCACAGCTTTTGCTGTTCTCGCCGCGCTCATTACCTTTGTTGTGCCAAAAGTGGTCGAGCAGTTTGACTCAATGGGGCAAGACCTCCCGTGGTTGACCACATTTGTCATGGGTCTCTCAGAGGTGGCGCAGTCCTATGGGCCTATTTTTCTCGTGGCAATTGCTGTGTTAATTGCCATTACCGCGCGTTTGCTTAGAAATCCGACGGTCAGAGAGAAAGCAGACATGGTTCTATTGCATCTCCCGTTGATCGGTCGTTTGATGAGCGACCTCCAAGCTGCCCGACTTGCGCGAACTCTCAGCACACTGATCTCCTGTGGCGCCCCGGTCGTTGACGGCCTCAAAGCCGCCCACAAAACGATGCAAAACACCATTTTGCAGAACGCGATAGACTCCGTCATACGCAAGGTCCAGGAAGGCACGGCTTTGTCAGCCGCATTGCGGGTCACGAACGTTTTTCCACCGTTGCTGATTTATATGGTCGCGATTGGCGAGAGCAGTGGCCGCCTTGACACCATGCTCACCAAATCGGCAGATCATCTGGAAAGCGAATTTGAAACCTTTACTGCGACAGCACTTAGTCTGCTCGAACCCGCCATTATCATTGTCATGGGTGGCGTGGTGGCAACCATCGTGTTGGCAATTCTTCTTCCCATTTTACAACTTAACTCTTTGGCTTTGATGTGAGGCCGTTATGACCAAAACCCTAAAGTCCATTTTATCCACGCCATTCGGCTTGCAGTCAGCTTACGCGCAGTCGTTTAACTCGCATGACCAACAACGTGGGTTTACGCTGATCGAACTCATGGTGGTTATCGTCATTATTGGGCTACTTGCCACAGTTGTCGTCGTCAACGTGTTGCCCAGTCAAGATCGTGCGATGACGGAGAAAGCCCGCGCCGATGTGGCGCTATTAGAGCAAGCCGTCGAGATGTACCGCCTGGACAACCTGACATACCCGACTGTTGATGAAGGGCTTGAAGCGCTTCAAGCTGCACCGTCAGGTTTGTCACGTCCAGAGCGCTACCGACCTGGTGGATATATTAAGCGGCTTCCGGAAGACCCTTGGGGGAACGCCTATCAATATCTGCAGCCGGGCGAGAGTGGCCCCTTCGATATATATTCCCTTGGCGCAGATGGCCGTTTGGGTGGCGAAGGCTCAAATGCAGATATTGGCAACTGGGAATAGGGCAGTGAGCCGCTCCCGCCATAACACCAGGGGCTTTACCCTCATTGAATTGATCATGAGTCTCTTCGTGATCGGGTTGGTTACCGGCGCCGTTATTTGGACGTTACCTACAGCAGACACTGACGTTGACAAAGAGGCCGTGCGTTTGGCGGCACACCTCAAATCAACCTCTCAAGAGAGTATTTTGTCTGGCGAGGTTTTGGGTGTTTCAATTGCCGACGATAGATATGCATTTTATCGTTTTCGGCGGGGGCAGTGGGCGCAGCTGAGTGATGGAGCTGTTTTTGAAGATCGAACGGTGACATCGGGCGTGGGCATACAGCTTGTGTCATTTGGGCAGACTTTCGAAAACGTTTCCCGTCAGGTTTTACGTGTTTCTGATACTGTCGAGTCACAAGACCAGCCCAATCTGATTTTCCATCCCGTCGGCATGAACGAACCCTTCCAAATTATGGTGTCTGACGAGGTCAGCAGCGTTCAGGTGCGCGGAACAGCCTCAGGCGTTATCCAGGTGGTCCGGGGCGATGTCAGATAAACCACTCAAAAATAAAACGTGCCAGACAAGCCACCTTCAGGTTGGTTTTACGTTAATTGAAGTGATCGTGGCGCTAGGCATTTTCGGCATGGCGGTGGTCTCTCTGATCCATATGCAGGGTGAGAGCACAAAGTCGGCCCTGGCTCTTCGTGATCGTGCCATTGCCGGCATTGTGGCTGAGAATGTGTTGATTGATCTCTACACCCGTGCAGATGAATTGCCCAATGGCGGCAACAGTGGCCAAACAGATATGGCCGGTCAAACGTGGCAGTGGTCTAGCAGCATAGGTGAAACCCCAAACCCACTTGTTAGGCAACTGGACGTTGATGTCCGCTTGGCTGGTGCAGCGCTTGTTTTGAGTTCCCGGACCGGATTCAAGGGGACACCATGAGCAGGGTTGAAGCAGGTTTTACTCTTGTCGAAGTTTTGGTCACCTTAGCTGTCTTTTCAATGTTGTCTTTGATGGGAGGCGCCGTGCTAAACCAAAGTCTCAGCGCTAAGGCTCAGTCCGACCAGATGCAGCAGTCTATCGAAGACTTGCAGATTGCGCGTGCAACGCTCAAAGCTGATTTGGCGCAGATTAGCTTGCGAGCAACGCGGGATGCGTACGGCTCACAAGAGCCAGTGGTTTTCTCAGGTGGTGACACAACATCGCTTGGCACCGTACTGAAGCTGGTCAGGGATGGCTGGCAAAACCCGCTTGGTCAAGACCGTCGCAGTTCTTTGCAACGCGTTGATTACCTTCTGGAAGACGGCAAGTTACTCAGGCGCACCTATCCACGCCTTGACGGACAGGCTGAGGGTGCTGCTCATAGCCAAGTGCTCCTCGAAGGAGTTGAGACTTTGTCCGTATCCTTTCTGCTCGATGGGCAATGGCGAACCGCTTGGATGGTACCCGCGCTTGGTCCGTATGTGTTGCCTGAAGCCGTCGCTTTCGATCTTGAAACACGAAGCCTGGGTGTGTTGCGTCAGGTCTTTATGACGTCAGGGGTGGCGTTATGAAAGGTGTCAGCTATCACAAAAATGAGAAAGGTGCTGTCCTTCTCACGGTCCTATTATTGGTGACCTTCATCGCCTCTCTGGCGATTGCAATGTTGGATGACATCCGGTTCGGTGTTCGTCGTACGGCAAATATCCGCATCATAGATCAGGCGCAGTGGTTTGCTTATGGCGCGGAAGAACTTGCAAAGAAAGCGATCTATCAGAGTTGGCGTGTCGACCCAGGGCGATCAACGCTGAATGATCCTTGGGCGCAAGGTCCAACCGTATTTCCTGTTGCCGGCGGACGTATTGAAGGCCGTCTTTCAGATGGCTCAAATTGTTTTAATCTCAACAGCTTGGTGGTGCGCGACGGCAGCAATACCTTTGTGCAGAGCGAGAGCGGTTTGATCCAGTATCAGATTCTCTTGCGCGCTCTTGATTTTGGTGAAAGCGAAGCGGAATCCCTCGCGAACACTGTTGCCGACTGGATTGATAGTGATTCTTCACCCAGTGCCCGCGGGGCAGAAGACGCTTTCTATATGTCTCTCTCCCCAGCTTATCGAACCGCGAACTCTCTGATTGGGCAAGTCACCGAGCTTCGAACTATGCGTGACTATTCAGAAGAGACCTATCAACGCATTAAGCCTTATGTGTGCGCACTCCCTAATGTTGAGCCGAGCCCAATCAACATTAACACGCTTACACTTGAACAGGCGGCGTTGGTTGTGATGCTGGCTGGACCCGATCTTAAACTGACCGCTGCACGCCAGGTCATCGCAGACCGGCCGCAAGACGGCTATGGCACACTTCAGGATTTTTGGGGGCATGTCGCCTTTGCCGGATTAGGTATATCTACAGAGGTCAAACAGCAGGTATCTGTGCGCACTCGTTATTTTTCGCTACAAGCCGAGGTTACCCTTGATCAGGCCTATGTCTCTATGGAGTCCCTTCTGGAACAACGCCCGGGCGGTGAAATTGCATTGCTGTCGCGCAGATATGGAGAGGTGCAATGACCGCTCCAAGCGCTGCAATACTCTTTCATACTGATAAGTCGGCGAACACGTTTTCTGATGATGGATTAGCGTCAGATCGTGTGAGCATCCGCTTTATCAAGAAAGATGGCGTAGTGTATGCCATCGTACCTAATCAGCACATTACGCTTCGTGAAATCGAAATTCCTACACGCTCTGACGCACAAGCCAGGGCGGCAGCCCCTTTTGTCATTGAAGACGAGATTGCCGAGGATCCGGCATATGTGCATGTGGCCGTCGGGCCTGAGATGCGACCAGGCACACGTTTGGTTGCTGTAGTTGCTCATGAGCAGATGGCGAAATGGGGAGACGCTTTAATTAATCAGGAGGCAGGAAACGCCATCCTTTTGCCTGAGTCATGTGCACACAAGCTCGCTGAAGGTGAAGCTATGCTCATCGATCATGAAGACAGCATCTTGCTGATACTTCATGGCGGCGTCGGCTTTGCTGTCGAGATTGATCTCTTCGCCTTGGTTATTGAACGTCTCATCGTTGAATCCAGTATTAAATCGCTGACCATTTATTCCCACCGCTTTGAGATTTTGATGCCGGCAACCTTGCGCGGCTCGCTTAATATCAATGTACAGCCGAGTCTATCAGACGTTCAGTATGAAAAGATGTTGGCCGCTGGTTTATCCACGAAGACACTCAATCTCCGTCAGGGGCGCTATGCTCCGGCCATGTCACCACTATCTGTCTTGAAAGACTGGAAGGTTCCAGGTGCGCTCATCGGGGCTCTGGCATTGTCCTATTTGTTATGGGTGCTGCTGCAAGCTGTTCAATTGAGCAGTGGTGCAGAAGCCTTACGGGCCGAAACTGAAACCATATTCCGGCAGGCGTTGCCCGATGTGGTTCGTATGGTTAACCCGAGAGCTCAGATTCAAGCGCGCTTAAATGAGTCTGGAGGAGCAGGAGATCAATTTCTGATACTATCGTCCGGGCTTTTCACAGCCCTTGAAAATACGCCAGGCAGTCGTTTAAACGCACTGCAATTTAATGCAGGGCAGGGCCGTCTGACGGCGACTGTTGTGCTTCCGAGTTATGCTGAAATGGAAAGTGTGCGACGGCACCTCAATGCATTGGACTTAAAGCTAGAAGAAGGTAGCACGCGATCAGCCGACAACGCCGTCATCAGTGACCTGCAGGTGACTCGCCAATGACCCAATGGTGGACGCTACGCTCTGAACGCGAACAGACACTCGTAATTTCTTTGGTCGTTATTATTGCGGCTTTTCTTTTATATTTTGCTGTTATTCGCCCCGTCCTGTCTTTTAGAGAACAGGCGCTTGATGACTATAAAGCCGCTTCTGAGGTGCGTGATGATGTCCAAAGTGCGGCATCAGCGCTATCAAAAGGATCTGGCCAGACTGTTGCGTCCCGCGAAGACGCGGATGACCGTCCGCCGCGTATCATTGCCAGCGCTTCGGCCCGCCAGCTCGGTTTGGGGATTACACGCATTCAGCCTATGGAAGATGATGTGGTGTCTTTCTGGTTCGATCAGGTGGACGTTTCGGTATTGTTTACATGGATGGTAAATCTCAACACGCAATATGGTTTTGTTGTGTCTCGTGCTGATATTCAAAGATCCCCGGAGGGAGAGTCTGTTACCGCACAGATTGTCTTGAGAGCGCCAAAATGAATTCACTGGCTTTTAGGCTCTCACTCGCGTTCTTTTCTATCGTGTTTCTCGGCGCTGCTGTTGTGACCCTACCGGCTTCATTTCTGCTGAACCGATTGCCGCTGGAGAAGTCTTCTCTCAGTTATACAACGGCATACGGAACCGCTTGGCAGGGTGGGGTCAAAGGCGCAGTGCTCGGCCCACTTTTCCTCGATCATGTTAGCTACAGCGTATCCCCGGTGGGTGCGCTCAAAGGGAGCGTTCGGGCCAATATCTTTGTCCGTTCTGCCGCAGTTGAGGGACAAGCGAACGTCACCATGGGTCCATCGCGGCTTCAGGTTTCCGATGCCAAGGCTATGTTTGATGTATCCCAAATACCGTTTCTGACTCCGATAAGTGGTAGACTTGATGTCAGTCTAAATACTTTAGATATCGCATCGGGATGGTGTGTCGCTGCAGATGGGGATTCGACTATAACTGGCCGTGTGCAGGTTGCCGACAATCAAAGCATTTCGCTTACAGGCCCAATTGTCTGCAAGGGGGGTGCCGTTACATCAACGTTAAGCGGAGCGTTGGACACCAACCCTATGGTATTGGAAATCGTGCAAGGCGAAGCGGGCACTGTAAATGTTTTTATAAAAATTGAGGGTCTCAATGAGGAACAAGGCCTTCGTGCGTCCGTATTTGGTTTTGTAAAAACCGGTTCGTCTTATGAATTCGCACAGACCTTGCAGGTGCCTTAGAATGCCGCCAATTAAAGTTCACATCAAAAAAAACTACATCGGGGTGGCGTATGGTTAGCGGTTTTCGAGTTGCGCGAGGCTTCATTCTAACGTTTATGTTGAGTGGCCTGATATCGGCCTGCGCAACATCGCCAGGACGGTTCTCGGATACGCCAGATAGTCTTGATGAGCAGGCTTTTACCGGACTCATTGGTCCTTTAAGGCCCCAGCAATTGCGCGAAGGTCAATGTGGGCTGTTTTTATGGACGAGATCGGAGGAACGGGAGCTCGTATTTTTTGGCAATGGCGCTCGGGCTGAAGGCAAAATGATGATCGCTGGCGAAGAAACCACGTATACGCGGGTCTCTGCTGAAGGTGGCGCTGTGTTCGGACAGCATCCACGGCAAAAATTTCAGAGTGGCGATGTTACGGTAACGCTTATCTTGGAAATAGAAGGGAGGACCAACATGACTGGTGGTGCTGTTGTGCCACGCGGGTCGCTAAGGTTTGAGCAAAAGGGCGGCTGGAAACTGGTTTTGCCAGTGGGCGGACTCATCGCCTGTCAACCTGCGTAGCGGGGCATTGGTTCCCCAAAAACATAAATCGCTACAAATAAGAGATTAAAATATGACAGTAATAAGTCAAAAAAATAACTTCAGATAGTAATTTATATTAATTATAACTTATAATAGCGTAAACTTAACAATTTTACGCTAGGGTTTTCTCCAAACTGTCATATATCCTTCATATAGTAAGGCGAATTCATCGCCGAGTTTGGAGGTAACTATGTCCAAAGTGATTATGTTCAAAAAGTTTTCTGCACCGGCAGCAATCGCATCTGCGCTGGTTTTATCAGCTTGCGCTGGCACGTCGGATGTCAGCAAGAATGCCGATGCAGGTATGAGCTACACTGATCGTGGTTGGGCGTATACTGATGTGGTTGGTCAAGACTGGCCAAAAGCTGAATCCAAACTTGCATCAGACCTTGCTGAGAATCCAGATGATCCTTTCCGCCTGTTAAACTTGGCCTACGTCTACACGCAAACAGATCGACCTGCTGATGCTGCGGCAACTTATGAAAAGGTGCTGTCTCTTAATGAAAACCCCATTGCAACTCTTCACTCTGGTGAAGATGTGCGCACCAAGAAAATCGCAAGAGATGCTTTAGCAAGTTTGGGTTTGGAGAATTAGTATTATCGATATTTTGACTGCAAAAATTTTTATTGGTGCAAAGCAGCTTTTGCAATTTTGGTGATTTCTTCTGCGCTTATCTCTGCTAATGGGGTAATGCAGTCGGATAAAAATGCTAGAGCTTCAGGAGTAATATTTGCACCTTGCGAATCACTGAAAGCCTGTTTGCCGGTGAGAGATTTCCAGTAAGTGCCGATGACCTGAACAAAGAAGAATAGCCCAATATCTAGGTCACTTTTATTGCCACTGGAGAGCGCTTCAAAAAAGCTGCTTTCAAATCTTATAATCGCTTTAAGAATGAGACGGAGCTCTTCTATAACTATATTTCCTGCAAGAAGAGGGTCAGCCTTTGTATAGCTGTCAAGGCTGTCTACAACTGGATGTCCAGTATTTTCAAGTAATTTGAATATTTGCCACCGATCCCAGAAATCAAGATCATATAACTCTTCATCAAAGTTTCTTGCTATTTCCGCAGTTCGCGCGACTGTTCTTAATTTCGGAGCTAAGTCGTAGATTACTTTATCATTTGATGTGCCATATCTTAAAAATAGAGAGCCAGCATTTCGCAAACACTCTTCCAATGATTTATAGAAAGTAGATAGG
>CAYGSZ010000027.1:0-1613 GCA_964352705.1 uncultured Rhodobacterales bacterium
AACGCATCCCACAGACCATCTTTGATCATGGTATCGGTCAACTGCGTGTCACCCATCTTTGTGCCGCTGCGCAAGTAGGTGCAATGCATGGAGTTGGACATACTTTCCTGCCCGCCGGCCACCACGATGGAATTGTCACCCGCAATAATGGCGCTCGCCCCTAAGGCAACAGCCTTCAGGCCAGATCCACAAACCTGGTTGATGGTCATGGCTGGGACTTCTTTCGGCACACCCGCGCCAATCGACGCCTGGCGCGCCGGGTTTTGACCCGCACCTGCCGCTAAGACCTGACCCATAATAACCTCTGACACATCAGCAGCCTCGACGTGAGAGCGAGACAGCGCCTCTTTGATCACGATCTCGCCGAGGTCAGAGGCTTGAAGGCCTGAAAGACTGCCTGAGAATGCCCCGATGGGGGTGCGTACAGCCGAAGTGATCACGATGTCTGTCATGAGAGTCTCCTGTCCAGAATCACGGCGGCAGGAACATGACATTTTGCCGCAGCGCGATATTTTTATTTTTGCGTTGCAGCATTAATAATCCAGTCTGACACCGGATCATAGACCTCTTGTACCGCACGACGTCCTGTCATCATGCCAATATGCCCCAGGGCCACAGACTGAACAATCGCTCCTGGTACAAGAGACGCCAGGGATTCTGCTGATTTTGGCGGCACAATGCGATCTCGCGCGGGGATAACTGCCAGAGTTGGACACTTTATTTTTTCAGACGCAACAACGGTGCCATTAACCTGCCAGCGGCCCTCTTTAGGATCGTTTTCGAGATACCAGTCCAGCAAACAACTGCGGGCCACCGGCCCGGCAAGGGCCACACCATCGTTGAGCCAGTCTTCCAAAACCACGAAGCGTTTGGCCTGATCGCTGTCTTGATCCATCTCAGCAAAAGAGCGGAATTTGCGCCCCGTCAGTGTCGGATCTAGCCCGGCAAACAAGGCCTGCAACAGATCAACTGGGGCCTGGCCCAAAGACTTTAACGTTGCTTCAAGAGATGGCTTTGCCAGACCCAGCCAATGCCTGAGACCATCGCTGTCCTGATGAAAATCCCAGGGCGCGGCCAACAACACCAGCGCCGATACCAGATCAGGCCTTAAAACAGGAGGAGCCGTGGCCAATGTGCCCCCCATACAATAGCCGACCATTGCCGCTGGCTGGCCATGCATCTGTTTAAGGTCCTGCAAAACCGGCACAAGCACATCGGAAATGTAGTCGTCTATGGTTGCGTCGGCGCGAAAAACAGAGTCATCCGTCCAATCCAAGAGGTAGGGCGTCAAACCCCGTGCCGCCAGGTGCCGCATAAAACTGCGGTCTTCAAAAAGATCAAGAACGTAAGACTTATTGATCAACGACGGAACAACCAGCACAGGCGCACCATCGGTCTTATCGCCGTACCGGAGAACCGGCGCGACAGTGCTCTCTGTCCATTTATGAGGGGGGCTAACAACCCGTTGGTGCGGATGACTTTGATAGGCGGTCACGCCAGCAGCAAACTTCGCCATCTGATCCTGACCAACACGGGTTAGGGCGTCAAGAAAGGCCTTTGGATCGACCCGCTCCGTCCACGATTTACTTTGAGCTTTTTTTTGAGCCTTTTTT
>CAYGSZ010000027.1:1713-11931 GCA_964352705.1 uncultured Rhodobacterales bacterium
TGGATCGACCCGCTCCGTCCACGATTTACTTTGAGCTTTTTTTTGAGCCTTTTTTCGGACCCGGTTTTGAGGCCCGTTTTCGTCCTGGCGTCCCAGACTTTCGTTTAGCGCCTGGTTTATCGGGTTCGAGAGCGGCGAGCCGTTGCTCCAGGGCGTCAAGCCGGCGAAGCACATCTGCATGACCAGTGCTTCCGCCGTCAGATGCAGGGGGAGAGGCCGTGGCCCCAACCGCCCCTGAAAGGGCGGCGGCGTATGCGTCAACTGCGTCAGGGGTCCATCCTAAACTCTTAGCCGCACCCTCAAAAACGGGACGCCAGGCTTCCATTACCGACGGATCACCGGAAACCTGAGCCAATTGCTCCTGCCACAACGCGATATAGCGCTTTGCCAGGGCGTCCATATCTTCCGTATCCGCCATAGACTCACTATATCGCTGACATCCCCTAAGAGCCAGTCTTGAGAGGTACGGACCTCAAAGGCCAGGCTTGATTTTTGGCGCGCGCCCTAAGACCAATGCCAAATTAGAAAATGGTTGATAGTGTAAAGCACACTTTGACTCCTTAAGTTGTGCAAAGCACAATAGTTCTCAACAAATCTGCGCTGAGACGCAGCCTGACAGACCTAGAGAAAGGCACAGTTAATGGCCGACAAGTCAAAAGATGGTGACGTTATAAAGATAAAGAAGTACGCCAATCGGCGACTCTACAACACCAAGACATCTAGCTATGTCACGCTCGACCACTTGGCCGAGATGATCAAAAAAGATGAAGACTTCATAGTCGTCGATGCCAAGACGGGCGAAGATCTGACCCGTTCAGTCTTAACCCAGATTATTGTTGAGCAAGAAGGCAAAGGGCAAAACCTACTACCGATTAAATTTCTGCGGCATATCATAGGCTTTTACGGCGACTCCCTGGGCGGTGTTTTGCCGCGCTACCTTGAAGAAAGTATGGAGACGTTTTCTCAGAATGAACAACGCATGCGCGATACAATGCAGCATGCGTTCAAAGGATTCTTTCCGGTCGAACAATTCGAAGACATGGCCAAGAAAAACATGTCGATGTTCGAGAATGCCATGAAAATGATGACTCCCTTCGCATCACAGGAGGCCGGCCAAAACACGGGCGAAACAACGCCCGAAGCAAAGCCAGAGCCCACGTCTAAGAAAACCGAGGGCACCTCTGTTGGTAACGTGGATGACCTTAAGGCCCAGCTTGATGCGATGCAGAGCCAGATTGAAGGCCTGATGAAAGATCGCAAATCTTAAGACCAGAGCACAACCCTCTCTAAACCATGGGTTTAAAAGACCAAGGCTCAGTTAACATTTATTTACAAACAAGTTGCAGTAATCAGGCGGCCACCCTCGTAGACTACGTCAACATCATCCCAGGGTTTACATCTTATAGTTGATGGTGATCTGGAATGGTGTAACCCTTTATTTTACCGAGTGGAGGTATCTCATGACTGAGTCCAACGCAGCCTCAAATGAAACGGTTGTCTCGTTTACCCGTGACCCGGACGAGCCCGCAAACAGAGCCAGCAATATCGACAAACATGTGGGGAGTCGCATCAGAGAACGACGCATTATGCTGGGTCTTAGCCAGCAGCAAATGGCAGACATGATCGGCGTAACATACCAGCAAGCCCATAAGTATGAGCGCGGTATCAACCGGATTTCCGCTGGACGCCTATATGAAATTACACAAGTTTTAGCCGTTCCCATTTCCTATTTCTTCGACGGCATTGAGCATATGGAAACGCATCCGCCCGCGCCGCGTCAGCGGATGTGCCTTGAACTCGCACGCAACTTTTCAAGCATTGAAAACGAAAAACATCAGGAAGCATTGAGCCAATTGGCACGCGCGTTGGCCCCGGTCGCCTAACCGTAGCCTAACGCGCTCATCTAAGGCGTCAGATCCCGCACCACACGAAACCCTATGGTGTAACTCCAGAGGGTTTGCGCGTTCGGTTTTCGAGCCGCCGATGTTGCGAGAATAGGTACGTAGTACCAATCACCTCCACGGGTGACGCCGAATTTACAGTTACCGTCTTCAACAACACTCTGTTCTGTGGCCACATGGTTTTCTGTCCAGCAATCCGCTACCCATTCGGACACATTGCCGCTCATATCGAATAAGCCGAAACCATTAGGTGCGAATTGTGCGACCGGCGCTGCCCCTATGCCACTCCACGGCGTGCCGCACTTGCGACAATTCGCGTGGCCGGAGCCAACCTCGTCTCCCCAGGGAAACCGTGTCACCGAGCCACCGCGAGCGGCATACTCCCACTCTCGTTCTGTGGGTAAACGATAAGGCTGTCCTGTTTTTTGGCTGAGCCATGTTGCGTAATCATCAGCGTCCTGCCAAGCGACATTTATCACAGGTTGAGCCCCACGCCCCCAGCCATGATCGCTTTTGTCGCCGTTACAGGCCCCTGCCTCTACACAGACCTCATATTGATCAAAGGTAATTTCTGTTGCCGCGATGGCAAACTGATAAGGGATCGCCACATCCTGCGCCGGACCATAAGTCGGGCGCTGATCATTCGCCCCAAACAAAAATCGACCAGGGGGCAGCACCACCATTTCAGGGCAGTCTGCGCAATCCTGAATAATTTCGGGCGACACAGTCCCTCGTGCATCTGCATTAGCATTAGCATTAGCAGCAGGCCCATAAAGTAGAAGCATACTCACAGTGACAACTAAACGGCTGACCATTCCGCCCTCACATCTACATCAGATTCTTTAGAAAGTGCGGTGTCCTTTTTGGTTTGGGCAAGATCAGGCGCAATACGCGACAAGGCCCAGACCGCCATGGCCCTTACCAACGGAGACTCGTCGTCACACAGAGGTTCAACACACTTAGTCAGCGAAACCAAACCACTGTTTCCAATCGCAATCAACACGTTGCGGACAAACCGGTTGCGGCCGATACGTTTGATAGGAGAACCTGAGAAAACCTGTCGAAAGGCCGCATCATCCAGTTGCACCAACTCCGCCAAGCGCGGTGCTTCTAATTCGATCCGGGGATTGAAAACAGCGGGATCAGCACTTTGGGCAAACTTATTCCACGGACAGACAGCAAGGCAATCATCGCAACCATAGATACGATTACCCATGAGAGGTCTTAGGTCCGGATCTATGTGGCCTTTATGTTCAATGGTCAGATACGAAATGCAGCGGCGTGCATCCAGACGACGGGCATCGATAAACGCATCTGTTGGGCACACATCGAGACACTGCCGACAGGAGCCACAATGATCTTGCTCTGGGGCGTCAACAGGAAGCTCTAAGGTGGTGAACAATTCGCCCAAAAATATCCACGAGCCATAGGTGCGGGACACAACGTTGGTATGCTTTCCCTGCCAACCCAACCCCGCAGACTCAGCCAACGGTTTCTCAAGCACCGGCGCCGTATCAACAAACACCTTCAACTCAGAACCTTGTCTTTGATCAATCAACCACCGCGCAAGGGCCTTCAAGCGTTTCTTCAAAACATCATGATAGTCACGACCACGCGCATACACACTGATCGCGCCACGGTCTGTGCGGCTCAACACCTCCAAGGGGTCAACATTTGGTCCATAGTTGACGGCGACGGAGATCACGGAGCGCACGTCTGACCACAAAGCCTGCGGCGACTGACGGCGCTGCCATGTCTCTGCCATCCACGCCATATCACCGTGATAGCCACCGGCCACGAAGTCCGACACGGAGGCCGCAATGCCATCTGATAATTGAGGCGCGCTGACGCGGACATCATCAAAACCAAGGCGCTTCGCCTCAACCACCAAAGCGGCTTTGAGCGCCGTATTTTGGCTAGAGGGGCTCGATGTCGCCTCGCGCCCAATCGGCTTTGAAAGCGTCTGCAAATCCGTCGAGGGTGGTGGAGCGGATTGCGTCACGAAGGCCTGCCATCAGTTGTTGGTAGAACGCCACATTATGCCAAGTCAGCAGCATCATACCGAGAATTTCATCAGACCTTATCAGATGATGCAGATAAGCGCGGCTGTATTCTTGGCTGGCCGGGCAGGCAACACTTTCATCCAACGGTCTGGGGTCGTCAGCATGTCTGGCATTGCGAAGATTAACGGTGCCATAGCGGGTAAAGGCCTGCGCTGTGCGACCTGATCGCGTGGGCAAAACACAATCAAACATATCAATGCCGCGTTGAACTGCGCCAATGATATCCAGCGGTTTACCAACCCCCATCAGATAGCGGGGCTTATCCGCTGGAAGGTGCGGGGTTGTTGCAGCCGTGACCTCGAACATGAGGTCTTGTCCCTCACCCACGGCCAAACCTCCAACCGCATAGCCATCAAAACCGATTCCGCCCAGCGCCGCCGCTGATTGTGCACGGAGATCAGGGTAAACACCGCCCTGAACGATGCCAAACAACGCATGGCCGGGGCGCTCTTGATAGGCAGCCTTGCAGCGCTCGGCCCAACGCATTGACAACGCCATGCTATCTGCAGCTTGCTTTTCTGTGGCCGGAAACGGCGTACATTCATCAAGCACCATGGTTACGGTTGAGCCCAGTTGATGTTGAATTTCCGTGGCCCGCTCCGGCGTTAGCATATGACGGCTGCCGTCGATGTGAGACTGAAAAGCGACACCCTCTTCCGTCATCTTGCGCAACTGAGACAGCGACATCACTTGATAGCCACCGGAGTCGGTCAAAACCGGACCTTTCCAGCGCATGAAATCGCGCAGGCCGCCGAGACGTTCAATACGCTCGGCACCAGGCCGCAACATCAAATGATAGGTATTGCCCAGAATCATCTGCGCGCCGGTGGAGGCCACAGCTTCAACCGTCATCGCCTTAACCGTGGCCGCCGTACCAACAGGCATAAAAGCTGGTGTCACAACCGGCCCATGGGCGGTGGTCAGATAACCCACACGGGCTTGCCCATCTGTCGCCTCAACAGTGAGTCCAAACGTCAAGGTGCTCATGACACCTCAGCCCGTTCAAGCAAGCAGGCGTCACCATAAGAATAAAAACGATACTTGGACTCAATTGCATGAGCATAAGCAGAACGCATCCGCTCTAGACCCGCGAAGGCGGACACCAGCATAAATAAGGTCGATTTCGGCAGATGAAAATTGGTCAACACCGCGTCTACAGCCTTAAAGCGATACCCAGGCACGATAAATATATCTGTATCCCCAACGAAGGGATGGATAACGCCCTCGTCATCGCCTGCGGATTCTAACGTGCGGAGACTGGTGGTGCCGACGGCAACGATACGACGACCCTCGGTTTTGGCAGCCGTTAAGCGGCCTGCAACATCGTGTTTAAGGCGCGCCCATTCAGTGTGCATAACATGATCATCCGTATTATCGACCTTAACCGGCTGAAAGGTGCCGATGCCAACATGTAAAGTGAGCAGTTCTGTTTGCACACCCCTAGCAGCCAGGCGCTCCATCAAACGCGGTGTAAAATGGAGCCCCGCCGTTGGCGCAGCAACAGCGCCATCTTCGTCCGCAAACATGGTCTGATAATCCTTAGCATCTTGCGCATCATCGTCCCGGCCCATGTACGGGGGCAACGGTAAATGACCATGCGCCTCTAAAGCCGCGCTTAAAGTTTGACCTGAGAGATTAAAATGTAGTCTTACTGAGCCATCATCGGTACGCCCGAGCACGGAAGCCGAGAAGGACTCAGCAAAATCGATGCGATCCCCCACCTTGAGCTTCTTTGCGGGTCTGGCCAAGGCCAGCCATTCATGCGCAGAAACAGCGCGATGCAGGAGCACCTCTATGGGTGTCGTCCCTCGCGTTCCATGCAACCGCGCAGGTATCACACGCGTATCGTTGAAAACGAGGACATCGCCGTCCTTGAGAAGATCTGGCAGATCAAGAACGCTAAAGTCACCCAAGTCATCTGGCCTGACATGCAACAAACGGGCAGCATCACGCGGGGATACCGGGCGCACTGCGATTCTGTCCGTAGGCAGCGTAAAATCGAAGTCATCGACTCGCATAGAACCCTGTTAAGCTGTGGGCGACACAGGTTCGCCATAGTTAGTCTGTAAGGGGCGGGTTATAGACTGGACACAGGTTGTTTGGAAAGAATAGCTCCGAGCCGTTAAGATAGATAAGTTTCTGGAAGAGGTGTTGCCTTGGGTTGGCTTTTACAAAAAATCGATATGCTGATTGGCGCAAGTTTTGCGGCTGTCGCCGGAATGGGCGCGTCGCAAATTCAAGCGTTTATCGATCAATATGTGCAGCGACTCGGCGGCCACCTTGACGAAGCCAAGCTAAACCTGGAGCGCATCGAGACCGGCGTGCGCTATCAAACCATGAGCGCAACCGTCCGCCGGGAACTTGAAACAGATGCTCAATTGCGCGTGTCAGAACTTCAGTCTGGCTATGATGCCATCACCACCTCTGACATAATCACCCGACCGTTTACGTTTTTTCAGCATGCAGATGAGGCCATCATGACGGGAACATGGACGGATTTCGTTCCGGCCGTTCCCCTAGATATCAATGCCTTTGTTTATGTCGGGTTAGGCATTGTCCTTTCTCTGGTCATTTATGAAATCCTGAAATTTCCGCTGGTACTTATCTTTGGCCAGCCTCGAAAACGGAAGTTTAGAAAGCGTGGCGCCGCCGTCTAGCCGGCCGCAAGTCCGTAAGGCGACATATTTTAAGAGGACACACCCTCTTCAGATTTGCATTCTTACAGTGTATGGCAAGGCTCCAATTTCATAACCTGGGACACATACACTTCATGATCGAGCTTCTCACATCGCGCACGCCCAACGGATACAAAGTCTCTGTCGCCCTGGAGGAACTCGGCCTGCCCTACAAGGTAATACCGATCGCCTTGAAAGAGTCTGTTCAGAAGGAGCCCTGGTTCCTGGCCCTCAACCCAAATGGCCGCATTCCCGTCATCATTGACCATGATGAAGAGGACTTCGCGGTATTTGAGTCTGGCGCGATTCTCGTCTACTTGGCCGAGAAGACTGACCAACTCATGCCGACCGACCCAAAGGGGCGGTCCTTGGTGATGCAATGGCTGATGTTTCAAATGGGCGGCATCGGCCCGATGATGGGTCAAGCGAATGTGTTCTACCGCTATTTCCCAGAAAAAATTCAACCCGCCATAAACCGCTACCAGAAAGAAGGCCGTCGGCTTATCGAGGTCTTAAACACCCGCCTCGCTGACAATGAGTGGCTGGCTGGCGATTATTCGATTGCGGACATCGCCAATTGGACCTGGGTACGCACCCACGATTGGTCAGGCATCTCTATTGATGGATTAGACAATGTGAAGCGCTGGCATCAAACAATGGCTGCGCGCCCAGCCTGTCAGCGTGGCGTGGATATTCCTGAGCAACTGGAAGTGGTTGCTGAAGCCGACCTGATCAAGACAGGTCAGGGCATGGTAACAACCTGATCACTCTCATGGGATGAGGAACACCAAAATGTTTAGCGGCTACGGCCCAAAGTGCACTTTGCAGACATATCCGTTAAAACGTCCGCAGACATATTGCGGATGGTGTGTTGCAAGTATCCGTTAAAATCCTCAGCCAACTCAACATTAAGATGAACCGGTATAGCACCGAGTGGTTGCTCTGAGTCCAAGTCACTCAAGACTTCGCCCATCGAGGTCTCGTACGCTGCCCCGGCGTCGACTTGAGGCGCTGTCCATCGGCCCAAAAGCTCCCCAGTTGTCGCGTTATAGATATCAAGGTCTGGCCGTGAATCGAGCGCCCCTGAATTATAGATCCGCACATATGATTGATACTGAACAATACTTGGGCCATGCACATTTAAAAGAGTGCGCTCCCCACCTTGCACGCCGTCAGTACAACTTGTCATGTTCGACAGGACACCAGCCGCCTGTTGCCATAAAACGTGCTGCATGGACCCTTCAAAGCCAGACTCAACAACAAGGTTGTAATAGGTGCGGTCATCTCGGGCGATGAGCACATCTGCCTCTGCCTCTGTTTCAAGGCGGCTGACATTAAACTGAAAAGACGCATGTGCCGGAATATTAGGGCTGGTCCAACGACCGAGTTGGGCACCCGTTTCGGCATCGCGCAAGGTGACGCGTGCGCGCCCTGGTGTAGCGCTTGCGTTATGTAACCGCACATAAGATTCGCCCACAGCGGTTGTGCGCGACCCAATCACGTTGTTGAACACTCTTATATTGATACCCTGCAAATCCAAAATAGCTTGATTGACCTGAATGCGTGGCAAACTAAAGTTTTGCCCCGATCTGCTCACCGCTATGCCCGTTGCTTTTAAGGCGCTATCAATAGTGTCAAGAGAAGCATTGGGAACCGCAGAGTTGATCAGCGCATAGGCACCGGCAACATGTGGCGCGGCCATAGACGTACCGCTCAAAGACACAAGGCCGCCGGACGCACTAGCGGCCCGAATACCAACACCAGGCGCCATCAAATCAACAGAGGATGTGAAGTTAGAGAAAGACGCCACCACTGCAGTATCATTCGTCGCGCCGACAGCGATGGCCGAGGAAATACAGGACGGCGCGCTAATTGTAGAGTTCGATCCTTGATTGCCCGCTGATGAGACCGTTGCCACACCTTTTTCGCGCAACATATCAATCACCACTTTACGCGGGTCTGAATTACACGGGCCCGTGAAAGCGCCACCGCCAAGGCTCAAATTAACAGCGACGATGTTGTAGGTATCCACATTCTCGTTGACGTAGTTCAATGCATCCAGCACTGCCAGTGAGTCCGTCAGCTCACACGGCGCGGTATCAGGTGCGCATTCACTAGTGCTAGTGACCTCAGAAAAAACATCGATGGGCATGAGCCGCGCGCCACGGGCAACACCAAAATTTGTGCCGTCATTGCCAACGGCTATTGAAGCGACGTGCGTTCCATGGTCACAGCGGGACGATCCGACCGGACAATTGGACGCCGCGCCTATACCAATTTGTGGTGTTTTCCCAGAGGGGCATTTTGTAAATGTGTCAGTCCCGAAAGTTGGCGAGAAGCAAGCATCGCCGACTGACTTTCCGGCCAGCATGGGATGGCTTTTAGCGATTCCCCCGTCAATCACCGCGACGGTAAACCCCGCGCCTTCATACCCGCGTGCCCAGGCTTCTTGCACACCGATAGAACTGACAGAAGAGGCTAATGAGGGAGATTCTGTGGTGCCTTGTGCCAGTGCTGTTGCCTTTGCCTTGCGCTCCACCACCACCGGATACACATCGGCGACCTCGTCCATGCTCAGCAGGGCGCCTAGACCCTCACGGTCAACTTCAACACCGACGAACGGTAGGGATGAAAACGAGCGCTGCACAATAAGCTTGCGCTTTGCCAAAGCCGGATCAAAGTGCTGACGCATCTGTCTGACACGGCTGCGTTGCTGCACTACATTTCTGGCTTGATCCCAGTTCTGCTGCTGGCCAGCTGCCTTCATGCGGACAATCACGCGGGCTTGGCCTTCAGCTTCTAACTGTTGAATGATTTGATCTAACTGAGCTTGGGCAGGCTGAGCCATTAAGGCCAGCGCCAAAACCGCCATCGCACCAAGAACTCTAGAACCCATGACCCCACGTCTAAAAACCCCACGACTAAAAAAGCCGCGCAGAAGGCTTGCAAATTTTCCAGACTCAAGATTCATCAGTCGTACACGCCGTTTCAATAGAGCGGTAGCGTCCAACGTAAAATAGCGCGATACGAACATGCGTCGCGCGCTAACCTCAGGACTAACGTAGCTCGGCTCAGTCAACCGGCCCTTATGTGATCTTTATTACTATGACCTAAATGTTGGCCTCATGTCCAGGGCTGGCCTGGCTCCAATACAAATAAAGCCATATAAAACATAAGCTTAAGGCTTATCTCTCAATAAACTATTGGAATTTTTCGGGATGATATCACGCCGGTTTATGGCGTTTTTTTAGGACTCGGTACCAGTTGAAAGGGAATTGGGCACGAGCAACAGGCTTAAGGCTGTGCGAGCGCACCGACTTGATCGTAAGGAAAAGCATCCAAATCAATGGGTCCTAATACAACCCAAAAACAACTGTACATGACCACCGGCAACAGAATCCAAATCCAGACAGATCTGATTTGCGGCATCACAAATCTGATCCACAGCACCATTGGCAGCGTGAGCATAACCCCGAGAGGAAGAATGGAATTGAATGCAAGTACAAGAGACAGATCAGTACTGACATCCCTATACCCAGCCGCAATGCTGATCACAGCAAGACAAAACACGATGGCAAT
>CAYGSZ010000027.1:12031-18924 GCA_964352705.1 uncultured Rhodobacterales bacterium
CACAAAAGCGCCGCGCTCAGATAAAACCCACCCACTGCCAGGAAGGGCAACACAGCGGCAATCCAACCAATCGCAAGCGGCACAAGGGTAGGGTCTTCGCCATCAACAACGGTCACAAGCCAGACCCCAAGCAAAAACAAAAAAACCAGCAGGGCGATAGGAACAAAAAGTGCATACGCAAAAACCGTTGGTGGAAACAGCAGGAAAGCCAAGGCGGCTGAAGCCCCAACAATCCCATCGCCTGTCCACGCGGTTATTACTTTGCTCAGAAGAAAAAGACTGAGAAGGGCACAAGCGCATGCAATAGCGCGACCAAACCGCACGGTCTCTATTTCAAGGGGCGACACGTTGATCGCAAAGTAAGAAAGATGTGCCAGAAAAATAACAGAGATCACTGTAAGAATCACAGCACCTGCCCTTGCAACTGACGGTGCTGTTAAATTGTTCTCCACAAATCGATCTTGGACAGTCATGACGCATTACAGCAGTTCAAAGGCAATTCATCAGGGGCGACAACGTGTATCCTGAAAAAGTATAACCGCTTCTAACATCATTCCCGATTGGGCGGTATAGTCTGACTCTGAAACGCAAGCATCACTGCTATTCTCATTTCGTTTACGGGATCTCAACAAAATATGAGTGCTCCAATTTTTGCTCCTTGGCCCTTTTATGCGGAAGACGAAATCGCCGCAGTAACGGCAGTTCTGCAATCTGGAAAGGTCAATTACAGAACAGGCCCAGAGGGCAAGCTGTTTGAAGCTGAATATGCCGCAGCCACCGGCGCCAAACACGCCCTGACTGTAGCGAATGGCACAGCCGCACTTGAACTTGCACTACAAGCCCTTGAAATTGGACCAGGCGACGAAGTTATTGTGCCTGCCAGAACATTCATCGCCACCGCATCCGCTGTCGTGCAGTGCGGCGCAACACCTGTAATCGCAGACGTTGATTTACGGTCTCAGAATCTGAATGAAAACTCAATTTCAGCGGTTTTGTCAGAGAAAACCAAAGCCATCATCCCTGTCCATTTGGCTGGCTGGCCCGCAGATATGGACTCGATCTTGTCGGTTGCAAAGTCCTCTGGACTGTATGTCATTGAAGACTGCGCACAGGCCCACGGCGCTCTTTACAAAGGACAAGCGGTCGGCACCTTCGGAGACGTTGGCTGTTTTTCATTCTGTCAGGATAAAATCATTACCACCGGTGGCGAAGGCGGACTCATTCTGACAAATGATAAAAATCTTTATGAACGCATGTGGTCTTTAAGAGATCATGGCTGGGACTACGAGCGTGCCCATAGCAAAAGCACAACGACAGGGTTTAGATGGCTTGTGGACACCTTCGCCACAAATTGGAGGATGACCGAAATGCAGTCCGCCATTGGCCGCGCACAATTGCAAAAACTCGGCACGTGGATTGAAGCGAGACGCAAAAACGCAGATGCCTTAACGGCAGCAATTGCGGACTCGCCATTGGTTACAGATCTCACACCTCCTGAAGGAGTGCGTCACAGTTACTACAAGTACTACGTCTTGTTAGACCCAACGGCTCTTAAAGCCGACTGGACACGGGATCGCATTCTGGATGATCTGAATTCACGCGGCATCCCTGCAGGCGTTGGGGCCTGCCCGGATATCTCTCACGAACGAGCGTTCTCCAACGGGCGCATAAACACGTCTAACGCGCGATCTAACGCGTTAACGCTGGCAGACCGAACTCTTATGCTTCCGGTCCACCCCACACTGACGGACGACAATATTCAATTTATTGGAAGGACTTTAGCATCAACACTTAGCGCGGCGACCCGGTAGAAATAGAGTCTAACTAAATTGATTTAATTTGAGGAAGACCCGACAACATCTTCTGGCAAGATAACACCCGCGTAACCGGACCCCGCTTTGAGAACACGCTTGCGCGCAAAAGCCTTTTCAAGGGCAGAAACAAGGCCTTTTTGCGAAATAGGCTTAATGACGTATCCATCGACATCAAGAAGCATAGCCGTTTTAACAACTTCGGCTTCACCGTGACCTGTCAGCATGACGAACCGTATGTTACGTGAGACCCCAGGGCTGGTGCCAACACGGATCTTTTGTAAAAGCTCCAGACCTGAAACAGGCTCCATTCCGTAATCAGAAACAATGCAATCGATCTTAACGTTAGGGTCAGCAATAATGCGTTGCGCTTCAAGTACCGATGTGCATTTATGGACCTTCTTCGCACCGGCGCTCACAAGCAACGTCGATATGAGGTTGAGGATTGAAATCACATCATCCACAACAACAAACGTTAACTCTGAGAGATCTAGTTTTGGGAGGGCCAAACCAAAAAGCTCCTAATAACGATCCAAGAAAGCAACCAGGCAAAAAACTTCAACCTACTCTCGGCTATCAAACTCCGAGAGTGTCTCGTTAATTGATTGGCGTAGTAAAGGTAATAAATCACTAACGTGCTGTATATCTTCAGCTGATTCTTCAATTGTTTTCGCTATTGCGCTCACCCGAGCCGCGCCAAACTGAGCTGACAACCCTTTTAATGCATGGCCTGTTCTTTTGCTTTGGTCAAAATTCTTTTCATCGACCAAATGGTCCAAATCATTCATATATTTTTCCAGGCCGTGCTTAAAATTTTTCAGCATCGGCGCGAGTGTCTGTTTATCAAGAACCTCAAGTAGAGCCTCAAGCATACTCGAATCAACCAAAGGGAAATCTTGGTAAGCGGCTCCTCTGGCATTACTGTCACCACCGGTGTTGGCTGGAGCCAAATCCCCACCTGCATCGGCTGCCGCATGATCGTGTCCCGTCAGTTGAGCCATCTGGGCAAAAAGAACCGGCCATGTGATAGGCTTCGTGACGATAACATTCGCACCAGACTCAAGATACCGCTGGCGATGCTCTCGGATCGCGTCTGCAGTTAAAGCGATAATCGGACAGGTTGCAATTTTACCCGGGAGCGCCCTGATTTTCTGGATGGCTTCGGGACCATCCATCACGGGCATCTGCATATCCATCAGTATAATATCGAAATCGTTTTCTTGGGCCATGTCTACAGCGATGGCACCATTGTCAGCCGTATCTACGGTATGCCCTTCGCGCTCTAACATGGTGCGGACCAACATCTGCGTGGTCGAATTATCCTCAACGACCAAAATGGAAAGTGACGCGAGTTTGAGATCCTCAGACGGGGTAACGCCCGGTCGGTTGGCATCCGCGGCAAGGGCATCACCGACATTGAGTGGGCATGTAAATGTAAATGTGGAGCCCTTACCCAAATCAGAGTCCACCCAGATCACACCCCCCATGGCCTCAACAAGTTTTTTGCAGATTGCCAACCCTAAGCCAGTCCCACCGAATTTTCGTGTTGTATTTGATTCCGCTTGAACAAAGGCATTAAACAAATTGTTTTGATTTTTAGAGGCAATCCCAATCCCCGTATCAATCACCTCAAAGCGCAGGTTTATAGCTTCAGACAAGCTATCATCTTGTTTGACATTCACCGTAACGCCGCCAGCCTCGGTAAATTTATTGGCATTCCCAATCAAATTCAGAAGAACCTGCCGCAGGCGCGTTGGGTCGCCGCGCACAACATCATCCACACCCTCATTAATGTTGACATTCAAGGTTAAACCTTTGAGGGAGAGCACGGGATCAAACAATTCTCCAACATCTCTCATCAGATCAGACAAACGAAAATCTATTATTTCCAGTTCAAGCTCACCGGCCTCAATTTTCGAGAAATCAAGAATGTCGTTGAGCAACTCCAGCAACGCCGATGCCGAGCGATGCAAGGTTTTGAGCATATCCCGCTGACTGTCATCGACTTTCGTTCTGTTCAGCAAATCGACCATGCCCAGAACACCTGTCATTGGTGTTCGCAACTCATGGCTCATCATAGCGAGAAATTGTGACTTGGCGATATTTGCATCTTCCGCGCGTTCCCGCTCTTCCTCCAACCGAATGGCCAACTCAGACAGTTCCTGCGCTTGGCGCGTCAGGCGATCTTGCGCCGCTTCCATTTCTCGTTCGCGCTCGACGCGATCCGTCACATCGCGCGACATGGAAAGAACGCGAGGCTGAAACTCACCTTCCTTTAGAGGTAGGGTTGATGAAGACGTCTCCAGCCAAATCACGTGCCCATCTTTGCGTCGCAATCGCCACAGCAATGAACTGCCAGCCTTTTCTTTACCGCTGGCACGCGCCATCCTGCGTTGATCTATTTTTTCTTTATCATCTTCATAGGTCAACGAGCCTGGTGGGCTATTGATCAACTCCTCAGGTGAGTACCCGGTCATCACAAATGCAGATGGCGATGCATACATAAGCGCCCCGTCTGGATTACGGATGGTGATGAGATCTTTCGCGTTCTCAGCAACCACACGGAATCGCTCTTCACTCTCCAGCAGTGCATTTTCCGCTTCTTGCTGTTCGGTCACATCAATGACAGTGATCTGAAAAGCTGGTTCTCCATCCCAATCGACCACGCGGCCGATCGCTTCGGTCCACACGGTGCGGCCATGCTTGTTCAGAACAGCTCCACGAACAATCTGCCCATCCAGCGCGCCCGACATACTATGGGCCCAGAATTCATCAGACTTCACTGCAAACTCGGGAGGCAGTACCTCTAACAGTGAACTGATACGGTTCAGCATCTCTGCACCGCTACCATACCCAACCATATGCGCGTAAGAATCGTTGATGAATAAAGGCTTGTAGCGCCGGTGAACAACCAGCCCTTGTATCGACCCCTCTATAAGGTCTCGAAATTTCTTTTCGCTGCGCGCAACAGCCAGCTCAGCATTTTTTTGTGCCGTGATGTCGCGAGATACACCACGATAGCCGACCATTTCGCCAGCACTATCCAATACCGGCGTCCCACTTAACTGCTGCCAAACAGTTGTACCGTCCCGCTTGAGACCCGGCACCTCAAATCCTTTAAAGGATTCCTGCCCGCGTGTTATTCGGGCAAAGTCAATCATAACCCGCTTTGCTTGTTTGGAATCCATAAAGTCGATTGGTCTGCGGCCAAGAACGTCCTTCGCATCATAGCCAAGCACCAGCTCGACCCGGTCAGACACAAAAGTAAACACGCCATGCTGGTCAAATTCCCAGATGTATTCCCCAGCAGCCGTTGCCACATCTTCGAACATTTTTTTACGCGCTTCGAGTTCATGCTCAATACGTTTCCGGTCTGATATATCAATCACAAAGCCGACACTGCGCGCGGGTTGGTCCGACTCATCGCGTTGAATCATCGCCTTGAGTTGGACCCAAATGTAATGCCCGTTTTCATGAATCACTCTACATTCTGTATCTAAAGTCGTATCAGACGCTTGAAAGGCTCGAACCTCCTTTAACAATTGAGGTCGATCATCAGGGTGTAAAATCTCATCAAAACTGCTTGTGGTCGGCTTAAAGTCTGGATCCGTAATACCCAGAATTTCTAACAACCGCGGGGACCAATAAATCTCTTCATAGTCCCACCGACGGTCAAAATAGCCTGCCCGTGAGGCTTGCATAGCCAGCTCAAGTGTTTCTTCGTGTCGCTTTAACTGCTCTTGTTCTTGGCGGCTCTTCCTGTCCTTGGCGGGATGATACTGGGCAACAAAACCACGCAGTGCCCACCACACGAGAATGACGAGCAGAACGCAGACCCCAACAAAGATATCAAAAAATAGAATGTTCAGTTCAGGATCATCAGCAGCAGCAGTTGCCATGGGCACAATGAGGCGATCATGAACAGCCTTAATGCCAACCGTTGATGCGACAAAAACTGCCCCTGCTATAGCAAGCGCAATCATCACTTTTTTGCCGGACCATTTGCCCGTTGTATTCATGCGGCGCCTTCAACCCCAGAGAACCGATTCGTGTAACTTTAGCAGAGTACAGGGAGAAGTAACGCGTCAGTATAGTCTGAGCGAATCAACCCTGGATGCAAAAAATCTGCATCGAATTGGGGATACTTAGCCTGAAACAACAGAACGTCTAATCAAATCGCAACCCACAAAAAACAGTAAGAGAAGAACGAGCTTGCGGTACCGGTCTTCATCAAGCCGGTCTCTAAGTTTTTGGCCAACGAAAATCATAAGGGCAATGATGATCGCCCCGGCCGCACTTATGGTGGCAACCTCTAACGTCAAAACTTCAGCAAACGCCAAGCTTCCATAGAGCGCAAATGAGCCTAAGAAATACATAAGGGCCAAGGCTGAAACGAATTCATCCTTTGGGATACGCAAAGCCAGGAGATAGACAATCAGTACAGGTCCATAAAGACCAGACAGCCCACACAAAACGCCGGCCGCAACACCAACCACCGGATTCCAAACCTTCTCGGCTGCCGCCTGAAGCGTCAGCTTGAAAGGTTGAACCTGGCTAAAAACGAAAATTAAAGAGATGAGACCAAGGATGAGCAGACCGGTCTGTTGATCAATACGCACCAGCACCTGAACGGCGAACGGTACAATGATCAGCATCGGAATGATGAGCCACAGAAACCGCTTCAGGTTTGAACGCCAGAGCCCCTTGCGAACAGCTTGCTGGAAATTTGCTGTAAAATTTGGAACAAGAAAAAGCGCAACAGCAACCTGATACGGCACGACTATGACGAAAATGGGCAAGGCCATAAAAGGCATGCCAAGACCAAATACACCTTTGGCCAAACCACCAACGGCAAAACCAGCGGCCAGAATTAACACGGTTAAGAGGTCGAGATCGGGCATTCTATGAGCAAGGTTATGAGTGCAAGACTATGACCGAGCACGACCAGCTAAAGCGTTTGTTCAAAAAACGCGAGCACACGTCCAAGCGCCAGTTTCGTTGCTTCAGGGTTATATTGCGGCCGTCCAGTACAACTGAAGCCGTGATCGGCCTCAGAATAAACAAAGTGCTCCCCTTCCGGCT
>CAYGSZ010000028.1:0-18869 GCA_964352705.1 uncultured Rhodobacterales bacterium
CAACCTGGATAGCCAACTCAGCAATATCCGATCTAGCCTGGTAACCCGGACGCGCCCAGGACTTTTACGTCTCAAAACTGAGACCGGATGCCTCAGCACGACATTCTCCGCGGCTAGGCGGTTTTGTGTCTAACCCAGGGCCAAGATTACCAGAAAGAAAAGCGTCACGAATTGGATCATCTCAGTCTGGTTACAGATGATCCGGGCTTATTTCAAGCGGATGAGGTTTTCGGAAGGGACACGCTCATGACGCCTAATACCCTTGTTCAAACTTGTTTTAAGCACCAAAAATTGCACCCTCGACAGATCGTCACCGATAACACCGGGAGAATTATCGAATAGATTTTGCAGCAATAATACAATTGACTTATACGCCGCGCTGAACCGGTTGGTTGCTCTATGTTTTGCCACGGCCACTAGGTTACTCAATCGAACCTAAAAACTTTAGAACATCCCCACCCGTTCTAGTCGGGTCATAAATTGGCAACCAGTGCCCCCCGTCTCCGTATTTTACTACGTTCACGTCCGCACTTTGCAATAGACCAGCCAGCCGATCGGCTTCGGAGACAGGCAATAAGCTTCGTTCTCCCCACATAATCAGAGTCGGTAATTTTAGTTGGCCTAGCATTGCTTGATTAGACAGACCTTCAGGGTTCCATTTGAGCTCCGGGAACGAAAAACTGCTGCCATATGAGTTCAATGAACTCGCAATGTCTGCGCGTCGATCGATATCATGTATATGAGACACAAATTCTGGGTCGACTGACTGGCCCTTGCCGGCCAGATCCCTGACATAGAGCCAATCGGCTAACCACGGCCTACCTGTCAGCGGATAAATATGCTCCCGCGCCCACCTTTCTCTACCAAGAACACCAGTGTCACCTTCAGCCGGGTAGAAAGGCGTGTTGATCAAGACAAGCCCGGCCACACGATCAGGGTGATTGGCAGCGTACCAAGCCGCCGGGGGGCCTCCGTTGGCAGTCCCTATAAGAACAGAACGCACAACCTTCTTGTATTCCAGCAACGAAGCCAAAACCTCATAGGTTGCAGCGATTCCTAGCTGCCCATTATGAACTGCTTCCGATAATCCGTAGCTTGGCAAATCGAAACGAATGACACGGTAACCTCTCGCGACAAATTGGGTAGCCCAATCATTCCATATCCAGAGGCTATTCGCATTGCCATGTAATAGGACTAGAACTGGTCCGCTTCCTTCATCAACAACATGAATGTCGTGGCCTGCTAGTGATATGAACTCGGACTTTGGCAACGCGTAGTTCGAGCGCAATTGATTAAGCGTCAATGATCTACTGTCGTACTTAGACCACACGATTCCAAGCGATGCGCATACAACAACTGCAAGTAGCAAGTACACGGATAGCTTCACCCAAAGTAAAGAAGGACTGTATGATGTCACTTTATGCGACCTGTTCACCTATTTCGGTAGGCTATGTTAAGGAAGTCAATTCGCCCGAATAGAAAATGAGCGGTCGCCCATCCTGATAGAATAACGACTCTACCCGTCCAATTATTATCTGGTGGTCTCCAGCATTGTGCCGCTGTTCAATCGTACAATCGAACGTAGAGAGGGCTCCGTTGATGTGCGGCCCACCGTTTCCATCCACTCCAATATCAACACCGGAGAAACGGTCCTCACAGTTAGAGGCGAACTGCATGCAATGAGTTTTTTGAGACTCCGACAAGACGTTTACGGCAAACCTGTTGACGGATTGAAACGAATCATAAAGCGAAGCGTTTCGATCTATACTCCACATCACCAGTGGAGGCTCTAGTGACAACGACGTAAACGAATTAACTGTCATCCCAAAATAGGAGCTGTCATTGCTATAGGCCGTGACGATTGTCACGCCCGTTGCAAAGCGGGCAAGAGCCGATCTTAGATCCAGAGGGGCCACTGCCTTATCAATAACAACGGAATGCCCCTCAGGATTACATCCAGACTGCAAAATGCTTGGCATAATTAGAAGTCGAACGCAGCCCGAACCCCAACTGTACGCAGGTCAGGCGGACTAAGTGCAATAGCCTGCTGAACAAATGCCTCCAGAGGAATAATCGTATTGCGATCGGCCGAGAAGTCACTCCAGCGGGCTCCGCCTGTGTATTGCTTGTTGTTGAACAGGTTTGTCACAAAGCCCTCTAGCCGCAGATCCTCGCTCTCAATGCCTAGGCGTAGATTGAACAACCAAGCGTCACCAATATAAGCAAAATTTTGCTCATCGACATACCGCTTGCCTCTGTATATTCCATCTACTCTGGAGAAATAGTTCCAATCCGCAGACAATTCGTCCACCCAGGTTGCGGAGAAAGTCCCGCTCCATTCGGGGTATTGGATCGGCCGGTTGCCATCACACACGAGAATTCCGTTTGCGTTAGCCGGCGCATAGTCATCAGTAAACCCACATTCAAAATCCTTGAATTCTGCATCAGCCCAGCTGACCGACGCATCAATAGTCAGGTTATCTGTGACTGCAGCTGAACCTTCAAACTCAAATCCCTTGAGGTCTGTTGAGAAGCCTCCAACAGCTGCGCTGACGTTACTTTCCCGCCCAAGGGAGTCTGTGTAGATAACTGCGGTACGAGTCTTCTGATTCTTCCATTCCATGTAGTAGCCCACAAGACTGATGTTGGCCCTATTCTCCAAGAATGATTGTTTCCAGCCGAGCTCATAATTATCGAGTTTTTCTTCATCAAGGAACAAAGTGGTATCAGGGTTTTCAGCAAGCAAAAGAGTCGCGTCAGCTTCCGAAAGTGATGTTAGGCCAGCATTAAAGAACCCTGGATTGTTGCCACGGGAAAAAGTTGCCCAAACATTAGTTGCATCGGTCGGTTGATATTGAAGTGTCACACGGGGGAGGAATGTAGTGAACTGCTCTCCCAGAATCGTACCTTGGTCCCCTTCCCCAATCAAGAAAGGAGCGGCAATCCCTAGAGTTGTAAGGGGAGTGGCACTCTCTGTTCTTATCTTATCTCTCTGCCACCGCCATTCGAAATCAACAGCAAACTCTTCGGTAACCTGATAGCCAAGACTACCGAAGACGCCGAACGTTTTACCCTGATTTATTGGGTCGGGAAGAAACGGAGGCAAGACACAAGGACAGAAGCCATCTGAAGTACCACCAAGCGCAACATCAAGATCGAACGCTGTGAATATTGGCCCTGTAGTAATTCCGCCATCTATTCCGATAACAGGCTCTGCTGTTCCACCAAATTGTGACGTGAAAGTTGCATCGAAAAGGCTTACACCCAAAAGCCATGTAAGTGCATTCTCCTGATCTGATGTGATCCTCGCTTCATATTGCTGTGTAGAAATATGTTGAGGAGCACGCGCATACCAGTTGTTAATACCTGTCATATCGGCGTCACGAATCGTATTGACGTTTTCTTCGCCAAGGCCAGCTAAAACCGAGAGTGTGGAATTGGCGAGCACGCCTTCGAAGGGTAATTCATAGTCGAGTGATGCCGAGAATCGAACCTGCTTACGGTGGTTACCGACACGGTCAAGAGACGGAACATCATCTCTCGATGGAACTACCGTGTTCCAAAACTCGAGCAAGTCAGGGCTAATAGTTGTATTCGTATCAACCAAATCAAGGCGGCTTGGGATTTCGCCACATACGAAATCTGTTAATGCGCCAAGTGCCGGATCATTCAACTTGAACAGAGTCGGTGATGTTACACCGTCAGCAAAACAGTTGGTTAGACCTAGGTCAGTCCCACGACGTCCGTTCGGACCGCTAAACAGAACAGCAGGAACACCGCCATCTTTATCCTCGGCGTGTAACGCATTGAGTTTAATTTCGAGCCGTTCATTAGGTGTGGCGTATAGAGTTCCAGAAATAGAATCCGTGCGCTCTTGCCCAAGTTGACCGCCATCTGAGGCAGTATATTGGCCATCGGTGCCGTAGCCTTGCGCGAACACACGAACGGCTAGCCGGTCTTTTACAATTGGTCCCTCAAGTCCCAGGGAAAAATCATAGCTGCCATACTCTGCGTATTCTCCTGTCACACGACCAGAAAACTCCTCAGTACTTGGCGTTTTAGTGATCATGTTGATGGCACCGGCAAATGTACTACGACCCAACCAAGCAGAAGATGGGCCTTTGACAACCTCAACGCGTTCTAAGTTTTCGACACCAATACTAGACACACCTGACGCCATATAAATGCCATCAAGAAATGCAGATCCTACTTGTCCGAATGGTTCGTTGATTTCTGTCCCCATGCCACGAAAACGGATTTGAGTATAAATTCGACCTGGCGCTTGTACGCCTTGCTGGTTGTATTCAAGACCCGGCGTAAACTGTGATACATCGGTCAAGTTATCGAAGCCGAGATTCTCCAATTGCGAGGCAGAGAACGCTGATATCGCAACCGGGATCTCTTGAAGGCTTTCCGCCCGCTTGCGCGCGGTTACAACGATCTCTTCAAGCGCCACCTGTTGCGCCGCAGCTTCCGCTGAAATTGAAGCAATGAAAGCGCACGTCAATAATCCGACAGTAGCTCCGTAAAAATTCCTCTTAGCGCCAATTACGAGCATTTAGATTCCTCCCCAGGCCTCATCAATTAAGACAAATAATTGTTCCGCTACATGATACCGTGTTCCATATTACAGAATTAATCAAGAGCATGCGTCAAATTTATTACTCACTAAATAGCTGTGTGAGTATTTGTTGGACGACCAAAGCCCTAGAATACGTCGTTAAACGTACATTTTATCAGTTGGAACGAGGGTCCTCGGATGCGCCTTGGGAGAGATAAAAAATCTTAACTAGATACTTGTTCCATATTGTGGGACATTTTTTTCTAATAAATACGAACACGCCGATGTAAGGGAAACCAATTGATGATGCCGAAAGACCAAGCACCATCGCGTGAACAGGCACGCGCTTGGCTAAAAGAGAATAACAATTGGGGACGTTGGGGGCCGGATGATCAGGTTGGCGCACTCAATTTAATTACACCACAAAAACGCATAGATGCGGCTAAAAAAGTCAGAACGGGAAGAGCGATCTCGCTTGCTCGTGATTTGGAAACCGCTCCAGGTGCACAGAATCCCCAGCCCGTTCAACACTTTGTTCGATGGTTTGAGCGTGCCCCTGGAGAGGGCGGTGGTGCGGGTGATTATGTCGCATTTCACGTGCACGGTTACCAAAACACCCACATTGACGCCCTCTGCCATGGCTGGGGAGATAGGGGAATGTGGAACGGCCGCTCTCATGAGGTCGAGGTCACACCGCGTGGTAGTAAATTTGGTGGCATTGAGCACTGGAGAGATGGACTTACAACGCGGGGTGTACTTTTGGACGTTGTGCGCCATCGAAAAACAAAACACGTGGCATTCAATGAGCCCGTTCATGCCAAGGAATTGGAAGAGATTGCCGAAGAACAGAATATCAAAATAGAGCCCGGTGACGCGATCGTAATTCATTGTGGGCGAGACGCACTAGAGGAGAGTAACCCCGACTGGAATCCCATATCAGACCCACATCCCGGACTAAGCATCACATCGCTACGTTTTTTTAAAGAGAATGATATTGCAGCACTGTTTTGGGATCTAATGGATGTCCAACCATTTGAAATTGGCTGGCCATATGTTCCCCACGCCGCACTTCATGAACTAGGAGTCGCGTTAATCGACAACTGCTCTCTATCCGAACTCTCTGAGGCGTGCTGGGAGATCGGACATTATGACTTCATGCTAACAGTTGCTCCGCTTAGACTGGTTGGTGGGACTGGGTTTCCCGTAAATCCCATCGCCCTACTTTAAGTTAACTTATCAATACAAGGCCCAGTGCGGGCCGGATCAACGAAAGCAGTCAAATGACCGAGGCAGTACAAAGCATTGAACGGGCTGTCAGTATCTTGAAGCTGGTAGCATCACACAAAGGAAAAGGCGCAAGGCTGGCGGATGTCGTCTCAGCCACTAAATTAGGCAAATCAACCGCTCACAGGCTTCTGGCTGCGCTTGTCGGAAGCGGGTTAATTGATCAAGACCCTGACACGAGGGCTTATTATTTAGGGTATCAACTCGTTTCACTTGGAGAGATTGCCGCAAACCGGCACGGCATTGCGGAACTTGGCATGGAGTACGTAGACAGATTGGTCGCTGCCACTGGCGACACAGTCATTTTAAGTTTGCGCCAGGGGATGGAAGCTGTATGCGTCGATCGGGGCATAGGTTCTTATCCAATCAAGATCATGACGTTAGCCGTTGGCGACCGCAGACCACTAGGATACGGTGCCGGCTCACTTGCCCTTCTATCCTTTTTGCCCGAGGACGAAGTTCCGAGCATCATCAAAGCAAATGCGCGTTTAGCAGATAAGCATCCTGGTCTTGAGGAACATGTTGTTCTCAAGCTCGTCGAGAAATGTCGAAAACAGGGATATGCGCGCACAGATGGCCGCATAATACCAGGCATGAGTTCAATCTCCGTGCCTGTGCTAGGCACTGACAATGTTGCTGTCGCCGCTCTTAGCGTCGCGGCTATTTCCGCTCGTCTTGACAAGGAACGGTCGGAATGGATTTTAGCGTCTCTCAAGGAGGAAGCTGAGTCATTTGCTCAAAAACTAGCGGAGTCTTTTGGCTCTGTAACGCCACGTGTTTTGCGCCGACTGCAACCGACCGGATGAGCAAATAGCAAGCTTACAAATTGACATAAAAACTCTAACCTTTGGAATACCCACAATCACCGAGCCATTGACAATCAACACTTCATTCTGAATAATGGGACAGCGTTCCATTAAACGGAACAGTAATGATTGATTTGTGGCGCACCGATGATCTTTTGCCGGCGTCAGATACACCGGGGATAAATTTCATGAAGCTAGGCTTTTTCTGTAACCAGCAGCGTGCCCGGAGCGAAGTAGTCGAGTCATGGCAGGAGGACATCGACGAAGCTGTCCTCGCTGACCGTCTTGGCTTCGATGAAGGTTGGATAAGTGAACATACTGGGTCGTCTTGGCTTCCCGATGCTCTCCCTTCACCAGATTACATGATTGCTGCTCTCGCTCAGGTAACTGAGAACATTCGGCTAGGACCGGCGATCCGCCGTTTGGCACTTTACCATCCAGTTCAAGTCGCAACTGAGATCGCAGTGTCAGACCAACTTACCAACGGCAGATATATGTTTGGGTTTGGCAGGGGTGGCCCTGTTTCTGGTTGGGGACAACGTGGCACTGACTTCGATGATACCCACGAAATGATGATTGAAGGAATTGATCTTATTCATCGGATTTTTACGTCTGACAAACCGGTTAATCATTCAGGTAAATTTTATTCAGGTAAGGACATTCAAGTTTATCCAAAACCGGTCCAAAGCCCTCACCCGCCCATTTCGGTAGCGACCGGCAATCCAATAGTTCTCAAAATGGCTGCTGAACGTGGCTTCAAACTACTTACTTCTCAATTTGCGACACCCTCAGAAATTAATCGTATCGCGACAAACTTTGAAAACTCTGCGCCGACTGGGCATCAAGGACCAAAGCGCGCCGACACAACAGCCGTCCGTGGAATTTTTATCGGAGACTCTGATGAAAAGGCCATATCGATGGTCGAAAAAGATTGGAAGCTTCACATAGACTTCAACAAGAAACATTTCCCTTTTAATTTTAAAGCGTGGATGAATGAAGGCGAAGAATTGGAAGATGTAGGATTCTCGCAACTGCTTGATCGCGGCCTCATGTTCATTGGATCGGCCAAAACGGTTGAGGAGCGTATTCAAGATTTCTATACAAAGGCAGGCGGTTTTGGGGTGTTCTTGTTCGTAACCGGTCGCGACTGGGGGACTTTCGCTCAAAGACAAGATTCGATGCGCGCTTTTGCTGAAGACGTTGCGCCATCTATACGCTTGTTAGATGACGAACCACAATCAGACCACTTACCCATATCTGCTCAGGCATAGTCAGGACACTTAAATGACAAATTCTTTGTCAGGTAAAATCGCTTTGATCAGCGGTGCTGGACGTGGCATTGGCCAGGCTTGTGCTTTGAGTTTAGCGGAACACGGTGCTCGCATCGCGATACTAGACCATGATCAAGAAGCGGCGCTTGGAACATGTCAACAGATCGAGGCTGCAGGTAGCCAAGCGAAACATTTTAGTGTTGAGATGACCTCGCCTGAAAGCCTTACAAGCGCAACCCTAGAGGTTATTGAAACATTTGGTGGAATTGACGTTCTGATTAATGCTGCTTCCGTAAGTGGCATTGAAGACAACCTTATAGACTTTGATTTTGAAAATTGGCGCCATGTTATCGCTGTCAATCTCGAAGCACCCAGACTCTTAATTAGTCTTGTCGGACGCCATATGTCGGAAAAAGGCGGTGGCAAGATTGTGAGCATCAGTTCAAGTTCAGGATCTCGTGCTCCCGGTCGTCGCCCAAGCTATGGTATTTCTAAAGCTGCGCTTAATGCCTTGACCCGTGCAGCCGCTGCAGAACTGGGGAAATACAACATCAACGTTAACGCAGTCGCACCGGGTATCACTCAAACGCCGCTGCAGCATGGACTAAGAAATGAGGATGAAATGGCCGAAGCCGTCCGTACCGGGCCGCTGGCAAATTTCTTTCACCGCGTTTCTGAGCCGCAAGACGTAGCCGCGACAGTTACATTCCTGTGCTTACCAAGCAGCCGTCAAATCACTGGACAAGTAATTCACACTAGCGCTGGCGTCATTGTTTAATTCGAACCGAGACTATGGTGAGGCTGTGTCAACTGATCTGACAAATACACCCATCATCGTTGCTGATAGCATCACGACGGTAACGGACTCATCAATTAGACCAGTCATTGTCACTGGTTCACATGGGGGCCTTACCGCCGCGCGGTTTGCCTCCAAGCACAATCCCAATGGAGTCATCTTTAATGATGCTGGTATTGGTATAGACTGCGCTGGAATCTCAGGTCTTAAATTTCTCAATACTATCGGCATACCGGCTGCAACTGTCGGTTACGACACAGCTCGGGTCGGTGACGGCGCAGATATGATGACTCGAGGTCGCATCTCTCACTGCAACGAATTAGCGAGTCAAATTGGAGTGGTGCCAGATTTAAGATGCGAAGAAGCAGCTAAAATAATGGCCTCGGCCCAAACACCAGATTGTTTTGACGTATCACCAACAGAAGAAATTCGTCGGTGTGTAGCGACGGGACTTATTGAAGTGTGGTTGCTCGATTCTGCCTCCTTGGTCCAACCGTCAGACGCGGGTCACATTGTAATTACGGGATCGCACGGAGGCCTTATCGGTGGCGATTGGAGCAAAGCAATCAAGGCGCCGGTACTTTACGCTGTCTTTAATGACGCTGGTATAGGAATTGATAACGCTGGCATTGGTCGTCTGGATGCCCTTGCCTCCCAAGGCATCGCGGCGGCGACCGTATCAGCAAATACAGCAAAAATCGGTGATGCCACGTCGACTTGGGAAACCGGTGAAATTTCTGCCTGCAATAAAATTGCCATGACGCGTGGCGTGACCCCGGGTCTTTCTACAATCGAATCTGTAGATCGCTTGCGTCTCATTCCTAGTACAGAACGGAGTTTATAATGTCTTTGTCCGGAGGTCGTCTAATCGCTGAAATGCTGAAGCTGCAGAACACCCAAGTTATGTTTGGCATGGGTGGTTTTCAGTTGCTCCCACTATACGAGGGAGTTCGTCAACTCGGCGTTCGTCATATATTGATTAACGATGAACGAACCGGTGCATTCGCCGCTGATGCATATGCCCGGATCACAGGTCAGCCGGGTGTTTGTGATGCGACTTTAGGACCAGGAGCTACCAATCTTACAACCGCGCTTGCTGAATCCTTTAATGCAGGCGTTCCACTGATCGCAATTACGGGCGATGCCCACAGAGATTTTGCGGGTCGAAACATGACTCAAGAGACTACGCAAACTCAAATTCTTCGAAGCGTTGCCAAAGATGTCGTTCGGATTGAGAACGCAAAGCGTATCCCAGAATTAATGCGGTATGCGTTTTCTCTGGCCTGCACAGGTCGACCTGGGCCTGTGGTCGTCGATGTACCTGAAGACGTTAGCCATGCTGAACTTACCGAGGAAGAAGCCGCTTTAACAGGCAACCCAGCACCGTTTAAGACGCCTGCATTTCGATGCCGCCCTGCAGCAGCAGACATAGAACGCGCAGCAGAATTACTCGCAAGCGCAAAGCGACCAGTCATTCTTGCGGGTGGTGGCATCCATATTTCTCAAGCCTGCGACGCATTGCAAAGCCTGGCCGAGAGTCACGACATTCCGGTCGCACACACACTGAGCGGCAAAGGGGCAATTGCATGTACCCATCCTCTCTCGTTAGGTCTCTTCGGACGGTATGATCGAATTGCAAACGACTTTATCGCAAAGAGCGACGGTGTCTTAGTTGTGGGATGCAAGCTCGGCGAGATCGCAACCAAGCGCTATAGTTTACCTGGGCCTGGCATTCCAATGATCCATCTTGATATTGAACCAGTAGAAATCGGCAGATGGCGACCCGCAGACGTGGCTCTTTTTGGCGATGCACGTTGTGGACTAGAGGACATCCATGATGCCCTGGATAAAAAGAGTATCCGCAAGGAATACTTGGCCGAAGTAGTCGCTGAACATAAAAAATGGCGCACCGACGCTCAAGACCGTTACCAGAGCTCTGAGCGACCTATAAATGTCGGGCGTATAATGGGTGAGTTAAATGCCCATTGGCCCGAAGATGGAATATTGGTAGCGGATGGTGGTTTTGCGAGTCACTGGACAGGATTGCTCTACGACACCAAACGTAATGGACGTGGCTTTGTGGCTGGACGGGGCATGGCCTCGATCGGCTATGGCTTGCCAGGAAGTCTTGGCTGCAAGCTTGCTGCGCCCGATCGCCCTGTCATTGGTCTGACTGGGGACGGCGGCTTTAATATGGCGGTCGGTGACCTAGAAACCGCCCGCCGGGCTAGCGCTGGTTTTGCACTGATAGTGATTAATAATGCCGCATCCGGATACGTTAAGGCGCTACAACACGCCGTGTATGGAGAAGGCAATTACCAATCGAGTGATTTATCGGAACTCGACTATGCAGATGTCGCAAAAGCCTATGGATGCGATGGTATCCGAGTAGAAGACCCGAGTGAACTGGCTGCCGCTATTAAACTTGCCGCAAAACCGCGTAATGTACCACTCGTCATTGATGTCGTCGTGACTCGGGATCCTGGCAAAATGTTGCCGGCAGCGGATAGTCGCACTTTGACGGTCGAAAAAGGTGATCGCCCCGTCTGAACATTTTATACACAATGGTTTGCTTACCCTGAGGAGGGACCGCACATGCTCAATACAGTTAAAATTCCCCATATATCCGAAACATTCGCTCCTTTTGGCGCCCGCATCGAAGGAATCGATTTTCGAAATGCGCCGTCTGACGAAATTGTAACCGCCTTAAAACGTGCGCTCGCTCAACACCATGTCCTTGTCAGTCGTGGCCATCCAACCCCGGGAGATGAGGACATAGAGCAGTTTTTTTCTGCATTTGGTGACTTGAGTTCGAATACGCCCGAGGTCAAAGAGCACTTCCGTCGTCTGGCTAAATTGGTGCCCGAATATATCGAAGAAGGCGCAGAAGAGGTCGGCAGCCGCTTCAACCTCTCTAACGTCGAAGAAGATGGCAAGAAAATGGGCGGCCTCGGAAACCGCGAACTGGAATGGCACAATGACCAAGCCGATCTTCACCGCCTCAAAACAATAAGTTGCCTAGAAGCGCTCGAAGTGGATCCCGAAGCTGGGCGTACATACTTTTGCGATATGTATGCGGTTCTGGAGACACTACCTCAGACTTTAAGAGCACGATTGGAGAATACATTCGCGATCCATGACTCGAGCAAATACCGTAGCGATGACGGAAACTCGAATGCATTGGCTCCTTCAGCCTCTCACCCAATCCTACTCGCGCACCCGGAAACGGGCAGAAGGTGCCTTTACGTGAACCCAAACTTTACATCGCGGGTAATTGGACTCCCTGAGGCGGACAGTCAGTCACTTCTCAACATCTTATTTAGTCATTCCTACCACGATGAATATGTATACGAACATCATTGGAGAACCGGAGACATTGTCTTTTGGGATAACGTCGGCCTACAGCATATGAGAAAGCCTTTGGATTCAACAAAGCGTCGGACATTGCGCGTGTTCCAGGGGATATCCGAAGCATGGACTCTTCCTGAAGGGCTGCGCAAAGGTGGCTAAATTTGACGCTTTATCATTTGCGACATGGCGATAAGAAAGGTCAGATTAGGAAAGTTGGCCGCTACGGAATGCGGCTACTTTAGCGATAGCGTTGCCCTATTTCTACATGGAGGCTTATTAAACGGAAGTATTTTCCTCGGTTTAATGCAAGAATTACACCAGCATCGGCATTGCATAGCCATTGATCTCCCTGGTTTTGGAGACTCCCCTCCTCTCGATGGCTCAAGTCTTACACTACCCAGAATGGCCGACGCCGTTGGTCGCGCACTCAAAAATATAAATCCCAGTTGTTCGATCGATGTTATTGGCCTTAGTCTTGGCGGAGGCGTCGCCGTCGAATTAGCCCATTCCATGCCAGAGAAAATTCGAACCGTATGCCTCATTGGTGTCGGCGGCCTTGGCAATAGAGCTTCCAAAAACTCTGCAAAAGGAACAAGACAGAACCGCAGTATGGAGCTTGGTCCAGATCAATTCGCAGAAACTTTTGCTAATCGCATGCTGACTTCAGAAGCTAGCCCGGGTGTACGTCAAACCGTCATTGATGCGGTAAAATCGACCTCACCCGAAACAACTACTGCCCTTGCAGAATTACTGGCTGATTACCCGGACGTAATTGGACGTGCACGCACTCTCCAGCTTCCTGTTTTGGCATTATGTGGCGAGAGCGATGCGATGGTGTCATACGACGATCTTGTGCACGCGTTCAGCGGTACTCCGAACGTTATCATTGATTCAATAAAAAAAACTGGCCACCTGGTACCCATGGAGGCCCCTGAAACTCTTGCTAAAATTCTGTCAGAGTTTTGGTTCTCAGCTAAACACTAATCCAAAGTTTTTTGAAGTTCTAACGCATGTGCTTGCTCAACAACTTCCCGCGTCAAAGGGTAACTCCTCATCGCGGCTATGCATAAAAGGGCAGCTATTCCGGGCACGACACAAAAACCAGCGTAAATAGCGGCTATGGCCGTATCAGGCTGAGACACCGTATCTGCAGACCCGGCGATATAACCCATGGCCGACAGCAAAAACCCAATACCTGCAGTTCCTATTGCAAGTGATGTCTTATCTATAAATGTCACAGAACCTGAAAACATACCTTCTCTGTCGAGACCAGATTTAATTTGGTCGTATCGGATTAAATCTGCGAGCAGGGAATACGCCAGCAAAACGGCACCTCCCATGCCTATACCAACAAGAAACATTCGACCTACGACTAGAGCCATTGCTTCATTGGGACCTGATAGGAGCCAAGTTAAATTTAGGAGCCCATATATTGCCAAGCTTGCCATATATGCCTTGGGCTTATCTATTGATCGAGCAATCCAAAGCCAAAACGGAACTGAAATTAGATTACCTGCAACCTTGGCAAGATAGAACGTGCCTAGCCAGTAGTCTGATACTTGCAGCACATAACGCGAAAAGTAGGCCGTCGATACGACAACGGTAGCGACCCCAATCTGGAACACAATATGGACAATGAGAATGCGTCCAAAAGCCCCACTCGCGAAGGCTAGCTGAATATATTCGCGGACGGGCATAGGTTTGCGGAACTTGTCTGTTGGTTTACGTTCTGCAAGGCAAAACCCACTGATCAGGCAACAGGCCATAATTATAAAAGCTAACGAAAGGCCCATGTTGCCATGAGCAGCTCGACCGCCGCCCCAGGCAGCTAACAGCCAAGGCGCTATTGTGGCTGCGACGAGTAAACCTAGAGATCCGCCGTAGACGCGGAAGGACATAAGAGTTGAACGCTCGTGATAATCGTCCAATATCTCTGCGCCTACGGCAGTATACGGAACTACGAAGGCCGTATAGGCAAGTCCGTGTACGATGAGTAACCCGAGCATATATCCGGCGAGAGACATACCAGAGATTTCGGGCGGATTAAAAAGCCCGAAGACAGTCAGCGGCAAGACAATGGCACCAACTATTAGGTATGGACGCCGTCGCCCCCAAGGCGTTCGCGTTCTATCGCTCATATAACCAACAAGAGGGTCAGAAACCGCATCAAACAAGCGCGTAATTGCTAGGAGAGTCCCAGCTACGGAAGCCGCGATGGCGAGATCATCGGTCATAAATCTTAGTAGCAAGACGTTTACGACTTGCAGACCAGCAGCGTAGCCAACCGCACCAATACCGTAGGCCAATCGATACCGCATGATCGTAGCTCTAGGTAAGGGAGTCCCAAGAGGCTGGGAAGCTGTGATTGCTTGATCTGTCATACTGCCTAACCGGAATAATGAGTTTTAATTCTAAATTCTTGAAGCCAAACGACTGACAATGAAAACCGGATTTACTTCCGGTAACCAATTAATATTTATATTATAAATTTTTCTTAGCTAGGTTCACGGTCAGCCATTTCTTTGCGCAGCCGAGGTATAAGCAATTTGCCGAACTCTTGGGGATATGATGTCGGATCATAACCGGCGAGGATAAAGCGCCGTATTCCTACATCGAAATACTTTAGAACCATTTCTGTGATTTGATCAACGGTACCGACCATACAGTTTGAGATCGGACGACCGACAGGAACTTTGCCAAACGCAGACCAAACGCAGCCGTCGCGACTTCCTTCCGCTGCATCTTGTATTGTTCTCTCAATTGCCTGTTCGCGACTCTCGCCTTTACGGACTTCCAATCGACCTTGAGACGCATGCTCTTCGACAAGATCACGCAACATAGAATGTGCTTTCTCCCAAGCACTTTCCTCGGTATCGCCCAGTATAACCCTTATTGATATGAGAAATTCTAACGTTCGGTCGTGATTGGCGGCAAGTTGTTTGGTTTTGGTGACTATCTCATTAATTCGATCTAAAGACCCACCACCCAAGGCATAGACATCGGCGACCTGAGACCCCATTTCTAGAGCCTTGTCTGATGATCCACCCCAAAAAACTGTCACCCCCGGCTTCTGAACGGGTTTGACCGCAGCAAAGCCACCGTTAAAACGGTAAAACTTTCCGTCATGATCAAAAGGCTCTTCATTGCTCCACATCTGCTTCATGACAGCGACATATTCGCAACTGCGCTCGTATCGGACCTCCTTGGTTAAAAAGTCACCGTCCGCTTCCATCTCTTTATCGTTACTGCCAGTGATGATGTGAACCCCAGCCCTGCCTTGGCTGACCTGGTCTATCGCTGCAAACATCCGCGCTGCCATTGTCGGAGAAACGAAACCCGGCCGGTGTGCAATCATCAATTTGAGTTTTTTCGTAACTCCTGCAACCCAAGAGGCCACAGGAATACTATCTGGATACGTTGCCGAGTTTGCAATCAGCACACGATCAAATCCTGCGGCTTCATGCGCCTGCGCGCAACTCTTGAGGAATTCAAGGTCAAATTCAGATAGGGGATGAGCATAAACTTCCGAGTAAAACCTATGTGGAAGAATCCCAATAATTTCGACGCTCATTTAATAAATACCCCAATCATTTTGGTCCGGTGATTTACGCTATATGCTGGCACTTGACCGCAGAATTCTAGATTCCAACACCCAATAAGTTCCGTTTAATGGGATATCGTCTTACTATATGAGACGGATTGAGTCTATAATGTAATAGGAAAACCTCAAGCAGGCGGGATGCGAGACGCGGACATGGATATTAACGGCAACTTTTCAACCTCTGAAAACGCTTCTGAATCCGAAAGCGTAATTGCCACCACCGTGGAGTTGATCAATGAAGCAAAGGCAGGCAGACCTTTTATTCTCGTAGATGCAGAAGACAGGGAAAATGAGGGAGATATTATCATTCCGGCCGAGTTCGCTTCTGCTGATCAAATTAACTTTATGGCTAGATATGCCAGAGGCCTCATATGCCTTGCGTTAACAAGCGATCAAGCAAAAAAGCTCAAACTCAAGCCCTCTCCACAACAAAACATATCTGGTCGTGCGACGGCCTTCACAATACCGATTGAAGCCGCTTCAGGAGTCACAACCGGGATATCAGCACATGATCGAGCACGAACGGTTAGTGTAGCGATTGCTGAAAATAGTTCTCACCAGGACATCGCAACTCCGGGACATGTGTTTCCACTAATCGCGAAGGACGGTGGAGTACTAATACGGGCTGGCCATACAGAAGCAGGTGTCGACATTGCACGTTTGTCTGGGCTTACTCCGGCAGCAGTTATTTGCGAAATCATGAAAGACGACGGGGAGATGGCACGACTGCCAGATTTAATCCCTTTTGCTAAAGAGCATGGACTTAAAATCGGTACAATCGCTAACCTAATTGAATATATACGCAGAACTGAAGGCCATGTTCGTAAAATCCATGAACAGCCTTATGAGACTTCTCTATCCGACGAATTTACGCTTACGTTATTTAGAAATGAACTCAACGGTTCAGAACATGTCGCGATTATTAAAGGAGCTATATCTCCGGACAAGCCTACTCTGGTCCGTATGCACCGCGTTAATATCCTTACTGATCTGCTTAACTCAAAACAAGACAGTCAAAATCCTGTTGAAACCGCACTTCAACGCATCTCTGAACATGACGGCCCCGGCGTCATTGTATTGATAAATGATCCGGACCCTGGCTATTTATCACGCACTATTAGTAGGGTGCCCGCCGACAAGAAAGAGCAGAGAGCCCAGCGAGATTATGGCTTAGGCGCTCAAATCCTTATATCTTTGGGTGTTCATAACATGGTTCTCCTGACCAATAGCACGGCAAGACTAGCCGCCCTTGAAGGTTACAACCTTCACATTCTAGCGCGCAAAACTCTCCAGATTTCACCAAATTAGAATGTAAGGTTTGATAGTTGACGACGAAAAAAAACAATATGGAAGATCATTACGACAAAGTTATAGTCCGACAAATCAATAGACCGAATGCCGATATCGTCTCACGTATCGCTGCACTGCGTCGTGAAATAGTCTTTGACTACATCGGAGAAAACGGCCTGCTAGACCCTAAAATATCATCCCTACTCAATCACAATTGGTCGTTTGCAGGGCCGGCAGTAACCGTCAATCTCACTTCACCTGACATTCTGATGCCAGCATGCGCTATTACATTATGCCAACCGGGCGATGTTATTTTCGTGTCCGTTAACGGCGCAACACAGGCGTCCGTCTGGGGTGGCGCGCTATCTATTTCGGCCAAAGCTTCGCAAGTTGCGGGGATTGTGATTGACGGAGCAGTTCGCAGTGCAGAGTCACTTATTAGAAGTGGTGTCCCTGTTTTCTGTCGCACCAGACAGCCAAAAGGCGCTCCGTGTGAAGGTTCGGGCTCGATAAACATCCCGATTATGTGTGGCGATACGACGATAAACCCTGGCGACATTATACTTGGAAACTTGGACGGTATTTGCGTAGTGCCCTCCGAGAAAGCCAGTCAGATTCTAGAAGAGTGTGAAGAGAAGAACGCAGCGGTCTCAGAACGCGCGGATCGCCTCAAGGAAGGACGTGTGTCTTTATTTGAAGAACTCAACGGTCCCAAATTACTCAAGCACGCTGACGTATTGTGGCAGGATTAGTTGCGGGAAACTGATAATTTTTCTTTCAACCTACATTAAGCTGAATTGCAAATGTCTAGTATTTTTTTAGCGTGGAAATCAAATGGTAAAGCTACAAAATGTTATATTAGTCACTGAAAACATGGAAAAATCATTTGCCTTCTATAACAATGCACTTGGTTTAGAGCTAAAATTTCGGGACGGTGACAAGTGGATCCAATTCGATGCAGATGGCTGTTCTTTCGCACTAGCCGCACCCGAGGAAGTGTCTGACCATAAGCAAGGATCATTTCCGGTTTTTGAAGTAAGTGATCTGGACAAAGTAAAAGAGAATCTTGAGCTAGCTGGCGCAGACGTTTCTAAAACACGCAACATGGGAACTCACGGTAAGACGGCAACTATAATTGATCCCGATGGTAATGTGTTTCAGTTATTTATGCGCACGTTCTGATGAGATAGAGGCCCTCTATATCTATGAGTGAAGACGGCAGTGTCAGAAGAAAATGCCTTGAGTCGCCGGTTAGAGACTCGTAGCGTCCTCGGATGAAAAATCCATTCAAATACTTCAAGACTTCGCCTGAGATCATCAAGTTAGCCGTGATGATGTATGTGCGTTTTCCTCTTTCTTTGCGGCAAGTCGAAGACCTCCTCCATGAACGGGGGGTCGATATCAGTTATGAGACGATCCGTTACAGGTGAACAGGTTTGGCCCTTTGTTTGCGGCTGAGGTACGAAAGAAGCGTTCTGCTCAGATTACATCCCATACTCAATGGCGGTGGCACCTAGACGAGGTTTTTGTGAAGATAGGTGGCCGGAATTTTTATTTATGGCGTGCCGTAGATCACGAAGGCGAAGTCCTGGAGTCTTTTGTCACCAAGAAAAGAGATCGGAAGGCAGCGCTTCAGTTTTTGCGCAAAATAATGAAAAAGTACGGAAGCCCAAAAGTTATGGTCACCGATAAGCTTGGGTCATATCGCGCTGCAATGAAGGAGTTAGGTATTGATCATCGCCAATTAACTGGTCAATGGCTCAACAATCGGGCTGAAAACTCACATCAGCCGTTTCGACGACGAGAGCGAGGGATGGCAAAATTCAGGAGCACCAAATCGCTTCAGAAATTTGTCTCCATTCACGCTTCGATTCACAATCACTTCAATCAAGACCGACATCTAAATAAC
>CAYGSZ010000029.1:0-18576 GCA_964352705.1 uncultured Rhodobacterales bacterium
CCCCAGGCAGTGAAAAGACAATCACAGTCTTATCGTCGAACAGGTCTGCGCTGGTGACATCCTGCCAACGGAACGGATTAGGCCCCTCAATGCTGTCATCGCGTACACGGGTTCGGAAGGTCACTTTAGGGGCTTTCTTGCCAATCATGATTTGGTCCTTTTGCTTGGTGATCTTTAAACGGGTTTTTAAAAACTGGTCTTCAACATATGCGCTGACGGTCGCCACTTTATTGGTCATCAATGACCGAAAACCAGCGCTTGGCCGCTGCTCAATACAATGCAGTTTAGAATTATTATAGATTAGAATGATTGTAAAGTAGAAAAACCAGATATCGAGATGGATTGAACACATTCTGCATGGCACGGACCCGGTGCTGATAAAGAGGCACGGACCCGGTGCTAGTTAATAAAGAGTCACGGACCCGGTGCTGACTAAGAGGCACTCGTTCCAAGGGGGGTCAAAAAGCGGGGTCCATGGGCTCGTTCCCTCGATCATAGGTGCATGGGCTCGTTTGACTGGAACAAGTCGTGCATGGGCTCGAACCAAGGTGAGAGCCGTAGAAATAAATCTCGAACCAAGGTCGGGCCCACAACCAAAAAATCTCGACCCAAGGATGAGCCTCAGAAAACAAGATGTCATAAAAAAAACGGGACCTAGAAGGCCCCGCTTTTCTTAATTTAAATCCAGAGGTCTTTACTCGGTGGCATCGGTCTCTGACTTGAGATAGGCGATCAGGGCCTTACGGTCCTCCTCTTTGCGAACACCGGCAAAAGCCATCTTGTTCCCAGGCAGAAAGTCCTTAGGCTTAACCAGCCATTCTTCCAGGGTTTCTGCAGACCAGGTGATGCCAGACTCCAGTACCGCATCAGAATAGCGGAAGCCTTCCTTTGAGCCTGCCTCACTGCCGAACATGCCGTGCAAGTTGGGTCCAACCTTGTGACGCCCATCGGCTTCAACCGTATGGCATGACCGGCACAGGACAAAAACGCGCTTGCCGCGTGTCATCAACTCTTCGTCTGTCATCTCCTGTGCAGCAGATGGCATGGATGACCCAGCAACCAGCGCAGCACTGGCAAAAATTACGCTAATCAAACGCTTCATTATCAGTCCCCGTGTGGCGAAAAATTGAGAGGAAAACTAGTCACTTTCATAGAGTTGTAAAGGTGCAATATGTCCGACTCAGGGCATTTTTGGACAGAATTATGCCTTCTTTTGCTTCTGGCCCCTCAGCGGCTGTTATATTACCGCGTCGCAGAAGACATTATCGCGTCACAAACCGTTACCAAACTTCAATAGCGCTGCCCCCGGATGTGTGGCATCGACCCCTCTAATATAGGTTTTGGCATAATATAAAGTGCCTTGATCTGAGACAATTCGGAAACCCGCTATAAAAGTTATACGGGTCTATAGGCCCTAAAACTGATCCACCCAGTGTTTGTGGGCGTATCAGCAGGTACACTAAGTTCGCTAACGTTAAACTTTAGGCATTGAGCATGAACAAGGCGCAAATCGCAGCTATCGCAATCTTCCTGGCGGGTGTGGCCTGGATTGGATCCGGCATGCTCAGCGGTCGTGGAACAGATACGCCCAACGCCAGCGCCGATCAGGAGGCCGCTCAGGCAGCAGCCTCTGTCCCCTCTGTGCGCGTTGAAGAGTCGGTTGCCAAGTCCTTCCAGAGCGACATCATTTTACAAGGTCGCACCGCCGCTTCGCGGATGGTTGAATTGCGCGCTGAGGTCTCTGGCCGGGCCGAAGAAATTATGGTCATGGAAGGCCAGCCGGTCACCGATCAGGCGGCCATCTTAAAAATTGCCATCAATGATCGTGCCGCGCAGTTGGATCAAGCCCGTGCCGCCCTTGAGCAGCGCCGTATTCAAGTAGAAGCCGCGCGCTCACTCGCCAAGCAGAGCTTCGGCACCCAGGTGCGTCTGGCCGAGGCCGAAGCGCAGTTTCAGCAGGCCAAAGCTGATGTGGTCCGTTTTGAATTAGACTTGGCAAACACAACGATCCGCGCGCCCTTTGATGGTATTTTTGATACCCGCACGACCGATGTTGGAGCCGTCCTCAACGTTGGCGATAAAATCGGTACAATCGTTGACCTTGACCCTTTGAAAGTGACTGGTCAAATTTCTGAACGCAATGTCAGAGACGTCAAAATCGGTATGCCGGGTAAAATGGTGCTGTCCGATAAAACCGAAATTCAAGGCGAAATCAGTTATGTCGCCTCGGTTTCTGATCCCAGCACGCGGACATTCAAGATTGAGCTTTTGGTTCCCAATCCTAATTCAGATGTGCTCGCAGGCCTTGCAGCCCAACTTCGACTGCCTGCCGGTCAGCAAATGGCGCATAGCGTTTCACCCTCGGTTCTGACCCTGTCCGACAATGGCCAGATCGGCATTAAAACAGTCGATAGCGACAGCAAAATCAAGTTCTGGCCTGTCGAAATTCTGGATGACGGTCCGCAAGGCACCTGGGTTGCTGGATTACCAGACCGCGCGACAATCGTTGTCGTCGGCCAGGATTACGTTGGCGTCGGCCAGAAAGTCACACCTGTGACAGTCGCACTGGGTGCCGATCAGTCCTAAAACCAGCACTAACCCTCAAAAACTAGCTGACCACCAAACGGACGTGTTACGCTCCGTTACCACTGCTTGCTTGTTGTAAAGCAAGGGGCAGGCCATTCTTTCTTATGAATTTATAGGCGTCCGTCGCAGTGTTAATCTCTCACTGAATAATAAGCGCACGGCCCTACGTCCTAGACGTCTTAGAAGAGTTGGTTTACCGCCATGAACACAATTATTTCCGCCGCGTTAAGCCGATCACGCATGGTGATCTCGGCCTTTGTTGTGTTGTTTCTCGCGGGCACAGTCTCCTATATCGAAATTCCCAAAGAGGCTGAACCGGAGGTAACGTTTCCGCTGATCTTTATTTCAGTGGTTCTGGACGGCGTTTCACCAACAGACGCTGAACGTCTTCTCATCCGCCCCGTCGAAGAAGAAGTGCAGTCCCTGGCTGGCATTAAAGAAATCCGCGCGACCGGGTTTCAGGGCGGTGCCAGCATCACTCTAGAGTTCGAAGTTGATATTGATCTGCAAGACGCGCTCGCCGACACCCGCGCGGCTGTTGATCGCGCCAAACCTGAGTTGCCTGTAGATGCGGAAGAACCCTCCGTCAGAGAATTTGATAGTTCCGGCTTTCCCATTATGTCAGTCACGGTGTCCGGCCCCCTGCCCGAGCGCACTTTGCTACAGTTATCACGTGACCTCAGAGACCGCGTCGCGCAGTCTGGTAACGTACTGGAAGCCACAATATCCGGTACCCGCGAGGAGCAGGTTGAGATCGTGATTAACCCGCTCATGGTTGAGCATTATGGCCTGAACAATACAGAATTGTTCCAGTTGTTCAGCCGCTCCAATAGACTTGTTGCGGCAGGCAGCCTCGACACGGGGCAAGGCAAGTTTGCCGTCACATTGCCAGGGCTCTTTGAAGACATTAATGACATTCTGACGTTACCGGTCAAAGCCGATTCCAATGGCATTGTGCTGTTCTCAGATATTGGTGAGGTGCGGCGCACCTTTAAAGACGCCACGACATTGGTGCGCGTTAACGGCAATCCGGCCATTACGCTGGACATCAAAAATCGCCGTGGCACAAACGTGTTTAACACCGCCACAGACGTCCGCCGTATTGTCGACGATGAAATCAAAGATTGGCCCGCAGGCGTTGACGTTCGGTTCATCACTGACCGCTCAATCAATGTACGCGCGCAGCTGGACAGCATTCAAAACGGTGTTATTCTGGCCATCTTCCTGGTCATGACGCTGTGTATGGCACTGCTTGGTATCCGATCAGGACTGCTGGTTGGGCTCTCAATTCCTGGTGCCTTCCTGACCGGGATTTTCCTCATGTATATCCTGGGACTCTCGATCAACTTCGTCGCCATTTTTGGATTGATTTTATCGGTCGGGCTGCTGGTCGATGGCGCCATTGTGGTGGTTGAAAATGCTGACCGGCGCATTGCTGCCGGACAAAAACCATCCTTCGCTTATAGAGACGCAGCCAAACGTATGGCCTGGCCGATCATCACGTCGACAGGGACCACAATGGCAGCCTTTGTGCCTCTGCTCTTCTGGCCGGGCATGATTGGCCAATGGATGGGCTTACTGCCCACGACGATCATTTTGGTACTGACAGCTTCCCTAGTGATGGCACTGATTTTTGTACCGACCATTGGATCAGCAACCCGTCGCCACGACACCGGCACAGATACGGTTGATGATGAGTCTGCGATGATCACCCCGGAGACGCAAACGGGCATCAGCGCATTTTATGTGACCATCCTGAGAAGCGCTCTCAATCATCCTGGCAAGGTTATTCTGGCCACATTTGCAATGCTGTTTATCGTGCCAGGCCTTTTCATGACCTTCGGCCCTGGCATGACGCTCAACCCGCCCGAAGAACCCCGAGCCGCGATGCTCGAAGTCAAAGCGCTCGGCAATCTCTCGATTGAAGAGCAAGACAAACTGGTGGGCGAAGTCGAACGCCGCATTCTCGATTTGGATGACTTTGAAAACGTCTATGTGCGCACCGGAAAACCGCCCGGCAGCAGCAATAGCGATGCAGACCTCATTGGTGAAATTCGCTTGATCTTTAAGCAGTGGGGAGATCGTCGCCCTGCCGATGCCGTACTTGCAGACGTGACCAGTCGTACGAAAGACATCGCTGGCGTCAGGATTGAAGCCAAAAAGCAGCTACATATGACCAATGATACGGCGATTGAGCTGATTCTGAGTTCAAAATCCTCAGGCGCGCTGATCACCGCTGCCACACAAATTCGTCAGATTTTTGATAATGTTGACGGACTGCGCAACGTCGATGACACGCTGCCTCCTCCGGGCATTGAATGGCAACTGTCCGTCGATCGCAGTGAAGCGGCAAAGTATGGCGCTGACATAACCCTTGTTGGTGAGTCGATCCGCCTGATCACCAACGGCCTGCGCCTGGGCACGTATCGACCAGATGACAGCGAAGACGAAATTGACATCGTTGTGCGATACCCTTCGGAGTACCGCACGGTGCGACAACTTGATGACATTCGCATTGAAACCCAACGCGGCCTTGTTCCAATCAGCAACTTTGTCAGCCGTGAGCCTGTTCAGAAAGTCGCTGAGATCGAGCGCACGGATGCACGGCGCACCATCACTTTAACTGCAGGCGTGTTGCCCGGTGTCTTGTCGGGCAACAAAGTGCAAGAGATTAAGGCAGAGATCGCAAAGCTCGACCTTGACCGAAGTGTCGACGTGACCTTCAAGGGTGAAGAACTGGATGCCCAGGAAAACTCAAATTTCTTGGTCAACGCCTTTGCGCTGGCAATGTTCTTGATGGCCATGATTCTGCTGGCGCAGTTTAACAGCTTCTATGCCGTCGCTTTGATTCTCAGTTCGGTGATTTTGTCCACCATTGGCGTGTTCTTGGGGCTGTTGATTACCGGAAGCCCCTTTATCATCACCCAGTCCGGCGTTGGGATTATCGCCCTTGCCGGAATTGTGGTGAACAACAACATCGTTCTGCTCGACACCTACTTCCTGTTCCGTGGAAAAGCGATTTCAGCTTACGATGCGATCTTACGAACCGGTGTGGAGCGCTTGCGCCCTGTGTTCTTAACCACCGCTACAACAGTGCTCGGCCTTGTGCCCATGGCCCTTCAAATCGGAGTGGATTTCTTCGACCGCTCTATTGAACTCGGGTCACCCGCCCTACAGTTTTGGCGCCACCTGGCCATCGCCATCGTTTTTGGTTTGGTATTTGCAACCCTGTTGACCCTCATCGTCACCCCAGCAGCCCTGATGGCCCAGCGTAATTTTCTTACGTGGTATCGGGGTATTATGAACAAAAATGACACTAAAACAGGAAATGCGCCCCTAAGCCCCGCAGAGTAACGCAAACCCTGATCTAACGGCGTCTCAGTGCCGTAAAAATACCAACAACGACATATAGGCGGGTCTATATGTGTTTCAATGAGTTAGGGCGAAAGACGCCATTATGAATACCTTGATTGCTGTCGCTGCGCGGCGTTCTAAAATTATATTCTCTGCCTTTGTCGTGCTAATTCTCAGCGGCGTCACAGCCTACATGAGCGTCCCCCGAGAATCACTGCCTCAATTGGCTATAACGGTCATCTACACCTCAGTTATTCTTGAGGGTGTTTCTCCGGAAGACTCTGAGCGGCTGCTGATCCGCCCGCTTGAAGAAGAACTTCAGAATCTTGAAGGCGTTAAAGAACTGCGCGCCACCGCCTACCAAGGTGGAGCCAATGTGGTGCTTGAATTCGACGCAGGTGTCGGCGAAGAAGAAGCGCTGCAAGATGTGCGCGCTGCCGTTGATCGGGTTAAACCTGAACTGCCCGAAGAAGCCTTGGAACCCCAAATCAGCCAGGTTGATTTTACCCGCCGACCGGTTCTCACTGTTGCACTTTCAGGTGACTTGCCCGAGCGCACATTGTTGACCCTCGCGCGCGGACTGCGCGATGAGGTGCGTCAAATTCCGTCAGTGTTGGATGCCACCATCTCAGGGGCACGCGAAGAACAAGTCGAGATCATCATAGATCCGCTGTTGGTCGAATATTATGGCCTTAATAAAGACGAACTGTTCAGGGTCTTTAGTCGCTCAAACCGCCTCGTCGCCGCAGGAAACTTGGATACGGGCAACGGCCGCTTTGCTGTTACAGTGCCGGGCCTGTTTGAAACCTCTCAAGACATTTACAACCTTCCCATCAAGTCTACGGATGATGCGGTCGTCACCCTCGGCGATATTGCCGAGATTCGCCGGACGTTCAAAGACCGTCAGACTTTCGTCAGCATTAATGGCAAACCTGCCGTCACTGTCGATATCAGCCGTCGTCCGGAAGCCAATGTGGTCGACACAATTGCAACAGCGCGGGCTATGGTGGAGCGCCTGCAGCCAGCATGGCCCGAAGGCTTGTCTGTATCGTTCCCTGTTGATGATACCGAAAACATCACGTCACGGTTCGATAGCCTGCAAAATAGTGTTATCTCCGCTGTCATCATCGTTATGGCCATTTGTATGGCCGTGCTTGGCTTCCGCTCGGGACTTCTGGTCGGCATAGCTATTCCTGGCTCATTTCTGACCGGCATATTGGTACTTGCTACGATGGGCATCACGCTTAATGCCCTCGCCCTTATTGGTTTGATCTTATCCGTAGGTATTTTGGTCGATGGCGCGATCGTCGTTGTTGAAAATGCCGAGAGTCTTAAGGAAGAAGGTGTTTCACCAAAAGACGCTTATGTCCTGGCGGCCCAGCGGATGGCTTGGCCTATTACGTCTTCAACGGCAACAACCTTGGTGGTGTTTCTGCCCTTGTTGTTCTGGCCGGGCAATACAGGAGCTTTCTTTAAGTATCTGCCAATCACACTCATCAGTGTTCTGTCAGCGGCTCTGGTCATGGCCCTGATTTTTGTCCCGGCCATTGGCGCAAATTTGAAATCTTCACTGCAAAGTGCCAAAAAGAAACCACGTGCTTCGTCAACTCTTTCTATTTGGTATGCAAACGTTCTGAACAGATGCCTCGACAATCCAGGCAAAGTCATTTTAGGCACACTGGTTTCTCTGGTTTTGGTTCAGGTTCTGTATTCCAACTATGGCAAAGGCGTTTACTTCTTCCCGCCACAGGAGCCTGATTCAGCGACCTTAGATATTCATGCGCGGGGCAATCTGTCCGTTGAAGAGCAACACCGTCTTGTTGGTGAAGTTGAAAACCAAATTCTTGGTTTAGATGGCATCAAATTTATTTACGCAACGACTGGACGGCCTCCTGGCGCCGGTGCCAATGCTCCAGCACCTGATTTCATTGGCGATATCAAAGTCGAGATGATGCCTTGGAACCAACGTCGCCCCGCTGTCGAAATACTCGAAGATATCGAGAGTCGAGTCAGCACAATTCCTGGCATTCAAGTCGTGCTCAAGAAAGAAGGCCATGGCCCAACAGCGGGTCAAGCTATTCAGATTGAAGTCGCCTCAAAGGACTCTGTAGCTCTTGTAAATACGGTCGACCTTATCCGTCGCGGCATGGAAGAGGTTGGTGGATTTACCAGTGAGTCCGATAATCGCCCGCTTCCAGGTATTGAATGGCAATTGAAAGTAGATCGCGCAGAAGCATCCAAATATGACGCTGACGTCACCGTGATTGGTCAATCGATTCAGTTGATTACAAACGGTCTTAAGCTTGGCGAATACCGTCCCGATGATAGCGAAGAAGAAATTGATATTGTTGTTAGGTATCCAGAAAATCTGAGATCTATCCGTAGCCTTGATCAGGTGAGAATTGAAACCGGACGCGCCCCGGTCCCCATCAGCAACTTCGTTGATCGCGTACCGGTGCAGCAGGCTGGAGAGATCGCCCGAGTTGACGGCGTCCGAACCATGAAAGTGGCCGGTGATGCTCTGCCTGGTTTCTATTCTGGATTACAGGTCGTGCGTCTTAAACAGTGGTTAGAAACTCAAGAAATTCCGGATGCAGTCGCCGTTAACTTTAAGGGCGAGCAGGCCGACTCAGAAGCCAGCAGCAGCTTTCTGACCAACGCATTCCTACTCGCAATCTTCATGATGGGGATTATCCTGCTTGCACAGTTTAACAGCTTCTATTCTGTGTTTGTTGTGTTGACGGCTGTGCTGTTCTCAACGTCCGGGGTTTTCCTTGGGTTGCTGGTCACAGGCTCTAGTTTTAGCATCGTTATGTCGGGAATTGGAACGATTGCCTTGGCCGGGATCGTGGTTAACAACAACATCGTGTTGATCGATACTTTTAATACCTTCAACGATGGAACAAGGTCGCTTAGAGAAGCGGTTATGAAGACGGGCATAGACCGCCTTCGCCCCGTGCTATTAACAACTGGCACAACTGTTCTCGGACTGGTGCCGACTGCTACTCAGTTCAATGTCGACTTTTTCAACCGTACAATCAGCATTGGTGATCCGGCGACAGAGTGGTGGGCTTATATGTCACAAGCGATCATCTACGGATTGATTTTCTCAACCGCCCTCACCCTGGTTTTCACACCTTGCATGCTGATGGCCAGAGAGAGCTTTTCTCTCTGGAGAGCTGAAAAGAGTGCGTTGGTTAAGCGTCTTGTTCGCAAGGCGCGTGGGCAAAAAGATACAGAAGTCGTTCCGCCACTTCCAGCCGAGTAAAGCTACTTATAAAGCGATCACGCAGGTTCTTTATTGAATTTGCGTGATCGTACTTCCAGCTCAGCTCTGTGGTTAGACAACAGACCGCAGGCAAACAGGCCTTCGATAACAAGAAATCCAGGTGCCATAAAGATTTGAAGAAAGTTATCGGTCAATGCTGGGCGTCGGCCCTCAAACACATGACCTATGAGTTGTAACACCCAGCCACCGACGAAACATGATCCGACGACAACCCATGCAAAAGCTGCCTCGCCTCGCGCAAGGTTCTCTGCATACCAGAGCATGGGGATATGAATGACTATGGCTACAATGCCCATCATGGGAACAAACACCAGATACGCCAGCATGACCAGGACAAGAAATACAACAGCCAGAGTTACATGCAGACCTCCGACCTGACCAAACGAAACAAACGAAAAGGCTGTAAGAATAGAAAATACGATCAAGGGGACGCCGATGAAATGCGTGGCACAATTCCTCGTATCTCGGTGATAGGCTGTGTACATCGCCATCTGTTCATAGAACCAGGCCCGCATGTCAGTCACCTCTCCCTTCTAAAACAACAAGAAATATGCAGTGTGTCGCTCGCGATGCAAAGCCAGACTCAGGCTTAGCTTGGTGATGCTACCGGCTCAGGAGACCATCTTCTTGTTGCGCTTGAGCGGCCCCAGGACAAGACACGAAAGTCCTATTACTCATCTTGATCCATGGCCTGACGGACAGCAATAAAGCTTAATGCTTAAGCGTCTTCCGACACGTCAGCCAAGGCTGCACGCCAGCCGTTCACCGGCAGAGATGCATCATTCACAATGCGAAGTGTCTTCATCAGCGCATCAGGATTTCTTATAGCTTCCGCCATAACAGCGCCCACGTCTGCACGAGAAATAACGCCCGTTTTGATCTGAGTTTCTGGCTGGAATTGAATGCCTTGCGTACCGCCTTCATAATCGCGAAGTCCACCGGGGCCAACAATTGTGTAAGGCAGGCCGCTATCGCGCAGGTAATGCTCAGCCTTATTCTTCCAGCCCATACCTCGAAAACGCTCTGCCAGTTCCGGTTCTGAGTCCACGCGTCCCGCCGACAAAGACGTAATCATCACCAATTGCTTCGCACCGTTGGATTTTGCCAAGTCGATAAGATTGACATTGCCCTGATACTCAACGGCCTCTGGGCTATTGGGGCCAGTCGTCTCGGTCGCGCCTAAAACTGATATTACGCGATCAACGTCCTGAAAGGCCGCAACAAGACTGGAGGGATCGCGGACATCGCCCTCTACCCACTCGGCATCCGGCGCACGTTCTTTCGCGCGGTCAGGACTGCGGGTTAAACCGCGCACCTGGACACCTGAGCGGATTAAATCTTCGACAACAAAACGGCCAGTACGCCCCGTTCCGCCGGCAACCAAAACTCTTTCACGCGATTGGGCGGCCCCATATTTTGGAGCCGCCCCGGTCGCTATTAGTCCAATCGCTAAAGTGGCTTGGACAAACCGTCTACGTGTTGTCATTCGCCCTGACCAGGTGCCAATGGTGGGGCTTGTGCTGCGTCTGAAGGTAGTGCTGCAAAGTCATCACGCCAGCCATCAACTTCACCTTCAGGATCACCAGCAATCTCGATGGTTTTATTTGCGGCGTCCTTGTTGCCAACAGCTGCAACCAAGACTTTTGCAACGTCAGCACGCTGAATAAATCCGGTTTCCAGTCCACGCGGCCCCGCCATCTTAATCCCTTGCTTGCCGCCTTCATCAGTCCCAAGTCCACCTGGACGAACGATTGTATAGGGCAGATCACCATCACGCAGATAATCTTCGCCAAGCCACTTCCACATCTGAACGTTGTCGCAGAATTGGTTGAGGGGCTGGTCCGGAATACCGGCACCTATGGCTGACGTCAAAACAAGGTGTTTCACACCTTTGTCTTTTGCAATGCCGGCCATATCGACCACGCCCTGAAAATCTACATGACGGGCTGAACTTGGGCCACCAGGATCAAAACATGAGCCGCCGAGTGTGGAGATCACATAATCTGCGCCGTCAAAGGCGATACGAATGTCGTCGGGAATACGGGCATCCATCTTGACCCACGTAAAACCGTCTTCGCCTTTACTCTCTTTTGCCCGTTCGACGTTCGTTGTTGTAGCGCGAACCTCATAACCTTTAGCAACGGCTTCTTTAACAGTTTCCCAACCGGTCGCCCCGGTACCACCAACCACGACCACAATATCTGCGGCCCAACTGGACGTCGTCATGGCTACAGCAGCGATTGTCGATACTGAAAGTGTTTTGAACATGTGTTTCTCCATCCCTTTGTTTAGTTGAACTTACTCTAGAATTTATAGATTAGACTTCACTTACTCAGCCGGTGCATGCTTGGCAACACCATCTGGGTTTTCGGATTGGCGCTTTTCTGCAGCCTTGCCAAGCCATATGGAAATCCCGCACCACACCGCAGCGACGCCAGATCCAACCAATGCGATTTGCGCAAGCCCGAAACCTGCCGATCTCAGGCCATTCTCGATCCAAATGTTGACCAGGTCAGCGCCTCGGTAAACAGAAGTATCGATCACGTTTTTCGCCTTATACTTCCGGTCTCGATCAACCACTGTCCACAACATCTCACGCCCTGGGCGGGTCAGCGCGAAGTTGCCTGCTCTACGGATAACCTGAAGTGACAAGATCATCATGAGAACCGGGAATGCACTCAGTGAGAAGAACGCAAAAATCATGAACGCTGGCATACAAGCCAAAAGGAACACCAGTCCCCATCGCCCGGCTAAACGGGAGGTCACAAACAGTTGTGTAAAAATCGCCAAAGCATTGACGATGCCATCGACCCTCGCATTGACGGCATAGCGGGCTTCGCGTGTGTCAAACGCGTCACGGACCAAATCAACCTGCGCCACATAGAAAATCGTGGAAATAAAGGTGTACAAAACAATGAAGAGCGCGATGGCCAATAAGTACGGGTCTTTGATAAGCGTCGAGAACCCTGACCAAGACGAACCACCCAGCTTCTCCAAAGATGCTTTTAGATTGGAGTCTTCAGATTGCGCGCTATCAGTCTGTTGGATTAAGTCGCGGATGCAAAAGAGCGTTATGGCCAGAACAATAGCGGCGATGAGCAGCATGTTATCTACGCCGACATTGACCACAATCGCTGACGTTGCCAGAGGACCGAGAGCTGCACCGGCGCTGCCGCCAGCGGCTACAAAACCAAACAACCGCTTGGATTGCTCTTTACTGTAGCGGTCTGCAAGAAAGCTCCAGAAGACTGAGACAACGAACATGTTAAATACACTCAGCCACACATAATATATACATGCGACGACTGTACTGACTTTCACTTCACCTAGAACAACCGGCCATGCATTCATAATCGGGGCCGTCATTGTGTCCGCACTTCCAAGCGGATATTCGCGCATCAAAAAGTAGAAAATCCCGATGTTGAAGATGAAAAATGCGTAGATCCAAGGTAAACAGGAAGAGATTTTATAGCGTGAGACGACCCAGCCGAAAACCACGGCTGCAAGCGTGGAGGCGATAAATGTACCAGTCCATAACCACTTCAAATCCTCAGACGCGACCTCGGAGGCCAGCGCATCGCGCAACGGCCTCATGGTGTAGTAGCTGGCCATAAGGCAGAAAAGGTACACAAAAGACACCAGAACTGCCCGCAACTCGTGGCTTTCAATTTTGGCAGTCTTCTTGAAAAAGTTATCTACGGCTGAAGTCATCGGAAACGTCCAAATAGTCTGAAAAGTTCGTCCGAACTATAGACAGATTGAGCCCCGCAGCACGAGCCCCTTTCGAACACAACCATGGCGTGGTCGCGCTTTTTTGATCTCAGCTTTTGAGGGCGTTTATTAAGCTTTTGCGCGGTCTTTGCCGGAAAGACGCGCCAAAGCCCATATTCCAGCCCACACAATGCCACCAATGAGAAAGACCAGGAGATACTCTACCAGAGGCACTCTTGGGACTTCTTCAATGGTCTGCCACCCACGGCTGCTATAAACGACCCCAACAGCGCCTAAGTACGCTGCGATAAAAGCCCACCTGAGCCAGCGGCTTAGCCCCAAGCCATGCATTTGAGTGATGATAAACATTGCCAGGAAGCCAAACATAAACTGACCCCACATCCCGTTGGCACTCATCATGGCGACGATTGTGCCGTGAATGACCACGAAAAACTCGAGGCTCGTTGTCCAATATTTATTTACGTGCGCCCGGGTAAACATCAGGCTGCCCTGAAGCATAATCATGCAGGTGTAAAACGTGCCAACCAGATGCCCAACAGTGGTCTCCATTGGGTGATACCAGAACGTGTAAATAGCAGCCCAGGCAAAAATATAGCCGTGATACTTGCGCATCACCCGGCCTGGCTCATTTAAAAAGCTAACAGATTTACCAAAGGCTATGCCCCGGCGTTTGTTCTCCATGATGAGAACCATGACCAGCAGGAGAATCACGGACCCTTGGGATGACATGATGTGTGTATCTTGTGCCGTGCCATCATACCAAATGTGCGTTTGCAGTAGATGCAACAGCACAAACCCAGCGTTGGCCGCCATTGCAATCACATTAATGGGGTGCAGGCCTTTGGTGTAAGAGAGCTTATTGTTTTGGGCGTAGTAAATCATTGCCCAGATTGTGACTTGATGGAGAATGTAGCCTCCCCACGCCGTCGTCCGTGACCAAAACGTCGGGTCAGGAAGTTTCCAATAATAATGGGCAAAGCCTGTGTCAGGAGCAAAATCAATCTCAGGTAACATTGGCTTTAGAAAATAAATCAGAGCCGTGTACGCCAGACAAAAAGCGATACCAAGCGGCAATCCCCAAGAATTATTCAGAATGCCATTTGATTTGCTCGAGACTTGATCAGGCGTGGTTTCAGTCATCGTCCAACCTCATGTCGACAGATACCGGCCTATGTGTTGCTTGGCCTGATTCAGAAGTGTGAAATCCATACTAACCCACAGCAAGGGATAATTGCAGCGCCACCTCCGAAAGCCTAACCAACAGGTGGGCAGGATGTTGGCGCAACATGGCGTTTAACCATGTCACCTAGCCTCACATGCAGCAGTTTTGCTTCAGAGCAAGGCATAAATTTTAGAATTTAAGCGGGGCGCGTAATTCTATCGATCTCGCGGTCCACCTCTGGCGTCGGACGCCAAAGTGCTGCTTTCACATTGGCCTCAAGTTGCTCCGGGCGCGAGGCTCCAGCAATAACGCTGGCAATATACGGTTTACTGAGCAACCAACCAAAAGCAAAATCGAGCAACTCCGCACCAGACGTTTCAGCAAGATCGGTAAGTTTTTCGATCTTCGTAAATCTTTCGTCGTTCAAAAATCGATCGGCGAGATCGGTTGACCGCGCTGAAAACGCCGCCATACGCGTGCCCTCTGCAGGAGCCTCACCGCGCGTGTATTTACCCGTAAGCGTGCCACTTTCAAGCGGGAAATAAGGAAGCACCGTTTGGCCAAGCTCCTCACAGGCCGGAACAAGTTCAGCTTCAATGTCGCGAGTGAGCAAACTGTAATGGTTTTGAGCTGTGGCATAGCCAGCAAGCCCTTCACCTTCTGAAATCTTTGCGCACTCGCGCGCTTCTGCCGCGTTGAAATTTGAGTGACCGATGTAACGCACCTTACCCTGTTGGACGAGATCATCCAAAGCCCGCAAAGTTTCTTCCATAGGCGTCACGCCATCGGGACGATGATATTGGTAGAGATCAATGACATCCGTGTTGAGGCGACGCAGGGATTGTTCAGCGGCATACAGAACGGCTTCTCGCGACCCACCACCTTCTGGCGAAGGGCCACTCCCCATTGCGCCACCGAATTTAGTGGCGATGAGCACCTTGTTACGCCGCGCGCCCAACGCCTGACCGAGGTATTCCTCTGAGGCCCCGGCACTATAAACATCAGCCGTGTCAAACAACGTGATTCCGAGATCAACCGCCGCATGTACAACCCGTTCCGTGGCCGCAGCGTCAAGCCGTCCCCCAAAATTGTTACAGCCAAGCCCTACGGCGGAAACAACCGGCCCACCTTGCCCGAGTGTCCGGTTTGTTTCAGTCGCACGAGAAGCTTTACTCAGCATTGGAACGACTGCGGCAGCAGCCGTTATTTTCATGATTTGACGTCGCGATGTTTTGAGCATGGCGGTTCTCACCTTATTTTCTATAGTGAAATTTTATCGAAATTGTACAACACTGTAACGAATTTTAACTGGTCTACTTAAGCTTTAGAGTCTGGACAACTAATATCGGTAACAATGCGGTAAAACAGAGCAAGGATGATTGATAAATCTTTATCCGCCGTATTTGCCAGACTATCAGTAATAATAGAGTATTAATGACAGAATATAAGCAGACCCTTGAACTGAATGACTGAGCATCCCCATGATTAATTTCTTTAATATCCGCGGCTACGCAACCTTCGCCTGCTCGGCGGTGTCTATAATTCTGTTACTATCTGGGCACTCAGTGCATGCAAGCAACAAATCACCTGAAGAAGTTTATGACGGACGACCGAATAACCTGCAAATCTTACCCGAAGGTGCGATTACAACAGACCCGATCACTCTGGTTGTCTCCTTCAATCTTGACTACCAACCCAATAGCGTTGAAGCGAACGAATTTCTCAGGACCTGGTATGAAACGATCTCTGCCCTTCCTGACGACGTTGATCTTGAAATCTATAGACAGGTCGCGCCGAGCCAATTTCAATACGCCGTATCACTCACATTTAACAATTGGGAAGAGTACCGGACCTACGAATCTAGGCCGGAATTTCTACAGTATTACTATGACCACTGGAAACCTCACGTGACCAAAGCGGAAGAGCGTGTTTACACTCGTAAACCTCTTACCAATGAATAAGGCGAGCTTCCGAATTACTTTGTTATTGACTGCAACCTAAAGCAGATGGTGGGTCGATAAAGATAAAAGTGGGCACTGGTTGCTGATGCTAACTTTGGCCGATCTAGCATGTTTTGGTTCGAATCCCTGATAGCGTCCCATGCGGAATGAAGCTGCGAACACCTGGGAAATACGCCTCAGAATAGAGAACCACCGGGTTAGGATGCCCTCTGCTTAATTGCAGAGCAGTCGGCTCTAGCTAAAAAGCATTATATTTGGAGAATGCACCTTTTGATTTCACTTATTTCTATTTCTTAGTTTTTGATGCGTGACTTAGCCAGCAACGGCGCAAATTGGAACACAAACAAGCCAAACCCTAGGATCCAGGCTGCACCTGCAACCTCTATAAGCCAGTTTGGGGCGATGGTCAGTCCACTAGCGATGCGCAAGGCCGCCGCGACTACAACAAGTGCATACGACACTTCGATGCCTCTGGTCGCGACTAAATCCCGTCCGCTGTGGCCGAGGCTTGCCCGCGTCATAACCGCCAGGGTCATCACCCCAACCGCCCCCGCTGTCCAGGCATGCACAGCAGCATTCGGCGCGAGGCTTGCAGGCCACAAGCTTGCCGCTCCGACCAGGCCAAAGCCAAGTGGCACAAACGCGTAACCAATATGGAGAATCAACACCAAACACTCAGAGCATGCGTGCAGACCAGACCAGCGCACCAACCGCATAAACTGAAAGGCACCCGCAAGGAGACAAAGCCATGCGGTCTCTATGCGGTCTGGTAATACGACCCAGAGAAGAAGCGCGGCACCTGCCACTATCAAGGCGACGAGATCAAAGGCACCAAACGGCGTCGGCAATGGCGGGGATGACGGCTGGCGGGACAGCCAATTGCGGGTAAAACTCGGCACGATGCGGCCGCCGACAACCATGATCAGCATGGTTGCCACCGCCAACCCGAGGCGCGCGCCTAGTCCGTTGGCTGCTGCGCCCAGGTCTGCTGCTTCAACGTGAAACAGAGTGTTTCCCAGCGCCATAAGGCCAATCAGGACCAGCACCTTGAGGTTCTTCCAGTTCCGGCCCATCACAACTTCGCGCGCGATGACAAAGGTTAGGGCCAGAAGGAACGCTAAGTCGCAGACCGCCGTCATGGCGGGGCCAAGATACGCAGACAACAAAACAGCGCTTCGGCCGATAACCCACAGCACCACAAGCACCAGCAGGCGCGATCCGGTGACGGGCAGTCGTTCCGTCCAGTTTGGCACAGCGGTGAGTAGAAATCCGGCGATAACAGCGGGCAAATAACCGTACAACTGCTCGTGCACATGCCAGTCAATCACAGCAAAAGCAGTTGGCGGAGCGATAACGCTCGACAGCATCATGATCCCAATCGCCATGGCTAGAGTCGTCCAGAGTCCCGCCAGCAAAAAGAATGGGCGAAAACCGAAACTCAAGACTGCGGGCCCTTTATAGGAGCGTATTTGTTCTGCTGAACTTGTCATAGACCAAGCACACGTTGTCGATCAGGGACATAAACGGTCAATCCATTCAATTTGTCTATTAACGGAATTTGGCAAGCCAAACGCGAAGTGTCGCGAACGTCGTCGGCAAAATCCAGCATGGAGTCCTCCATAATGGATTGCTCTTCCAGAAAAGAAAGCCACTCTCGCCCAACATAAACATGAGACGTGACACGTGACACAGGTGCCGTTGCCGCCACATGCACCATCAATGCCTAGCACCCCTGCCCTGACCGCCGCAGACATCACCGTTTGCCCTACATCAGTTCGAACGATGTACTTTTGTCCTTCTGTCATGACGTAATTACACGTTAATAGGTGCCCTTTCGTCGAGTTCATGAGATAAGTTGTTTAACTGTGGAGGTCCTCAGCTTCACCAAGACATGCTTACAAGTCAGCGAGAATGACTTAAATCCAAAACACAGAAAAACTGGTCCGGTATTTGTGCGAAACTGGTTTGAAGAACCTGTCAAAGTCCAGCCCTCACCTTCTGATTTATGAAGCCGTCACGAAAAAACACTCAAAAATTTTTCTTTATCGGGCACGGTATCAGCTAGCGTATGCCGGTTTAGCGCTTCAATAAAAACGCTGTTTGCCTCAAAAAGAAAATGCTTAAGCTGACAAGCATTCGTGATGTTGCAAGTGTTTGTGTCTGGATCGAAACATTCAACAAGATTCATGCCAGGTTCCAGCGCACGAACTAAATCACCTATTTTCAAATCCGAAGGCTTGTGCGCGAGCTTTATGCCGCCGCCCTTCCCCTTTGTGCTCTGGACGTAACCGAGTTGCGAAAGCCGGTGAACGACCTTGACCAAATGGTTGCGTGAAATGCCATAGTGTTCAGCAATTTCTCTCACACTGCACATTTTAGAGGGCTGTGCAGAGAGGTACATAAGGCTGCGCAAGCCGTAATCAGTGAATGATGTTAATTGCATATAATATGTATTGCCAATGCATGTTATATCCCGTATCCATAATATGTAA
>CAYGSZ010000030.1:0-3155 GCA_964352705.1 uncultured Rhodobacterales bacterium
GGGTTGAGGCTTGCGACAACGGTATAGCCGCCTTCGTCATTGCCATTGCTATCGTAGTAAATGGCGCCGTCCGCTTGCGAGTAGATGAGGCTGGCTTGGCCTGAAGCGTGGGCCGTGTTGGCTCCGGCATTGGTGCCATCGTAAACGCCACCGATCACCGAGAAGTTTTCACCTGCAACCGCAGTGCCTTGATCGAAGCCGAAGGCCGCCGCAAACAACAGACTGTCTTCGCCGGAGGTGAAATCCTGAATGAGATCGTTCCCTTGATTACCGGCGTTCAGAACAAAAGTATCTGCGCCCGCGCCGCCGATGAACACGTTATCGCGGCTGTTGCCGGTGAACACGTCATCGAAGTCAGAACCTGTCACGTTTTCAATCGAGATCAGCGTATCAATGCCGCCACTGCCATCGGTCGCCGTACCGTTGGCGAGATCAACCACCACTCCTGCGGTATCATCGGAGTAGTCGGCTGTATCGGTACCGAGGCCGCCAATGAGACGATCATCGCCTGCGCCGCCGGACAGCACATCATCGCCGTCGCCGCCGAGTAGAAGGTCGTTGCCTGCACCGCCGGAAAGTGTGTCATTGCCATCAAGGGCAACCATGACATCATCATTAGCCGTCCCGGTGAGCATGTTGGCGATGTCGTCACCCTGGTGGGTGACCGTGCGGGCCACCAACGTGAGGCCGGTTTCTGTGAAGATCGGATCGAGCGCAACACTGCCCCAACTGTCGAGGCCGTTAGCTTCGTGAAACATACCGGACTGAGACTGCCAAGTCATGATATCGAAGCTGTCGCCCGCGGAAGCGGCAAAGCCTTCCCACGACACAACATTCAAAGCACCACCAGCCAAGAAGTGTTGGCCGAATTGACGAATGTCATAATCCACGTTTTCTGCGTTTGTACCACCAATCTCGACAATGGTGCGGCTGGTCGCGCTATAAATCACATCACCGTCGCTAATAACAGCGAGACCAGGGGAAGCGCCACCATCATCTAAGCCGAGGTTGGTATACGTGCCGCCCCCCAGGCTTAAACTGAAAAACCCTGTGAGATCGCCAGTTACACCGTTCAAGAAATCACCGCCGCCGGTGTTAAAAGATCCATCGATGATCATATCACCATTGTTTGTAACACTTGCGCCGTTGGTAAGAATCGTCGACCCCGAGCCGACCGTGACCGTGCCACCGAACTGAAAATCAATTGTGTCGACAGCCGTGTTCGCGCTGTTAAACGAGAGCGTGGAATTGGTACCGACTGTTATCGTACCTGAACTGACAAACTGCTGAGAGGCCCCAAAGTTGATTGTGAGGTCGGTTTGGGCATCCACCGTGCCCGTATTGTTGACGGCTGCATTAATAACGTGGGCCGTTGATGTTCCCGTCAGAGCTTCAATCGTACCTGTATTGGTCAGTATGCCGGATGAAAGCGTAAGCCCGCTGGTGGTATAAAGACCTGCACTATCAAACCGGATGGTACCTGCATTGCTGCTGCTGTTGGCGACATCGATATTTAGATCATCAGAATCCCCGGCATCGATGAGAATAAGCCCACCGGAATTGTTGGTGAAGCTGTTAAGCATATGCGAAATTATAAAGTTCGAGCTGAACTGATTGAAGTTCACATTACCGCTGTTGATGAGATCGCCCGAGCCCGAGATGAGTTCATTCACCTCAACGATTGCGCCACTGCTCACTGTGAAGCTCGCACCGTTGGCGATATCGAAGGTCGAACTATCTGCGATCGTTAAGGTGCCGCCGGAATAGGTGGTATCGACGTTGATGTCTAACGTGCCGGATGACGTGTTGGTGAAATCACCAGCAATGGAGCGGGCTGTGCCTGCCGTGCCCTCAGCCCGTACCGTGCCGTTGTTGGTGAGGGTAAAGCCGGTCTGAATATCAATATCTGTCGTATGCCCGCTATCCGTCGCAGAGAGCGAGAGTGTACCGGAATTGGTGAAATCAACATTCAAATCAAATAAAGCACTAAAGCCGGTTATGCCGATAAAGTTAATCGTGCCAGAATTGTTCAGCGTGCCGTTAATTTCCAACTCGCCACCATTAACGTTGACGGTTGCATTGTTATCAAAGGTTGCGCCACCAATAGCGGTAATATCTAACTTGCCCGCTGAACCAATGTTAACAACACCCAGAAAGTTGTTGGTCAGTGTGCCGCTAGAGTAACTCAAATCGCCATCGATATTGATGGTGCCGCCACTGTTGTTGTTGCTGACATCACCGATGATTGAGCGCGAACCAAGGCCGGAAGTGATATTGAGGACACCAAAGCCATCATTACTGAGTGATCCACCCGTGAGATCCAGAGTCACAGCGGCTGAACCGGCGGTGCTGTCGAGCTGTACGACGCCTTCGTTGCTGATGTTACCCGTTACGTTGAGCACGGACGCGGTGCCATTGCTGACAACGCTTAAGACCCCGCCGCTGCTGATGTCGATGCTGGGTGAGATAGAGCCATTCTCCGCCTGGATGATACCATCGAGGAAAATGGTCGATGAACCGGTGATGAAGCCTGAGCTGGAATCGTCACCCAAAAACACCGTAAAACCGGTATCAATACTCGTTGAACTATTAAAGTGAACAGTCCCACCGCCATAGATATCCATAAGTGACCCGACGACGGTCGAAAAGAAGCCGCCGCCGCCAACGGTTACGGTGGAGTTACCCTCAACGTTAAAGGATTTTCCGGCAGCGATCTCAATGCCGCCGCCACTGTCCATGGTGAGAGAAGAGTTGTTGGTAAGGGTCAAATCCTCGTTGATATCAATGGTGCCGGTGTTGGTGACCGTGCCCTCAATATCGGTGAAGGCATCGACAGTGATGGTGCCGGTGTTGGTTAAGTTGCCAATCAGCATACGGGTGCCGCCACCGGCACCTACCATGCTGTGGATGGTGCCGATATTGAACAAGGTGCTACTGTTGGTCATTTCAATTTGGACGAGACCGGCGCTGTTGATGTCGGTCAATTCAATCGTGTCGTAATTGAAGACGTCCTCTGAGAACGCCAGATCACCGTCGTGCATTGAATTTCCGATGACCCGTACTGTGGAATTGTTTTCGAAGTTGCTCGAACTAATTGTAAATGTGCCCGCTGCGGTGCCGGTGATTTCAAGCAGGCCGCCGGAATTGTTGTTAAA
>CAYGSZ010000030.1:3255-18412 GCA_964352705.1 uncultured Rhodobacterales bacterium
TCGTTATCCCAGTTGGCGGCCGTGAACCACAGGCCATTTGCGGCGCCGCCGTCCCACGTTACACCAGGGACGCTGTTCATGTTGATGGACACCGTATCGCTAGAGACGTTGGTGCCGGAGCCGTTTTCCGTCAGCGTGAACGTAATGGTCTTGGTGGCTGTTTCCCCAGACCCGGTGTTTTCAAAGTTAATGCTGCGGGCGAGTTCTTCAATGGCCTCTAACGTGGCCGCGCTGTTGAGCATGATGACCAAGGGCATTAAGCCGATGCCGCCAGACCACGTCCCGATGGTGACAAAGCCGTACTTAACAACATTTCCGGTGTCGAGGCTGATCACCCCTGGGCCCTGGTTATTGTTTTCGATGGTCAGATTGTCATCAGACGTGTTGTTGGCCGTGATCGCGATGTTAAAAGTGCCGCCAAGATTTTCATCATCAAAATCAGAGAAATCAACATCGTCGACGCCCGCAGACAGATCGATGGTGAGGACACCGTCGTTGTCGAAATAACTGAGCGGCGTGTTCGCGTATGAAATGACTGCGGCGTCATCAACGCCCTGCAAGCTGAAATCGATCGCACGGTCGATGGGCGTATTGATGCCGTCACTGATGCGATAGGTGATACCATCGGTATCGACCCCGTCATCATTGGCCATAGGCACAAAGATGACCAAGCCACTTGTATTGGTGACGGTATCGCCATTTTGGATGAGAGCCCCAAGCGTGGTGCCGTCGGACGTTTGATACAAATCACCCTGGGTCGGTTTGGCCTGAATGGTAATGGTGAGCGCATCGTTCTCGGGATCAACACCACCCAACTGAATGGTCATGGGCTGATCTTCAGAGCCATGGATCTCGAAAATGCCGGTGGTTTTAACCGGCGCGGACTGATTTGAGAACCCTGCATCACCGGTCAGAAGCGCGTTTTGAGACGCGTCGGGGAAGTCAACCGCGACGAGACCGCCGCCGTCATCAAAGCCCCAGGTGCCAACCACATTGCCGGGCAACACGCCGCCAGTGAGTTGACCGTTATAAACCGTGGTGATGTTGCCCGCAGTGAGCCCTGCGTCCCAATAGACCACTTCATCAATCAGGCCATCGAAATCGTTATCTGAACTATCAGATCCGATAAGAATGAAATCATCGTCGTTGTCGGCATTCAGAATAATGGTACCGCTGCCTTGAGACACACCATTGACGTAAAAGGTTGCCGTCGTACCCGTGACGCTGACGGCAACGTGTGTCCAAACACCCGCCGCGAGCCCTGCGCCACTGGTTGCCACTGTATTGCCACTGCCACCCAAAATGCTGAGTTGCAGCTCACTGCCACTGAGACCAAACGTGAAGCCATCAACAGACTGGACAGTAAAGTGACCAATGATGGCCTGTGTACCGCTCACCGAATCAGGTTTGATCCAGGCCGAGACAGTAAAATCTGACCCACCGCCAACAAGATTTTCACTGGGTTCGATGACCGCGAAATCACTTGATCCATCCAGTTGAAGCGAGTTGCCCGCAAAGGGGGCGGGCGGCGCATTGGTTACGGGAGGAGGTGGCGGCACATCACTGATTGTGACGGTGGCTGTACCGCTGCCGATGGTCGCCCCAGTGACTCCCGTGATGGTGACGCTAAATGTCTCCGCGCCTTCGGTTAAGGTATCTGTTAATGTTGCAACCGTGAATGTGGCAGAGGTTTGCCCCGCCGGGATGGTGACTGAACCGGTCGTCGCGGTATAGTCTAGGCCAGAGGTGGCTGACCCGCCACCGGCAGAGTAGGTAACTGTAACCGGGGTAATGGCTGCTTGTGACAGCGTGATTGTAAACGTCGCTACTCCACCTTCAGTCGCCCCCGTTCCTGAAATAGAAACACCTGGGAGAGGATTGTCGGAGGGCAAAATCGTAATCGTGCCCCGACCGTTGCCGGGTATGTTACCGCCAACCGCATTGGTTAGGTTGACAAAGATGGTTTCCGCAGGCTCTGGCAGCGTATCTTGAATGGTTTGAATGGTAACTGTTTTGCTGGTTTCATTCGGCGCAAACGTGAGCGTACCCGTCAAGTTTGTCTGACTATAATCAGCGTTTTGCGCTGTGCCGTTTCCGACCTGATATCTTACGGTCACCGTCGTCGCAAGTTCGCCGCCGCGCGTGACAACCAGGGTTGCAGCGTTACCTTCTTCAACGTTTACGCTGTTGATGCTGAATATCGCCGGGCCACGGACTGGATCGGCTGTGATGATGGCTGTTCCGGAGCCTGTCGCAATTGTCGCGCCCGTGGGATTGGAGAGTACGATAGAGAAAGTCTCCGCAGGCTCGGCAACCGGAATGCCGATCACTGGGGGATCAGGGAGAATGGGAACTGTAATTGTGGCTGTCGCTGCGCCTGCCGCAAAGGTCACCGTACCAGAGACTGACGTAAAATCCTGACCAGCGGTCGCTGTGCCGTTCTGTGTTGTATACTCGACCGTTGCGGACCGCGTGAGATCGCCACTGCGTGTGACCGTGAATACGGCATCGGCGGCTACTGTATCGGCAATACTGATGCTGTTCACGGACAGGGTTGGCAAGGGCGGATCGGCGGTAATGGTGGCCGAAGCGGAGGGCGTGGTGATTGTGACATTGGGGTCGGTGGAAGAGATTTGCAGGAAGAAGGATTCTGCGGGCTCAGCGATCAAAGCGCCAGCTGCATCGGCTATGATCGGCACGGATATGGTGGCGGTGGTATCGCCCGGGGCAAAGGTAACTGACCCGCCCTGACCGACATAATCTTCTCCGGCCACGGCGCTGCTGGAGGCTGTTGTATAGGTGACGGTCGCGTTGATCGTCAGATTGCCGCCACGGGTGATCACAAAAGTCGCCGTACCTGGACTGCCTGCCGCATCACTCAGCGGGCCGGACGTGCTGGCGACGCTAACCGTCGCCTTCGCAATTTCGACCGGTGGCGTGTTGTTGTTGGGGGTGGTCGTTGTTGTCGTGGTGGTCGTGGTTTGTTGACCACCGGCGGTCGTGGTGGTGCCTGTTGTGCCCGTTGTGCCTGCCGTGCCGTTCGTTACTGTTGAATTCGTCGTCGCGGCTTGCGTCACGGTGGTCGTGGTGGTGGTGGTGCCGCCAGTGGTGGTGGTGGTTGTTGCGACAACTGTATCAGCCGTTGCGGCAGCGCCATCTTGGCCGCCGTTTTGACCGCCATTCTGGCCACCGTTTTGACCACCGTTTTGACCGCCATTCTGGCCACCGTTTTGTCCGCCTTGAGTGCCACCATCACCGCCACCGTCTGCGGGAGTGTTTTGCGCATTGGTTGTCGCAATGCTTTGGACAAGGGCATCTACGGTGCCGCCAATGGCGGCAACATCGGCTTCCGAGAACTGGGTCGCCGTGGGTGTCTGGCCGCCAGCAAATTGCCACCCGCCGTTTGAGTTGTTAATCGTTCCAATGACGGTTCCGTCCGGCAGGACCAGGGTGATTTCCCCAACCACAGTTTCACCTGAGCCGAGTGTTTCCGGCCGGTTGACGATGGAAATCTGCCCGGTGGCCGGATCATAGGTCGCAATAATTTTGGTACCCCGAATCCCGATGGTCGCGACGGGGGTATCCAGTTTCATTGCGTCGGCGCCGGTTTTGGCGATCGAGCCACTGATGACCGAGGCCGCACCGGCCAAGAGCGTAAAGGACGCCGTACCGGTTTCAGTCGAAGGGTCGTAAATCAGTTCATCAAGGACCAATTCACCATCTTCGCCCAAGGCAAATACGGTTTCATCCAAGAACACAAGACCAACAGAAGCCCCCTGCCCGGTGATGATCAGATCACCCATGTATACGGGGTCGCCCACATTCAACACGACAACGCTGCCGTCCAGGCGCTCAACCGTTACTTCACCTTCAATGGTTTGAACGATGCCAATGGGATCGGTGCCGTCGCCTCCCCCTTCCTGTGCCACTTGGATGGGCTGTGGCCCGAGTGCCAGCCGCGCGACAACGTCGCCAGAAACCATAACGCCTTCGCCATCGACCAAAACGGGCAGGGGTTCTTGCGTAAAAAAGTCCTGAACGAGAAATCTTTCACCCGTCGGGCTCAGAATCAGCAGATCATTCCCGACCTTGACAAAAGTGCCGGTGAGAAGCGCTGCCGCATCTGGAACAACAGCAGATCCATTCTCTACTGTTACGAGTTGCGTTGCAGATTGAGACGCCGTCGCGTCGTCGCGGATTAAACCCGTCGGTTTTTCATTTATGGTCATGGGTCAAGCTAGCACAACTGTTGGATTTGATTAAGAAAAACGACGCCCTATCGTTTTTAGTCAAAACAGGTTTTTTCATAGCTCTAAAATCCCCCTTATTGCGCCATCTTACGTCATTAACGCACATAACGGTCGCTATGTTGCAATCTATTTTTCAAGGCGCAGTTGCATCTGTGACCTTGTATTTTTTCAAGATGCGGGTGAATCTCTGACCAGCAAAGTTTTATCAGACGGCGGTGGCGGGAATTCAATTATAACGCGCAAACCCGGTGCATTGTCTGCCAGAGTCAATTTCAGGCCATGAGATTTGACCACGGCATTGACCAAACTGAGCCCTAAGCCAGATCCGGGTGTCGAGCGGCTGGTATCAAGGCGAAATAATCTTTCAAAGACTTTGTCGTGATAATCGAGCGGAATTCCAGGGCCTGTATCAGAAACCTCTATGGTGGCCGTATTGCCCTCGCGCGTCAGGGTTAGGGCCACGGCGCCGCCCTTTGGCGTGTATTTCACGGCATTATCAAGCAAGTTTGCCAAAACCTGTGCAACCAGACTGGCATCGCCCCATGCTTGCGTGGAAACATCTATGTTGCTCTCGAACCTGATCCCCTTCTCTTCCGCGAGGGGGCCGTAAAGATCAACCACATCTTCAGCGATGGCCCCAAGGTCCAGAACACCGAAGGTCTTGCGCAAAGACGCTTCCGCACGGGAAATCCGCAGCAATGAGGAGAACGTAGACAGCAGGCTATCTGCTTCTGCAATAGCCTCTTCCAGCTCGTTGCGTTCCTCTGGGGTTGTCGTCTTGGCAGCCGCGACTTCCAAGCGGACGCGAAGCCGGTTGAGTGGTGTTCTGAGGTCGTGTGCGACGTTGTCTGAGACTTCTCGTAACCCGGTCATCAGGCGTTCGATCTGGTCCAGCATTTCATTGATGGATTCAGACAGGCGTGACAGCTCGTCTGTTTGCCCGGTGCGGCTGATGCGCTGGCTCAGGTCGCCACGGACGATCCGTTTGCAGGTCTGGGTAATCAGCTCGACGCGCCCCATGATGGAGCGGCTGAACAGGAACCCGCCCAGCACGCCCAGGGCCACGGTGATGGCCAGTCCAATATTGAGAGAGCGGAGCAACTGGACGCGGAAGTCTCTGGCTTCGCGAATATCGCGCCCGACCATCAGCCGAAAGCCGCCCGGAATCAGAAACTGCAACGCACGAACGTCTGCCACCGATGAGTCTGCGGTTTCCATATCAACGATGGAAAAACTGACCCAGAGGTCGTCGGCGGTGGTGTTTAGCGGCCAGGACGTAAGGTTGCCTGCCAAGGGCTGAAGGTTTGGGCCGGTCAGCAGGTAAATGCCGTCGGTGCGGAAATTGGGGTCAACGCGGCGATTGATCGCAGTTATGAGACCCGGCACGCCTTCGCGTTGGTAGGTTTCGCGAAAGCCCTGGACCTCGGCTTCAATGGCAGCTTCCGTCTGACGCTCGGCAAACACACTGGTATTGATGAACACGAAAACGAAAAGCGCGCCCACGGAACTGGCAAATACAGCCGTGTACAGCAGAGACAACCGGAAGGTTGTTGTGCTCAGCAGGCGGACAACGCGCGCCACGGTTTAGGCCACGGCCTCTAGCTTATACCCCGCTCCGCGCACGGTCTGTAGGATGGGCGTGTCAAAGGGCTTGTCTATTTTTTGGCGAAGGCGGCTGATGTGAACATCAATGACATTGGTTTGGGGGTCGAAATGATATTCCCACACATTTTCCAGTAACATGGTCCGCGTGACCACCTGCCCCGCATGGCGCATGAAATATTCGAGCAGCTTAAATTCTCGCGGATGTAGGTAAACGCGCTGTCCTTGCCGCGTCACTTTGCGCGAGAGAATATCCAGTTCCAAATCGCCGACAGAAAGATGGGTGACCTCGCCCTGCGCCTTGCCCCGCCGCGTCAGCGCCTCGATCCGGGCCAGCAACTCAGACAGCGCAAAGGGTTTAACAAGGTAATCATCGCCACCGGCTTTTAAGCCATCAACCCGGTCTTCGACATCGCCCAAGGCGCTGAGGAACAGAACCGGGGTCGCAATGCCCTCAGACCTGACCGTCTCGACCACCTTGATCCCGTTGGGGCCGGGCAACATGCGGTCGACGATCATGACGTCATAGGTTTCAGACAGAGCGCGTTCCAAACCTTGGTGACCGTCTTCCGCATGATCAACAACATAGCCGGATTCACGCAGCCCCTTGGTGATGAAGCCTGCCGCCTTAACATCGTCTTCAATGACCAGAACACGCATCGCTGCCCACCCTCTCGAAGTGACTTCCCTCGGCGGATTGTCCCAGCCGAATGTGGCCATATAAGACCACAGTGTGCGTCATCAGGACATTATATAGTTTTCATGTTGTGGTTTTAGGGGTTTGATGGGGGCTCAGAAAAACCCAAACACCTTATTAAGAAACAAACGAATGGACTGTACATGAGCGATTTACACGCCGAATTGGAAGACCTTCTTGTTGGTTTTAGAGACCGCTGGTGTCGCCTAAAACCAACAGAACTGCGCGAACTTTGGGACTCGGAGGAAGACAATCCGTTTTACATTGCCGAGGAAGTACCTGGCACGATGTATGGCTGGGATATAATTGAACCCTACTGGCAGACAGCCGAGAAAATTCTGCTGAAGTTCACCATTCGCACCTTTGATATGAAATGCAAACCGCTGGGAGAGACCCATGCGGCGATGAATTTCATGATGCATTGGGATGGTTTGATCAAAGGGATGGAAGACGCGCCGTTGGGTCTTGACGTCCGGGTCTCGGCCATCGTGCGCAAAACCGACCAGGGCTGGCGTTTCTGTCACTATGTTGAATCTCCCCTGGGTGCATTTCCCTACCTGAAAGCCACCTATGTTGCCAACGTCACCCCAGGGTTTATGGACAGCTAGAGCACTTTCAAAGAACGAGAGTCGAACCAACGCCATAAATGCGATATAGTGATATTATGAGGCTAAGTCGGGCACATATTCGAAACGCGATGAAGCGCTTGACCGTGTCGGTTGCCCCCTTAATCGGTCTGGCCCTGGTGAGCCTGATCAGCACCGAGATGATGACTGTTCAGTCAGCCCAAGCGCAAGTCGGGCTGCGCGTCAATCCCGCCCCGATCACAGCACCGCTCAGTCGCAGCCTGAATACGCTGAACCGGCAGGTCTCTCGTAGTGTGACGCAGTTTAGCAATCAAGCGACCCGCAGCGTTGGTCAAATCAACAGGTCGGTTAACCGCAGCCTCAACACGATGAGCCGCTACACCGCGGGTCCGCGCGTTCGTTATCCCAGTGGATCCCCTTACCAGCCAAGCAGCCTTGCCAACCGGGCCACAGCGCCGCGCTCATCCTACTACGCGCCTCAATCGGCACAATCCGCACTGCAATCCGCCACACCCCAAATGGGATCTGTGGACATCAGCGAGGCACAACTCGACGCTTTAAGGGAGTCACAAGAGACCACAACGCACAGCCAAGCGGCTTTTGGTATTCTGCCGCCGAGCGTGCTCGCGCAGTTGAACGCCGATCAAATCGGACTGCAAAATGCGGCTCAGAACGTTGCGCTAGAAGCAGAGATTGGCGAGATTATTGAATGGACCTACGAAGGCGTCTATGGCGCTGTGCAGGTGGTTTCGGAACATGAATTTGGTACCATGCTGTGCCGTGAGTTTAAGCAGACGCTGACCATAAACGACGTAACAGAAACAGCTACAGGGAACGCCTGTGCGCGTGGCAATGGACAATGGGCGCGAGCGAATTACTGAGTGACTCTGTTCGTCACTTAGTCTCAAAAAAACCGCGCAGAACATCTCTTTTAATTTTGCCGCTTGGGGTACGCGCCAGAGTGTCAGTGATGACCCATTGCCGGGGGCAGGCATAAGGCTCAAGGACCCCCAAGCAGTGGCGTCGTAAATCATCTTCGGTCAGTTCAGCATTTAAAGCCGGAACAACGGCCGCCGCAATGACCTCGCCCCACCTGGGATGAGGCACACCGATCACAGCGACATCCATAACCGCGCCATGAGACAACAGCGCCGCTTCGATGGCAGACGGATAGACCGTATAACCACCGGAGGTTATCGCCGCCCCTTCCCGTCCATCGAGAAACAGGTAGCCGTTAGCATCGCAATGACCGAGGTCGCCAACGGTGGCCCAAGCCCCGTCTGTTCTGAAACCACTGCCGTCGGTCGGACCGACATAGCCAGAACAGAGCATTTGGCTACGTACCCAAACAGTGCCGACCTGCCCGGACGGCAATGCCGTGCCGCTGGTATCGCGAACTTCAACCTCGACGCCGTGAAACGGGCGACCGACTGACGCCGCCGGAACGGCCTCGGAACCTTTGGCAATGGTGATAAAGCTCAGTTCAGACGCGCCGTAATATTCGATAATATCAGACCGAGGGCACACGGCCTTTGCCTTGGCACGTAGATTTGGTGATAGCTTGGCGCCCGCTGTGACGATGTTTTTGATGTTTGAGAATGTGCTCTGTTTGGCATGTTCCAGCACAACGTCTAGCATGGTCGGCACCATCACAATCGTAGACACAAGCTCTGTGTTCAAAATTGATACCAAAGCCGCAGGATCAAAACGCGGCTGAAGAATTGCCGTCGCCCCGGCACACAACGCTTCGATCACAGCGTAGAGCGATAATCCGTGGCTCAACGGGCCAGGGGCCAGAACACAATCCGTCTCGGTTGTGCCAAACTCAATCGCACTGTGACGGAAACTCTCCGTCCAGGTGCGGTGGTTGCGCATAAACCCTTTGGGGTAACCGCTTGACCCAGAGGTAAACCCCAGAAGAAACGGCGCATCCGGATCAATGGTTTGAGAAAGGGATTCTGAGATCACTGAAGAGGTCGCCATGTCGCCTATTTCGCGAGGCGTGAGTATTTCAAAGTGCTTTGCGGCATCTTTAAAATTTGCAGCAATCGCATCATCACAAATCAAAATATCTGGTGTGTGGTCGGCGAGGATGCGCGTCAGTAGAGCGACAGGCCACGCCGGATCACAAAGACACACATGACCACCGGCCATCAGCGTTGCGAAAAACACATCAACCACAGCAGGACTGTTTTGTAAGGCCATGGCAATACGCGGTTGGAGTTTTCCGGGGCCTAACCGGGTTTTGAGTGCAACGCTAAGGTTTTGGGCTCGGTCTGCAAGCTGGGCGAAGGTGTATCGTTGATCAGTACAAACCAATGCCGTTTTGTTAGGCGTCTGTTCGGCGGCGCGCAGGAAGCCACTGTAAACAAGATCAGAAACGGAGCCTGAAAGAGGGGCTGCCATTTATAGCGTCTGCTGTGACATTGGATAGGCGCGACGCACAGCCGATGCGGTGAGCGCGGCCAGAGCTGCTTTAACGATATCGCCCGGCACGAACGCCAGAGCACCGAGCGCCGCAGTGCCCATGGGAATCTCTGACACGACGGCGGCGACGGGAATGCCACAACAATATAAAACAACAATTCCACCCATCACATTTGCCGCGAAGAGACCGACCGTGGATTTGCGAACCTGTGATGCCATACAGCCGATTGCGAGCGCGGCAAGTGGCCAGCCGAGCAAGAATCCTGCGCTGGGGCCGACGAAGACACCGAGCCCGCCGCGCCCGCCGGAGAGCAACGGCAACCCTATGGCGACAAGTGCCAAGAGCAGAAGCATCGACAGGGCTGCCCGCCGTGCGCCAATCAAACACGCCGCCAGCATCAGCCCGAATGTCTGGGCAGTGACGGGAACAGGAATAAGCGGCACCGGCAAGGGCGGCAGCACTCCCAGCGCTGCGGTTAACGCTGCAAAGACAGCAATCAGCACTGTGTCTTTGGCGGTCATTTTGACCCATCCCAGCGTTCAAAACCGCGTGCTGTCAGGGCTGCAGACAACTCATCTGCCTGCTTGAGGACGCGGGTGATCACGGGCACAAAAGACGCAGCGATTGAACGCTCAATGCCACGTGCGCGTTGCGCGTCCCGCACCTCTTTGACGATTTCCAGCATGGCGGGAATCAGACGAATGGTGAGCGCGATGAGAAATGCAACGCGTTCTGGAGATACGCCAAACCGCTCAAATGGCGCAACGAGACGCACAATGGCATCGCTCATATCTGAGAGTTTAGTGGTTAAGGTCACAAGAGAAGCCGCCCAGACCAGTGTGATGAGCCGCACACTCACTTTCAGAGCCGTTTCAAGACTCCCCAACCAAAGCTGGGCCGCGACAATAAGCACCAACCAAATCAATAAAGGTTTGGTCGCATCCCACAACCGCGCCGCGCCTAAACCTGCACCCCAAACAAACAACGCTGCGACCAGGAACGCAGCAGCGCCTAAACTGCCAACGTCGCTTAACATAACAAGGCCCGCGCCGAGTGCAGCGAGGGCTAAAAGTTTGAGGCCCGCAGACAGGCGGTGAATTCGACTTTCACCCGGAACAAAGAGACCGGTGCTCATTGAAAACTCGCAGCATACGCTTTGATAACGTCGTGGGGCACTCCGTCTTTTTGAATGCGCCCCTCCTCGATCCACAGAACCCGGTCGAAGTTTTCCAGATGTTCAAGATGGTGGGTCACGAAAATCACCTGGCACGCCAGGGCGTTTATTTTTTCAAGAACAGACGTTGCATTGCGCCGATCAAGCAGCGTGGTCGGCTCATCACAAATCAATACATCCGGATTGCAGATCATAACGCCCGCCAGGGCAACCAATTGCTTCTCGCCGCCCGACAAAAGATGCGCAGACCGTTCCGCAAGATGTGAAATGCCAAAACGCTGGAGGATGTCTTCGACCTTCTGCTGTTTTACCTTCGCTTCAAGTTTGAGCGGTTTAAGACCAAGCGCCAGGTCTTCGGCAACGGTTGGCATGACGATCTGATTGTCAGGGTTTTGAAACAAAAACCCGACGCGTGAGCGAACCTGTGCACCGTCATTTTTTGTGTCTAAGCCGTCAACCATAACGGAGCCCTGATCAGGAACAACCAAACCGTTGAGGAGGCGTGCAAACGTACTTTTGCCAGACCCGTTGTCGCCAATCAGGCCGATGCGTTTTTCAGAGAGAGACAGACTCAAATTTTCGAGGATTATCCGATCTTGAAATCGGACGGTCACCGCGTCCAACTTGATGATCATAAGGGCCAAGCATAAAGAAGAAAGGGCACGGACGTCACGATCACAAGAATTTCAAGGGGCAATCCCATGCGCCAATAATCGCCGAACTTATACCCGCCCGGCCCCATGATCAGCGTGTTATTCTGATGCCCTATGGGCGTGAGAAAGGCGCAGGATGCGCCAATGGCCACAGCCATCAAAAAGGAGTCTGGGTTCGCATTCAACCGCTCGGCAATCTGGATCGAGATCGGGGCCATGACCACCGCGGTCGCCGCATTGTTCATGATGTCGGATAAGGTCATGGTGACGACCAAAACCAGAACGAGGGCGACGACGGCTGGGAATTGATCCGTCAGCGCGACAATGCCCTGGGCAATCAGGTCGGCGGCTCCTGTGCGATCCAATGCATCGCCGACGGGAATCATGCAGCCGAGCAAGATCAGGACGGGCCATTCGATACTGCCATAGGCGCGGCTGGGTGACACAATGCGTCCAAGAATCATGACAGAAATTGCGACACCAAACGCAATGGTAATCGGCACCAGTTTGAACACCGCTGCCGCAATCGCCAGCGCAAAAATAGTGCTGGCGAAAAGCGCCCGGCGGTGGCGGCCAACACCCAGAGATCGTTGTGCCAAGGGCAGACACCCCAAACGCCCCAGGGAGTCAGAAATCTCGTCTGTGTCACCTTGCAAAAGAAGAACATCGCCGGCCCGGAACCGAAGTTCATTGAGACGAGTCATCGCCCGCTTGCCCTGACGTGACACCGCCAAGAGATTCATCTGGTAACGTTGGCGTAGCCTGATCTCTTTCAAATTCATACCAGCTATGCGCGCGCCCGGCGTGATGACGGCTTCTATCAAGCTAATACGTTCAGACTTAATAGCCCCTTCATGAAGGTCTTGATCACCCACCAGTTCCAGTTTGAAATCTGCAATCGCTTTTTCCAGAGCTTCGGCATCGCCGGTCACGACAAGAATGTCTTGTTCAAGCAGCTTTGTAGTCATGCCTGGGTAAGGGATCAGTTCATCACCACGGATGAGGCTGGCAACAGTAACGTCTCGATCAGATAACACATCCATGACTTCTAAAACGAACCGCCCGATGAGCGATGTCCCCTCCTTGAGGCGGACTTCAGTCATGTAGGGCTGAATATCAAACTCAGCATCACCAGAAGACGATGATTTGCGATCCTTGGGGATTAGGCGCCAGCCAAGCAGTGCAATAAACACAACACCGATGACCGTAACCGGAACACCGACCCAGGAATAATCAAACATCCCGAAGGCTTCGCCTCCCCCGGAGGCTCTGAAATTGGAAACCAGAATATTCGGCGGTGTTCCAATCAGGGTCGTCATACCACCCAGAATTGACCCGAATGACAGCGGCATCAGCAACAGGGCTGGTGATATATTGGTCGTCCGCGCCGCCTGCAAAGCCACGGGCATAAGAAGTGCCAGGGCACCGACATTGTTCATAACACCGGATAAAGCAGCCGCGAGACCGGCAAGAACAAAAATCAAAAGTGTGGGGCTTTGAGTTTTTGGCACAGCATATTCTGCGATCAGGTCAACCACACCGGATTGCCGCAATCCCTCGCTTAACATCAGGACTAAAGCCACTGTGATGACGGCGGGATTTCCGAAACCAGAGAACGCCGTATCAGACTGTACAATCCCGGTCGCAACAGCCGCGAACAGTGCGCCGAATGCGACAAAATCGTACCGCACCCACCCCCCGATGAAGAACACCAGAACGCCGGCCAAAATGGCAAACGCGGAGATTTGATCTGGAGTCATGCCAAAAATCATAGGCTAAACATCATGTGCCGAATATCATCAGGTTCGCTAATCGCTGCGTAAACAAATGCCAGGTCAACGGACTTATCGACGCACACCGCGAACCAGGAACGTATTAAAGGCCGCTGATTTAGCTCTGCCCTCACGGATTTCCTTATACCCAGGGTCGTTCCAGAAACTGGTCGCTGAGGCCTGGGTTGGGAAGGCGGCGACTGAAAAATCATGCCCAATCAAATCACCTTCGAGGCGTTCCGTCTCTTGATCCTTCGCCTTCACAATGTATGGCACACTGCGATGGAAAAGTTTTTCTTCCTCGGCCTTTGCGAAAGGTTCAAAGGCGTCCTGATCTAAAACACGGTAGACAGAGACCAAAAACGCCGGCTCACCATGCGGGGCCTCATGCTCGTTGCCTTCAATCTTGAACACGTTGAAATCTCCACCGTCTTTGCGGAGTTTTTTGGCTTGCTCATACTCCTGAGAATACCAAAACTTTCTGACGTCATCCGGGGACTCAAATCGACCGAGCACAAGGGAATGATCGAACCATGGCCCTTCAAGATGTTCAACGCCACGCCCCGGCCCGCCAATACCAAGGTAAAAACCGCCAAATTTATCGTAAATAGGCGGCAGCGCAGCCGAGTATTTGGCCATTTTCTCGGGCACGAGAGAATGACCAAGAACGAGGAGGTATCCGGGCGCAGCCATAATGTGTTCCTTTGCACCGGCAGGAGACGGGCGGTGTTAACGGTTTGCGGCAAAGACCAAGTCTTGTCAACGGATGGAAAGGGCCTATTTCAGCCCGTAATCACCCAGACTCAGGCATTTAATGAGGCTTTGACGGCGTCTGTGAAGCCAACATAGGTGCGGCTCTTTTGCTCAAAAACCGGCCTTTTGGCGAGCGTGGGATGCGCCATAATGAGGCCGAGCGCCTTGTTGGCGTCCACATCTGATTTTTCAGCGTCAGACAGACCGCGCCAGGTGGTGCTGCGGCGGTTCAAAACAGCCTCCCAGCCGCAGGCCTCAATCCAGCCTGCAACGCGGGTCTTATCCAGTCCATCGGCCCTCAGATCGTGAAAATGATGCTCCAGCCCTTCGGCCTTGAGCCAAGCCAGGGCCTTACGGCAGGTGTCACAGGACTTGATGCCAACGACGGTGATCATGATATACCCTTATCAAATTACACATGTGTTCTGAAATCGGCGAGTTTAACTATGTATACCGTTCTCTCCCCTGCAAAGAAATTAGACTTCTCGCCGGTCAAAGGTCTGTCCAAGACCAAACCCCTGTTTCCCGACGACACGGCGGAACTGATTGACCGGGCGCAAAAGTTCAAACCACAAGACCTCAAACGCCTTATGGGGATCAGCGAAGACCTCGCTATCCTTAATGTCGAGCGGTTTCAGGCCTTCGATGTGAATGGCAAAAGCAAGACCAAGCAGGCCGCCCTGACCTTCGCCGGAGATGTTTATGTGGGCTTGGAGGCGAGCACTCTGGACAAAGAGGACCTCGCGTTCGCGCAGTCTCATGTGGGTATTCTGTCAGGGCTTTATGGTCTGCTGCGGCCCTTAGACGGCATGCAGCCTTACCGCCTGGAAATGGGAACACGGGTCGATACCAAACGCGGCGAGACCCTGTATCAGTTCTGGGATGGCAAAGTGACAGACATGGTGGCCAAGATGGTGGCCAAGTCTAAGACCAAAACCCTCGTCAATCTGGCTTCAAACGAATACTTCTCGGCGGTTCAAGCGAAAAACCTCGACTTCCCGGTTGTTCAACCGATCTTCAAGGACATCAAAGACGGTAAGGCAAAGGTCATCAGCTTCCTGGCAAAGAAAGCACGCGGCCTGATGGCCCGACACATCATTGAGAATCGCATCAATGAACCGGACGACCTAAAGGCGTTCGCCATCGACCGCTACAAATTTGATGAAAAAGCCTCAACTGACAAAGAGTGGGTGTTTAGCCGCAAATTTATTCCGGTGTCGGAGCAGCGCTAAAAGCTGAAA
>CAYGSZ010000031.1:0-6954 GCA_964352705.1 uncultured Rhodobacterales bacterium
GGGCAAGTGCCGCGTTTTATTTTGAAAAAGTGGCCGACAGAAACACGTGGGATTTTCCATTGGTCAACGTGGCCTCTGCCATCATCATGTCTGGCGGCGTTGTCGAAGACATTCGTATTGTTTGTGCTGGTGTAGAATGTATCCCAAAACGTATTCGCAGCGCAGAAGAGATCGTTCGTGGCAGCACCCCTGATGCGGAAACGGCTGATCTTGCGGGCGGCACAGCTTCAAGAGGTGCCACGCCGCTGAACTACAATCACTTCAAAATTCCATTGATGGAAAATTTAGTGAAGCGCGCCATTCGGAGCGCTGCATAAATGGAATTGCTTCGTTACAGCCGCGATGCGTGGGGACAAACAACTCTTGAAGGCATGTCCTGGGATTTGTTCTGGATTTTCCTGGGGATTGGCCTAGCTATCATCGTCGGCCATTTGATCTTCAAAGCGGTGACAGGAAAGAAAACCACGTCACCGTCATAAGAACTTCAAATACTGATAAATATATTAAGGGGTGTCCGCATAGCGCGCGACACCCCTTAATTTTTCTCGCGCTTAGCGCTACCTAATTTTTAACATAACCGAGCTTAGCCAAATTCTGCGCCAGCTTAGAAGGCATAGTGTCGTTGACCGGATTCACGTCAAATTCTTCGCCGTGCTCAGCTAAAGCCTTGGTGAGATAATCGGATGGCAGATCATCCCAGGACCGAATTTTATAAAACTCTACATGCCAGATCACTTGCCCGAGGTCGGGCGTATCCATACCTATGTTTGGCATGGACGGCATAAGAATCTGACCAGCACCATGGGCAGGAATCCAAGATTGTTCTGGGTCTTGCAAGTCCGCCATTTTGGCAAAGAACGTGTTGTCCTGATTGTATGGATTCCGCACCAAAGGCTCCGGCCAGCGCATCTTGGCATGAAAGGACACCGTGTCATCAATCCGGTTCATTTCAACATCATTAATAGAACTGTCGGCATAAAAGTCAGGAAACGCTTTATCGACGATGTTTAAGGTCACACCATTAACAGCGATCTTCTGACCTTCAGGGACACGGCTCCAATTGGGCTTGAAGGTGACGTCTTTACCCGTCATCGGGTTCACAAAGCCGTCGATGATCTCATCGGTTTCAAAATTGCTATAATAGGTGAGAAGGGAATTGTATTTAATGAACTCAGCATCAGAGATTTTCTTCACCCACTGCTGTTCGCACCCTTTGAATCGCACCAAAGGAATAGGCGATTCTGGAGCCTTAAAACCATAGATCACGCCACGGGTGCGCCATATAGCCTTGCCATCATCAACACGGCCTTGTTGCTTAGCGAGCGCGTAGACGCGTTGCTCGGGCGTCCAGTCCGCAACATCGTCTGGCAACATAGACCCTTTCGCCGCTTGAGCTTGCCCGGCAGCGGCTCCTAATGCGCCAGCCCCAACAACCGCTGCGCGTCGTGATAGTCCATATTCAGCCATAATCGTCCCCACTCCTAAAGTGATGCCTCGTCAATCTGTATTTGCCTTCAAAACGAACGTCCGCAGATCAGCGTTAAACTGCTCAGCTTTCTCGATAAACGGTGAGTGTCCTACACCTAAGTATGTGATCACATCAGCGTGGGGCAAAGCCTTGCTAAAATTTGCAGCCAACTCGCTTGAGTCTCGAAAGGGGTCTTTCTCGCCAAGCACGACCAAAAAAGGCAGAGTCAATTGGGCGCTAAGCGCAGCGTAGGATTTTACCTGTTTCCCGTCTGGATCAAAAACGGGTCCGCTCATGGCCTGTCGCGCGTAGGGCGGAGCCATAACATTCATCACCTTAGATGCTTCCGCGAGAGGGCCAGAAACCGGGGCCTGAGTCATCAACTCTGAAAACACCTTAGCCCCTATGAGGTTTTCTTCGATATTTAGACTCTGCAGTTGCTCTTGGCTGGTTCGAGCAGGGGTATCTTCAGCGGGCAAGCCCGCCTCAACCAAGCGACCCCGCGAGGCCACCATGGCAATCCCCGACAAATCCTGAATACCAAAACAGCGCACATAATGCATGACCATGAGACCACCGCGAGACCATCCCACAAGAACGGGCTTCTTCAGTCCAGTAGCCCTCATTACAGCGGCAATATCTTCGGCCCAGATACAGGCCTGATTGTACGAGTCTTTATCCCATGGCTTTCCCGAGTTGCCGTGCCCACGTTGATCAAAAGCCACCACATGAAAGTCTTGAGAGAGGTCAGACTCCAGTTGACGTTTCCAACTTAGGTAACCCTGCCCATTACCGTGAATGAACAGTATGCCTGAGTTTCCTGGTTCACCCGCCTCAGCAACATTTAGGGGAACACCGCCATGCCCGTCGATCAATCGCAGGCTCAGCGTATCTTCTGCCAAAGCAGTTGGGGCCATCGCAATCGAACCAGCTGCAATAACAATACCCGCTATGGTCTGTCTAAGCCGTAAGAAGGTCATGGACTGCGCCTCCTGACTTGTTCCAGGTCAATACGCTGCCCCGTGACAGGTAAATCTTCAAGTTCAGCGCTATAGGCAAGGGTATCAAAGTAAGGAAACAGGTAAAGAGCAGGGGGATTATGATGCAGCGCTGTCACCAGCTCTTGCAGTTTTTGTTCCCGCTTTGCGACATCAAACTCAGCGTTACTGGCCTCAATCAATGGCAGCATCGCTTCGTCGCAAAAGAACGCACCTGGTTTTAAACAAGAAGCCGTCTCAATACTCCTGATCGCATCACCATGAATGGAATTATTGAAACTTGTATCCAGAATATCCGAACCTTCCCAGTCTCCAGAGAAATACATGCCGAGCCAGCGGGTACCGGGAATCGGCTTCAGTTCTACGTCGACTCCAATCGCGGCAAGGTTTTGCGCAACAACCTGGTAAATCAAAACGGACTCAGGCACGGATGGATCGCTGCGCACGGTCGCTTTGAGTTCAAGGCCATCACCATACCCAGCCTCTACAAGCAGAGCGCGCGCCGCCTCCGGGTCATAAGGAAAATTCGGCAGCCCCGGCACATACCCGAACACCTCTGACGTCGCCACCTGCGACACCGGCGCTGTCACTCCTGACAAGATCAACTGCGCGATAGCCTCTCGGTCTATGGCCATATTCAGCGCGCGCCGAACCCGTACATCCGCGATAGGTGAAGAACTGTCGATCTGGTGAAAGGCCCACGCACCGATGGAATAAGTTTCACGCGCCAGAGTCTTAAAACCAGCAGCTTCCAAATCCGTCAGCAAGTCCAGACTGAGTTTAAAGGATAAATCAATTTGTCCGCTGAGCATAGATTGAGCGCGACTGACAACATCGCCCACAGCTGTAAAACTGATCTGGTCGAAATACCCCGTATCCCGCCACGAGAGTTCATTGCGTTCAAAAACGAAGCTACCCGTTGTTTGCCCCCAATCCTTCAGCTTAAAGGGACCCGAGCCGATGGGCTTTAGGGAAAAACCATCTACGCCAACCTCTTTCCAATAGTCCATCGGAACCATGTACACAAAACTCATACGCTTCGGCAGAATGGCGTCGGGGCGGTTGGTAAAAATGCGGACCGTGAAATCATCCACCACTTCGGCAGAGTCGATCATCTGGGTTTCCCCAGCCACCAGGTATCCACCAGCCTGGGGACTACGTAAAAATGCAATTACATCAACAACCGTCTGGGCGGTCAGCGGTTCGCCATTAGAGAACACAACACCTGGCCGTAACTCGAAAACCCAAGCTGAGTCACCTTCAGACCGCCAGGACAGAGCCAAAGCTGGTAAGACAACGCCTTTGTCTCCAATAGATGTCAGGGCGTCAAAAAGCACATGATTGGAATTGATCGCCCCGATTGGCAGGGACGAGAATGGATTTCCAAGGCCAGGTGGCCGGGCTGGCACGGCCACGCGCAACACACTGGGCGAGTCTTCGGCAATAACCAGTGAGGGCCCGAATGGAATGGCCAGAACAAACAGGCAGATACTCGCTAAAAACGTTTTTAGGGCACGCTTCATTTTAAGGGATCTCCGCCAGTGCACGGTTTTATGACCAGGCTTGTCGCTAGACCTGAATATATTCGCCATCCATTTTTTCTTCGTCCGCCAAAGTTTTAGGCTTCGCCGACTCTTTATTGAAATCTGGCTGGGCCTTACCCGGCACAGACAAAGAGCGAGAAGATGCCTCAACAGGCGCATGGAAAATGCCACGCTCGTAGTAACTCGACAGAACCTTTCGCAACGGCTTCATGCCTCGGTAGGGATTATCAAGTGGGTCCCCCGTGCCAAGGTTGTTCTTCAGGCCCACATCAGCCGCATAGTTATCAACATACACTTCAGGATCATCCCAGATCGGCAAATTGATATGCGGATTTGCCCTGGCACGGCGCAGCGCCAGTAGATCAACTGTTCCAGCCAGGGTCGCTGCGCCCGGGGTATCAAGCTCACCTTGAATCGAGCCATCAAAGTTCACCATCTTGGTGTAGCCGCGCATCTGATTCGTGTGTTCATACTTTGAGTCCGGGCTGAAATGCTCGCCCCCCGGCAACGGTGACAAAATATAGGCAACGTTCTCAAACGCGCGGGTCTGCCTCGCAATATCCCAACCGCGCCGACCTGACCCATGCCCCTCAGATGATGGATGGATGATCACCTCAGCGCCATTTTTGACAAGCATCCGCGCGATTTCTGGGTGAGCCTGATCAAAACAGACCATGGTTCCCAATTTCCCAATGGGGGTGTCCGCAACGGGGAAGAGAAAGTCGTAGCCATAGGTGTCTAGATACTTGTCATAAATCGTACTCGGCGTGGTGTCGGGTAAAGAACCCCAAACGTCAGCACATTGAATTTTTCGATACCGGTGAATCAGGTCGCCAGAGTCGTTAAGAATAAAGGCGGAGTTAAAGACATAGCCAGGCAGCTTGTCGTCGATCTCAAAGGTTGACCCCGCCAGATAAACCTTATGCTTAAGCGCAAACTCCGACAGCAACTCCATCTCTGGGCCGGGATAGCGGATCGCCAAACGTTGCAGCGTGATCGGGGAACGGTAGCCGTGCCCCCCCTGCCCGGTCATGAAAAACTCAGACAACGCCACCAATCGAATATTTGGATTAGACGCTGTGCGCGCCGGCAGCTCCAAGGCGCGCTGGATATTCTCTGTGCTCATAGCGCGCACATCAGATGTCTTTTGAATCATCGTCTTTACAGATTGAACGAGCAACACATCATATTCTGTCTCGGTGCCCGTCCCCTGAAGTTGCTTTGCCGTGTCTAACCGGCTACGGGCGTCTGCAATCCAAGATTCAGCCCCTTTAGGTTGGGCTGCCGGCTTGTCTTTCTTTTCGATGAGTTTTTTGTAGCCGTCTGCGAACAGGTTTGCGCGCAGGTGCAGCGGCGCAACGCCAAAGATTGCAGCGCGCTTGCGACGCAGCTTGTCGGCATAAACATCGACTCTGATGAAATCTTCGCTCGCCTTCGCACAAATCTGTTTGCCGTTCCAATCTGAAAGCCCGCTGACTCCGGGATAGGACACGCTCGCATCGTCACTGCCACGCGTGAGGGCCGATGCGGCCGCAACAAAAGCTGTGTTCTCAAAGGCACGGGCCGCTCTTGCCAGTTGTCGCGCTTGAAACAAATCATCAGCGAGTTCTGCCGTCGGATTCAGAATGATCTCTGCACCCTGCCAAACAAGGCTGCGGGCATAATGTGGAAATAAAATATCCTCACCCGGCAGAATTCCAACTTGACCAATCGGTGTCGCCGCAGAAGCGAACGTTTTCGGCTTTCCAAGCGCGCTTGTCTGTTCTGCAGCCAGGCCATTTACCAATTCTGGCGATACCTTTTCTGTTTCCAACAGAACCTCACCAGAAGCGCTCATCAAGAAACCGACCGTTATTGGGCCGCCCGCATCGTTGCAAGTAACTGTCAATGATCCAGCCAGAAACACCCCTTTTTCGGCTGCCAAATCAGCAAGAGCCTTTAAAGCGCTACCTCGGTCAGCAGCGTCTTCATTGGCTGGGGCATGGGGGAGCAGAACAACTGGCTCGCTTGGACCCGTCACCTCGAAGCGCTGCGCGGTTGCTCGAATCGTTTCAATCTGCTCGGCTAAAACGCTAATGGCTTTGGGAGACCATGATTTCTGAGAGATATAAAGCATCGCAGTTCACTTTCGAAAATATAAGGCGCACCGCCGAACGGCCTGAATGGCGGTAAGGCGCATAGCGTAACACCGTACACATAATGAGTCAGATATCATGAAGATGGTGCCCTTAAGCGCAAACGGCGATCATAAGTTGCTCGCCAACCGAGCGTAAATTAAGGCTGTAAGAGTCTTGTATTTTGCCGTCAGACCCCTTTTTTGATACCAAAAGGCCCTAAAGTTGGATTGTCCTAAGAAAGCTGACTCCCATGACAGATGCCATTGATCTTATTATCGCGCCTCGCAAGAAGGATATCGGCAGCTTTGAAGTGCGACGCGCCCTACCCTATTCCAAACGTCGCATGGTCGGCCCCTTCATCTTCTTCGACCATATGGGGCCAGCAACATTCGCGCCGGGCAAAGGCATCGACGTACGCCCTCACCCCCATATCGGACTTGCGACCGTAACCTTCTTGTTTGACGGCGAGATTCATCACCGCGACAGCCTTGGCTTTCATCAGCCAATCCGCCCAGGTGACGTGAACTGGATGACCGCAGGCCGCGGCATTGTTCATTCAGAACGCACAGGACCTGATATACGAGCGGCAGGTCACACCTTACATGGCATCCAAACCTGGATTGCACTTCCCAAAGAGCATGAAGAAACAGCACCAGCTTTTTATCATCACCCCGAAGACACCCTACCCGTGATCACCCAAGAGGGCGCGCGCTTAAGCCTTATTGCCGGAACAGCTTATGGCGAAGAATCGCCGGTTAAGACCTTCTCTCCCATGTTCTACCTCGGTGGCGGTTTGGAAAGCGGTGCGGATTTAGCAATCCCAGACG
>CAYGSZ010000031.1:7054-18189 GCA_964352705.1 uncultured Rhodobacterales bacterium
GAACTTGGATCAGAAGAAAACATTCTGAGCGGTCTTCGGCGCGGACGTATTCAGGTCGCGAACCTCTCAGGCTTAGTGATTGGGTCGCTGGTGCCGGAAGCTGCATTACTGCAAGCGCCTTACCTTTTCGATAGCACAGATCAGGCGGATTACGTTTACGACACGGTTCTGTCAGACGTATTTACTCATCTCCTCATCCCTTATGGTTTGACGTTTCTGTCGTGGGATGAAGTCGGATTTCATCATGTCTATGGCAAAGCTCCATTTCCCACCCCCGAGGATATGAAAGGCGTCAGGTTCCGGGTCTCTTCAGGGATCGCTGCGCGGCTGTTTGCGGAAGCGATTTCAGCCGATGTCATTCCGCTGTCGTTTAATGAAAACATCATTGGGTTGCAGACGGGCTTGGTTGAGGCCGGCGCGAATGCAACGATTCTTTATGCTGGCACTGGCATCGCCGAAGAAGCGCCCTACCTAACCCTCACCGGCCATATGCTGGCCACCAATTTCATGGTTGCGAGCACATCCTGGCTTGCCAGCCTATCGCCAGAGCACCAGGCCATTGTCCGTCAGGGCTGGCTTCCCATAGATGAATCGCGCGCTATGTCGCGGGCTGAAGAAGCAGACTTCATGGCCCGCAAAACTGACATCGGGTTTACAGCGCAGACGCTAAGCCCAGCGCAGCGCGAAGCTTGGACGCAGGCAGCCCAGCCTGTAACGCGAGAGTTGATCGATTACATTGGCGGACAGTCACAAGACATTTTTGACGCAATCCAGATTGCGAAACAGAAATTTGAGGCTGAAGTATCAGTCAAACGATGAAAATGAGCCCGTCATATCCGCATCCACGGCATGGTAAATTTTTCCAATCGTGGCTGTGTCGTCCAGACACTTCACGATAAGCGCCGCCAACTCACTGCGGCTGATACGGCCCATTATTGTATGATCTTCTGAAAGAAGCCCGTTGCCGGTTGCAGGGCCATCCGGCAATTGACCGGGGCGCAAGATGGTCCAGTCTAAACCGCTGGATTTCAGATCATTCTCGGCGAGCGTTTTCGCCTCCAAAGAGGGTTTCAAGAAGTTACGCGCGCCTTCCTGTAACACGCCCTCCGTTCCGCCGGCCCCAATGGCCGTGACCAGCACCAAACGTTTGACGTCCGCTTTTTCGGCAGCGGCAAAAACGTTGCCATTACCGACGCTATCGACCTCGGTATTTCGCACACCACCTCCAAGAGTGGTCACAACCGCATCAAACGACCGTCCGGTAATAGCAGCGTTCACAGACTCCGCATCCAGAGCATCGCCATAAATCAACGGCACACCCAAGGATTCCAGCGCGGCAATATCAGACTCCTCCCGCACAAAGGCGGTAACCCGATCCCCTCGGGCAACCAGGATTTTCGCAGTTTCCAAGCCCGTATTTCGCGTGGCACCGAAGATCAACACATCCATTGCCAACACGTTGCTCGCAAATGTGAGGCAGGACAAAAATACCAGTGTCAAAAATTTCATCGTTGTTTACTCCCTTACGGCGACAGCGGTGTCACCCTCATCAGAGGGCGCCACAAATATACCCTGCTCAATATAGCTTTTAATAACGTTCTTAACCTCAACGCCCCCTAAATAAGGATTCCCAAGCGGGTCATCGGGCCACAGATTATTGGGAAAACCGCGAGGGCTCTTCTCGTATTCAGCCCCATAAACAATCGCATCATCCCAGAGCGCCACATTGGCCTGGAGGTCAGCCCGGGCTACACGCAAAGCCCTGAGGTTAACGACTCCCCCGAGTGGGACCTGACCTGACGTATCGGCTACGGCCTGAACAGAGCCATCATAATTGATGATTTTTGAATACCCACGCGCGCGCGAACTTGGAGCCGTCCGGCCTGGCAGAAAATATTCGCCGCCATGCCCACACGACAACACATAGGCCACATTCTCAAACGCACGCATACGGCGGGCCGCATCCCAGCCTTTGCGGTGTGCCCCATGGGGCTCTGATGTCGGGTGCAAAATCACCTCCGCGCCTCGTCTTGCCAGGGCCCGATAAGTCTCAGGAAAGTTATTATCAAAACATATGGCCGTTCCAAGCCGCCCGATTGGCGTTTCCACGACAGGAAAGAGGTACTCGTAACCATATTTATCGACATATTGATCGAACACGCTGCCCGGTGTTGTATCTGGCAAAAACCCCATGGCATCGCCACAGTGAATTTTTCGATACTTGTGGATCAGGTTCCCCGCCGGATCATAGATAAAGGCCGTGTTGAAGAAACGATTGGGCCACTCTGGGTCATACTCAAAAACGCCGCCGGACACATAGGTGCTTGTCTCTTGGGCAAAGGCCGCGACTTGATCCATTTCCGGTCCCGGAAAGGTCACACCGATTTTATCGGCAATGTGACCGAGCTTTTGCCCGAGCGGACTGACCGGCCCCGTGAGAAAGAACTCCGGAAACACCACCAGCTTCAGGTTTGGCGCACGCGCGCCATAGTTCCGCACCAGATCAAACGCGTCATCCAGATTCAGTTGGCGACGCTCAATCAGTTCCTCTGGCGTGTTTGACTGATGCACAACATGCTGGCCCAGCAACGCACCATACGTTTTGATTTCCGCAACAACAGGTGGTCTGGTTTGCGCCGCCACGCGCTGCTGCCCCTCCTCCATCCAAGCTGTTCTGGAACTTGGTGACGGTTTGGGCTCTGAGGCTTCAGCTTTATACCCCGGCGCGTAAAGATTCATGCGCACAATGGCCGCAAAGTTGAGCGGTGGCGCCGCACGCTTGCGACGCAGCCCTTCAATATCAATGTCGGCGCGTACATAGGCTTCTTGACCTTGCGCCGCCAATGGATCTCCTTGAGGAGCATAGAGGGCCGTGGCCGAAGGCAACCGCACTGCTGCGCCATCACCTATGACCGATGTGGGTGAGGCGGACGCCAAATACAGAACGTTTTCGTAGGCCCGCGCGACACGGGCAACTTTGCGACTTTCAAATAAAGGGTCGGATCGTTCCCGCCATGGATTTAGAATGACCTCCGCGCCTTGCACCATCATTGATCGCACAATATGGGGCGCGAGAACGTCTTCGCCACAGAGTATGCCAATTTGCCCTAAGGGCGTTTTAGCAATCCGGAAGGTGGCAGGCTGAAAGGTATCTGCGGCGGTATCCGTGAACCCTTCGATAATGTCAGGAAAGATCTTAGGTGTTCTGCTGATAAGTTGGCCATCTGGCCCGATCAGAAAGCCAACGGTGCGCGGCGCGGACTCTTCAGAAACGAGAACGTAGCTTGAGGCACCAAGATAAACCTGATGTGCTTTCGCGAGTTCACTTAACGCCGTTACAACATCAGCCTCAGTCCGCGCCTGATGCGCTGCACCATCCCCATGTGGCAGCAGGGCTAAATACGGTGCAGGTTTGATCTGCGTTCGTATCGCTTGAGACAGCGCAGCGCTGGCAAAATCTAGAGAGTCAGTCGACCACGGGGTTTGAAGCAAGAACATCGTATCTGACTGCCGAGGAACCTAGAGAAAACTTTATTCTTCTTCGGGCACCGGCAGCGCTGGATCGATCGCATACAGCACTTTGCCGATGGTCGAGTCATCATTGAGCATTTCCACAACCAAACGCCCCAACTCCTGGCGGTCGATGGATCCCATGCGCTCGTCTTCCTGATAAATCCCTGTGCCTGTCGCCTCGCCGCGGCGCAAACCACCCGGCCTAACAATGGTGTAGTCCAAACCGCTGTTCATCAAATCATCTTCGGCCAGGGTTTTAAGGTAGAACACTTCAGCCATGAAATTGGCCCCTTCACCGGGCTTCTCACGAGTATCTCCAACGCCGATGGAACTGATCTGAACCACGCGCATGGCCCCAGCAGCTTTTGCGGCAGCCGTGATGTTCTTATTGCCATCCAGGTCCGGGCGAGGCTCACCTCGTCGCCCACCGAGAGAGCTGATAACTGTCTTATACGATCCGGTTGCGAAGGCGGCAGCGACATCGTCTGCTTCCAGGGCATCTCCGATGACCGTTGTTACGCCAAGCGGTTCTAAGGCAGATGTATCAGAGGTTGAGCGTACAAAAACGGTGACCGGCACGTCTTGCGCACGCAGAACCTGGACAGCCGCCAAGCCTGTACCGCTGGTGCCACCAAACACCAGAACAGGACCATCAACCGCCAAGGCGGCAGTACCTACAAACACAGACATGAGTGCCGCAACGAAGCTCGCAATTAAATTTCTAAAAGTCATGGGGTGTCTCCCGTAGGCGGTTAATATTGGGTCAAGTATGTCACGGTATGCGCTAGAAGCGAGTCCCGTTTTTCGCCAACTTCAACTTAAATAACCGCCTGCATGGACTGATCAATGACTGGCGCATTGCCCGAGGTTTCCGACGGAATATAGACCTTATCGCGCTGATAAATACTGATCATACGCTTGATTTCAGCCGCATCCTCATACGGATTGACGTTGGGGTCGCCGGTCCAGACATCATTGGCGATGCCCCGCTCGGCGGCATATTTGTGGGCATAAACGATGGGGTTATCCCAAGCGGCGAGATTGCTTTTGATATCCGCTCGCGCGCGACGCAGGGCAATCATATCAATGGACCCCACCAGAGGTACGGCCCCCGGGCCATCTGCAATACATTGCAAAGAGCCGTCAAAGTTCACGACCTTGGAGTAGCCGCGCTGCATTGCGCCTGGGAAGGACAAACCATCGCCCCGGAACTCGCCGCCATGACCGGCGGTCAGCAAGTAGGCGGTGTTTTCAAAGGCCCGGACGTGGCGCGCGATATCCCAACCCCGGCGGCGCACATTGTGAGGCTCTGACGTGGGATGAATAATCACCTCGGCACCCCGTTTGACCATGGCGCGATGGGTTTCGCCAAAGTTCATATCGAAGCAAATGACGGTGCAGAGTTTTCCGAGCGGCGTATCGGCCACCGGGAACAAATGATCATAGCCATAGCGATCCACGTATTCGCTATACACACTGCCCGGCGTTGTATCAGGCAGCCGCCCGAACACATCAGCACAGTGAATTTTGCGGTACAGGTGAATCAAATTGCCGTTATCATCGAAAATGAAGGCGGAGTTAAAGAACCGCTCTGGCCATTTTGGATCGTACTCAAACACACCACCCGCAACGTAGGTGTTGTTATCCTGGGCAAATTTCGCCAGTTGATCCGCTTCTGGTCCGGGAAAAGTAATGCCAATCTTATCAGCAATATGGCCTGACCGACTGCCCAACTGACTGACGGCCCCTGTCAGAAAGAATTCAGGGAAAACAACCAGCTTCACCCCTGGAGATTTGGCGAACGGTCCGGCAACATAAAGCGCGTTATCCAGGTTCCGTTGCCGATACTCGACTAAGTTGGCTGGATTGGTGGTGACATGCGTCACAGTCTGCCCGAGCAAGGCGTCATAACGATCCATGCGATCCGCGTCATTCCGTGCGGACTTGGCCGCAGCAGCAACTTTCTCCTGACCCGCACTGATCCACTCATCGCGAGACTGAGGCGATGGCGGCGCATTTGAACCTTCCTCCGCATACCCTTTGGCATACAACCGCATACGCACAATCGCCGGCATATTGCCCATGGGCTCTTCACGGCGGCGACGCAGGCTTTCGATATCAACATCTCCGAGGATGAAAGATTCATCCGATGACGCCCGTATTTCTGTGCCCCACATTTCCGCCAACGCTGTCGCAGCAGGTAATTTGGTGGTGGCACCGTCAATCGTCACCGTGCTTGGAGACGCAACAGCAACGTAGGCGAGATTTTCATAGGAGCGGGCCTGGCGGGCTTTCTGACGAATCTCAAAATGCTTGTCGGTCCGCTCACGGCTTGGGTTGAGGATCACTTCAGCACCACTGGTCACCAAGGACCGCACGATGTGCGGCGAAAGAATATCTTCTCCGCACAGAATACCGACCTGGCCTTCTGCGGTCATCGCCACCGGAAAATCTGCAGACTGTGAGGTACCCGCAGCGGTGTCCGTAAAACCTTCCACGAGATCAGGCATGATTTTCGGCATGCGCAACAATAAATCGCCGTCCGGCCCCGCTAAAAACCCAATTGTTTGGACTGTTCCTGTTTCAGTTTTGACATACGCTGAGCCGCAAACTGAAACACCATGGGTCTTGGCAAGCGCTGACAGCGCCTTTGTGATGTCAGGCTCTGATGTAGCATCCTTGGGGCTGCCATCGGCCTGCGGCAACAGCACCACCGCATCCTCTGGTTCAACCAGGGTGGCGAGCGCTTGGCTAATAATCGCCGATACATCCTGGTCGAGCGTTGCTGGGGTCCAAGGGGTTTGCACTAAAATCATGCCAAATCGTCCTGCTGCTGAGGGAAACGTCGCGACCACGGCGGCCACGGCTTCTTAGCGCACCTTGCCGTGAGGCTCTGTAAGAGCCTAGAACAGCTTACGAGTCCACTCCACATCCGAAAAAGTTCCGTCTGCTGACCATGACACATCCCTCCACACGCCAGCGCCAACAGACCGTCACAACCGTTGAAGCTCTTGCTAAACATGGCTTTATCGCTGAGCCAGAACAATCGGACCTTAAAAAGGTGGCCGCCCGATACGCGATTGCGGTGCCAGCGGCTATGGCGGAACTCATCGATAGTCGTGTGAAAAATGACCCCATCGCGCTGCAAATCATCCCCTCGAAAAAGGAGTTGATCACAACGCCCGAGGAACATGCCGACCCAATTGGTGACTTCGCCCACACTCCGGTTGCTGGCGTGGTCCATCGCTACCCGGATCGCGTGCTGATGAAAGTACACAGTGCGTGCGCTGTGTACTGCCGCTTCTGTTTCCGACGCGAGATGGTTGGGCCGGGCGGTGATACGATGACGGAAACGGACATAGACGCCGCGCTGGCCTACATCCGTGATCACCCTGAAATCTGGGAAGTGATTCTGACGGGTGGTGACCCGCTGGTGCTGTCACCAAAGCGACTGGCAAAAATTCTGGACGCCTTGGATGCGATTGACCATGTGCAGATTGTGCGCGTGCATACCCGACTGCCAGTCGCGGCACCGGAGCGCATTACGGATGAACTTGTGGACGTCTTCACCCAGCGCAGGGCAACAGTTTACGTAGCGGTGCACACCAATCATTCCAAGGAACTCTCAGCAGCAACTGTTGCGGCCTGTGACCGCCTCACCCGCGCGGGCATTCCGCTGGTCGGGCAATCAGTCTTGTTAAAAGGCGTGAACGACACAACAGATGCGCTGGAAGATTTATTCCGCGCCATGGTGAAGGCCCGCATCAAACCCTATTACCTAAACCATCCTGATCTCGCGCCGGGCACCAGCCATTTTCGGGTGTCCTTTGAAACGGGACAGCAATTGATGAAAGAATTGCGCGGGCGGATCTCAGGCTTGTGCCTGCCCACTTACATTCTCGACATTCCAGGCGGATATGGAAAAGTGCCGGTTGGCCCCACCTATTTGCAGCCCTCAGGCGATGGAGCAATGGTGGTGGAAGACGTAAACGGTATCCACCACACCTATCCTCCCGCAAAGCCGGCAGCAAACCCATCAAAAAACCACCCAAAACCTAAGGTATTATAGACCTTTGTGCCGCGGCGAAGACGTCGCTATGATTGCCGCTGCCCGTTCGACTGTTGGGGAACACACGGGTTATTTGTTGGAAACGCAGGGGATTAAGAACACATGGATAACTTTCTCGGTGTCTTAGACGTGATCAGCGGGTGGGTCTGGCTGATCATGATGTTTCCCCTGTTGGGCATCGGCCTGATGTTAACCATCGGCCTTAAATTCATGACCTTACGACGCCTGCCGGAAGCGCTGGGCGTTCTGTTCAGTAAGGACGCAGGTGACACAGCTGCAGGTGACGGTGAAATCTCACCTTTCAAAGCCCTGATGACAGCGCTGTCTGCCACCGTGGGAACCGGCAACATCGCCGGCGTTGCGACCGCCATTTTCCTGGGCGGACCTGGGGCCATTTTCTGGATGTGGATGACCGCCTTTGTTGGCATGGCCACAAAGTATGGCGAAGCCGTGATGGCCGTGCATTTCCGAGAAGTTGACGAAGACGGTCGCTATGTCGGCGGCCCAATGTATTACATCAAGAACGGCCTCGGCCCGAAGTGGACGTGGCTCGGCACGGCCTTTGCCCTATTGGCAATCACCGCCGGTCTTGGTGCTGGCAACACAGTGCAGGCCAACTCCATTGCGGATGTCGTGCAATCCAACATGGGTATCCCGAACTGGGTCACGGCCCTTGTGGTTTTGACGTTAACAGCCCTGGTTTTGATTGGCGGCATCCAACGGATCGCCCAAGTTGCGGGAAAGTTGGTGCCCGCCATGGTGCTTTTTTATGTGACCGCCAGCCTGATCATTCTGGCCCTCAACATCGCAGAAATTCCAGCGGCCTTGGCAATGATCGTCACAGATGCCTTTACCGGCACGGCAGCCACGGGTGGCTTTGCCGGCGCGGCGGTGATGGCCGCCATTCGGTTTGGTGTGGCGCGCGGTATTTTCTCTAACGAAGCGGGTTTAGGCTCTGCCCCGATTGCCCACGCAGCCGCCCGCACCAACGACCCGGTTCAACAAGGGGCGATCGGCATGTTGGGCACGTTCATTGACACCATCATCGTCTGCACCATGACGGCTTTGGTGATTATTACCACAGGAGCTTGGACCAGCGGCGAGAACGGCGCGACGATGACAGCCCTAGCGTTTGAATCCGCCCTGCCCTACGGCAATTTCATTGTGGTGATTGCCCTGATCGTCTTCGCCTTCACGACCATTCTCGGCTGGAGCTATTACGGCGAGCGCTGCGCCGAATACCTGTTTGGACCAAAAGCAATTACGCCGTTTCGAGTGTTATGGTGCGCTGCGATTCCCGTTGGCGCCCTGACAGGCTTGCAGGTGATCTGGCTGATGGCCGACATTATGAACGCCCTCATGGCCGTACCAAATCTGTTGGCCTTGGTGCTGCTGAGTCCGATCATCTTCAAAATCACCAATGAGCGCCTCAAAGGTGGTCGGAAGCTGGTAGAAACGAAAGCGGATCAGCCTGCCGAGTAATGCCCCTACTTGCGCTCAAAAACAGACCAATCGTCGGCCAGCACACGATAGACACTACCGTCTGGATTAAACCAGCCGTCTAGGTATTCAAAGGTGGTGGTGGTCAGGCGCATCTGCGACCAGGAATAAATGTCGTCCTCGGTGCCGGGCGCTTGAAAGGCACACGCGCCTTTGTCCATAGTCCCAGCGAAATGATCCCCCTGCCAGGTGAAATACACATCACATCCAGGCAACGGGACCATATCGGCGGGTGTGACATGGGCGACTTTTGCGGAATCGTCATACGCGCCTTTGGTTTTTTCAACAACGTCGGCCGTGGGTGGGAAGATATGCAGATTGAGCCGCAGCGCCTGGCGGTCGTGATCAATCTCGAAGCCATAAAAGCGTTGCCGCACGATCTTTGAGGGGTCGTTTGCGTCCTGCCATTCGCCGTAAACCACTTCAGGCCCAAAAGCCGGAAGATCAACCGGCGCAAGATAAAGCCGAACAGGTGCGATGATTGAAGAAGAGGCTTCGACCTGGGCCAAGTTGTCGTAAGCTCCCGGCCACCAGGACAGGAACCGTTGGAACTGCGACTCGAGGTCTTCAGCCTGCGCAGCTTGTGAAAAGCTTATCGCCATGAGGACTGCTAGGCAGGACATTTTTCTATTTTTCACGTTGCTCTGTTTCATTCTTCTATATTTCATGGGCTTTTCGGTCCCTCTACCTTATTCCACTGATACCGGAGTGACTTTTAGGCGCGCCCTCTTGGTCCGCCTGCCTCAAGCGTTTAAAGATACCGCATATTTTCATATTAGAGCAGGAGCCAGATCATGGCCAAGCATCATCAAATTCTGATCATCGGCGGGGGCAGCGCCGGCATCACGGTTGCGGCGTCTTTGACCCAGCACGACCATGACCACAATCTTAATATCGCGATCATTGAGCCGTCTTCAAATCACTACTATCAACCGGCGTTCACCCTGGTGGGAGCCGGCAGCTATAACCTGAAAGACACCCGCCGGGATGAAGCGACGCTGATCCCCAATGGCGTGACTTGGATTCAGGACGCCGCCGCAAACATCGACCCTGAGGCCAAGAAGGTGAGCCTGGCCAGCGGCGGCGAGGTCACCTACGACTTCCTGGTGGTGTGCCCCGGCTTGGTGTGCAATTGGACCGGCATTGAAGGCTTGGCCGAGAACCTGGGCAAAAACGGCGTGTGCTCTAACTACGCACCCGAGCATGTGGAATACACCTGGAAGGTTTTGCAAAACTTCCCACGCGGTGGCACGGCTTTGTTTTCGCAACCGGCCATGCCGATTAAGTGCCCGGGCGCACCGCAGAAGATTGCCTATCTGGCGGCTGATTATTTGCGCCGGGGCGGTGTTTTAAAGGACTGCCATCTGCACTTCTTGCCGCAAGGACCGTCTATGTTTGGGGTGCCCTTCTTTGCCCGCGAACTGGCCAAAATTGCCGACGGCTATGGCATTCAAAAACATTTCCACCACAACCTGGTGAAGATCGATGGTGCCACCAAAAAAGCGACGTTCAAAGTGGTCGGCGGTGATCAGGAAGGCCAGACGGTCGAGATGAACTTCGACATGCTGCATGCGGTGCCGCCGCAAGGTGCGCCAGAGGTGGTGAAGTCCTCGCCGCTGGCCAACGAGGGCGGCTGGGTGGATGTCAATCAGCACACGATGCAATCGACTCAATATCCGAACGTGTTTGGTTTGGGCGATGCCTGCTCCACACCGAATTCTAAAACGGCGGCGGCGATTCGCAAACAAGCGCCGGTGGTGGTGCGCAACCTGATGGCGTTGATTAAAGGCGACAGCCTGGAAGACGGCTATGACGGTTATGGCTCCTGCCCGCTGACGACAGGGTACGGCAAGGTGCTGATGGCCGAGTTCACCTACGGCGGCAAAGTCACACCCACCTTCCCGCTCGATCCGCGCGAAGAACGGAGATCGTACTGGTGGATCAAGAAAACCGGCCTGCCCCTGATGTACTGGCATTACATGCTGAAAGGCCGCGAAGCTTTTCCCGAGCACAACACAAATTACGACGCCCCAGAACAGGCCCTGCGCCAGTA
>CAYGSZ010000032.1:0-17805 GCA_964352705.1 uncultured Rhodobacterales bacterium
TTGACACTGGCTTTTGCTGAAGCCGTATCAGCCATCGTGCTAAAGCCCCTGAACAGAGGCTGGGAAATACCAATAGACGCTGATTGAGAGGTTCTAAGCGTCGTGCCGCCTGTAAACTGAGCGCCACCGGTAATCGGACTTTCAATCACACTTTCGTTACGCGCACGGGTAACGTTGCCATTGACCGTGACACTTGGACGCCATCCGGAAAGGGCGATGGGGACAGTCTCGTCTGTCGCCCGGAGTTGAGCGCGCGCCGCGAGAAGCCCAGGATTGTTGGCATAAGCCAGTTCCAGAGCCTCTTTAAGGGTATCAGCCTGAACAGCCTGTGTGGTTGATAAAAGGCCAACGACAGCGGTTGTCGCCCATAACCATTTCAAACGCTTCATTGTATTTATCCTCGACACAGTTCTACCCGAACTTTTGATGCTGTTTACCTAACCGAATCAAGGGCAGATTGCCACCTCAAAAGGTGTAACGGAGGGTAACGAAAACCTAAGGGCTGAGGGCACGATTGTAAGGCTTTAGACTTAAAGTTTAGGCTCTAGATTTAATGTAATATACGCAAACAAAGCCGATTTGGTTTTGCTTTCTTTTAAGTCACGCTGTTGGGTTCTCTAAAAGCTAAAAAACGAATGACGGCTTAAGCGCAAATTCAGGAAGGGTCGGCACACTGGCATCAAACTCCGTGCGACGCCCAAAAGCCGCGCCGGTGCGTTGAATGAGTGTGGCACGCCCAACCGGTCCGGATTGAACCACCGCAACACATCGTCCGCCCTCCGCCAACTGCTCCATAATCGACACGGGCACATCTGAGACCGCCCCATCGAAAACGATGACATCAAAGGGCGCCTGGCCCGGGCATCCCTCCGCAACCGTTCCGGAGACCACAGCAACCGTGTCCGCCCCTAACTCAGACAGCAGCTTCACGGCTCCGTCCTTAACCGGGCCGTCGGCTTCAACGGCAACAATAGACCCTGCCATATACGCGAGAACGGCGGCGATATAGCCACTGCCGCAGGGCAGAACCAGCGCATGATCGCTGGGCTGAATATCCGCGAGTTGAAGCAACCGTGCGGCAACCATCGGTTCCATCAGCCAGCGTCCGGATGTAATCTCGAAGTCTTCATCAACATAGGCCCGAGACTGGCGGGCCGTCGGCAAAAACCGCTCCCGCGGCACCTTGCCAATCGCGTCAATAACTAGGGGATCAGTGACTTCATTGGTCCTGACCTGGCTGGCAACCATGTTGCGCCGTGCAAGTTCAAAATCCATAGGGGATCTCTTTCAACTAGGAAGGACAAAGCCCGCTGCTCACGAATTATGTCCGGTGCCCGCTTATACCCAACCACAGGCCTCAACTCAATCATGCTAATCCCAGGGAATAGAGAGAAGAAACACGGGAAGTTGGCCGCGAAGTCGATTTGTTTATGCTCCAGGGTCCGTGGGCGCTTGACCGGCCTAGCAGGCGCTTCTATAAAACGCCGCTTCGCGGTAAGTTCAAGCCGCGATGAGGCTAAATGAAATAGGTGGTCTCGGGCCGAGTGGCAGAGTGGTGATGCAGCGGACTGCAAATCCGTGTACGTCGGTTCGATTCCGGCCTCGGCCTCCAAGCAGTGGTCCGGCGTAGCTCAATGGTAGAGCATTCGACTGTTAATCGAAGGGTTGTAGGTTCGAATCCTACCGCCGGAGCCATCTTCCCCCGATCTTGATACTGATCCGTGAATACGGTGAACCGTCATCAGAATACGATGAACCCTGATCATCATCTGCAAGACTTTAGGGAAATGCAGCAAACAGGGACGTTTCGACCAAAACCTATACATGTTAGATATTTGACCGGTCGTACTTCTCCAGGATATAAACCTAATCGAAATTTGGTTATCTAACGCGCGTGTTGCGGGAGATCTTGGGGAAGTTTTTAAGTGAGCTACAGAAAAGTTTTATTCATGGCGACAGCGGCTGTGGCCTTGGTTTCCGTTCAATCACCAACGTCAGCGGCTCCGCTTAACGATGAACTCGCCGACCTGGTCGCAAACCACCCCCTGATTCAATCGAACCGTTTTCAAGTACAATCTGCCGAGCAAGACGTGCGGGCCTCGTTTTCACCTTACCTGCCCCAACTCGACCTGACCGCAGATGCCGGACAGGAGCGGGTCAGCACCGCCGCCTTACGGGCCACACCGGGCGGTGGTCCGCTTGAGAGCGGCACAGAGACATGGGGATTGTCCCTCACCCAAAACGTTTATGATGGCGGCCTGAAATCCTCTAACCGCGTCTCCTCCAAACTGCAGCGCGATATCGCCGACATCACCCTGACCAGTGTCCGCCAGTCCATCATGTTTGAAGGGGTGGCGTCTTACCTGGATGTGCTGCGCCAATCTCAGCTGTTGGATCTGTCCAGCCAAAATGAAGACAACATTCGCCGGCAGTTGGAGTTAGAAGACGAGCGGGTTCAGCGCGGCTCGGGGATCGCGGTTGACGTGCTGCAAGCCAAATCGCGCTTACAGATCGCCTTAGAGCGCAAAGTGTCTGTGCAAGGCGCACTTCAAGATGCCCGCAGCCGGTATTTGCAAGTCTTCAATCACCCGCCTGAAACGGACAAGATGAATTTACCGGAGCCGCCAAATACGCTTTTGCCGAAGTCGCTCGACGATGCCATTGGCGTTGCCCTGGCAGAAAATCCGGCCATCAAATCTGGCCAACGTCAGATCGAGATTGCGGATCAAAACCGTGAAGGTGTGAAGTCAGAGTACCTTCCAACCATTGATGTGGTCGCCGAAGGAAACTACGAGGACGACTTTAATGGTGTGCCTGGCATTCGCCGTGACTACTCGGTCAAGCTGCGCGCCAACTGGAACCTGTTTAACGGCCTCAGCACCAAGTCTCGCACCAAGGGCGCAGCCTACACCTATCAGGCGCGCCAGGCGGATTACGTGCAGACCCGGCGCAAGATTGAAGAACAAACCCGCCTCGCCTGGCAATCTCTGATGACGGCCCAGGAGCGTGTCGCGTTGCTCGATAATGCGGTGAATATTGCCGCCGAGGTTTTTGACGCGCGTGAACGACTGCGGGAAAATGGTCAAGAAACAGCGCTCAATGTATTGGATGCGGAGAACGAAGTTTTCAACGCGCGGATCAATTACACGTCAGCCCTGTTTGACGCGCGTGTGGCAGCCTATCAGTTGCTGATTGCCATGGGACGGCTTGATCAAGTCGTTCCCAGAACCTAAGGGCTTTAAACTCTACATCCCCCCTGAGCGGGATACGTTTTAACGCCAGAACTGGTTTATCCGGGGCTGGTTACACTGGCTCAGTGTCTACTTGCTGGTGGCAACGAAGACGCCATCCCAATCTGTCGGCGGCGGCTCGGCTTTGTATTCTAAAATGCGCGACTCATACAAAGCGTAAAAGCCCGCCAATTCATGGATGTAGCCAACCCCTGAGTAGTCTGCAATCAGTGCCTTTGCCTCATCCATAGCCGCTTGCGCCGCATCCCAATTCTGGCGGCGATACTCAACCAAGACCCGCGCGTGGACATCCTTAAGGGCTTGAAACTCCTGGGTCTTGGCAAAGTCCGCATCGCCCATCAAAGTAAAGATACGAACCGCTTCCGTTTTGCCCTTCACTTTGATCAAATCGAGTTCGACTGACGCGTAATCCGGAGCCAACCGCACAGTGTGGTCGCCCAACACAATCGTGACGCCATAGGCTTTCGACTGGCCTTCCAGCCGAGAGGCCAGGTTCACGCTGTCGCCGAGAACGGAATAGTCGAAGCGCTGTTCAGAGCCCATATTGCCCACACAAGCTTCGCCAGAATTAAGACCAATACCGATTTTGATGGGGCGGTGCTCACGCTGTTCTGCTTCCGCTTCCAATCGCAACTCTTCGTTCAATACTTTCAGCCCTTCGACCATCATCAGGGCCGAATGGCAGGAATCCCTGGCGTGGTCCTCGTCAAGTAACGGGGCATTCCAGAACGCCATAATGCAGTCGCCCATGTACTTATCGATGGTACCGCTTTTGGCCAGGATGATGTTGGTCATGGGGGTCAGGAAACGGTTGATCAGACGCGTCAAACCTTGTGCATCAAACAGTTCTGAGATCGACGTAAACCCACGGATGTCGCAAAACATGAAAGTCATTTCACGCATCTCGCCACCGAGGGCAAGCTGGTCCGGATCATCGGCCAGTTTCTTGACAAGATCAGGGGACAAATATTGACCAAAGGCAGACCGCACTTGTTTCCTTTGCGCTTCTTCACGAATAAAGGCCGCGTAGGTCAAAAAGCCGTAAAACAAGGTCGCAACCATCACCGGGAAGCCGGGGTCCCAGAGTTCTAGACGCGTGGAGAACGCGTTCCAGCAGAACCAGATCACGAAGGATGTGCCTGCTATGAAAAACAGCATAGAGATACGCGCACCAAGCAGTGGTGTGACAATAATCATCAGCAAGCCGATGGCAATTGCTGCAAGCACCTCGTACCCATCGGCAACAGCAGGCCGGGTGAGTTGCGTATTATTCAGAATGTTTTCAATCAGGTTGGCGTGGACCTCAACCCCCGGCAGCACAGGATCAAGGGGCGTCGCACGAACATCGAACAAGCCCTGAGATGAGGTTCCGATAAGGGCAATCTTGCCTTTAAATCTGTTCTCGGCCACACGATCCCCCAATACGTCAGCGGCCGCAACATAATTGGCGCGATAATTGGAGCCAGGTGTGTAATAGACCCAAATGCGGGCGTTGCGATCTACGGGAATCTCAATATTTTCCCTGACCGGGCGCAATTTTTGGAGAATGATGCGTTGCATTCCATCGTTTTCGTCGGTTTCAACAATGACGTTGCGCGCGCCAAGGTGAATGCGAATTGCCTCCAGCGACAGTGAGGGAAAGATTCCCTCGGGACTGGCCACGATCATGGGCACCATCCTGACGATGCCATCGACGCGGTCTTCTGCCACACTGAACACGCCGCGCCCTGCTGCGGCGCGATCCAGGACTTCGACGTTGCGCAATATAAAGGGATGATCTTCGACCCACGGTCTTGGGTCAGCCCCCAACTCCCCCCGGATAGACGACCCCGTATAACCGGGATCTGATCGTTTAACAGACAATGGGGTATGGCCGGTAACAACCAGTCCACTCTCTTTAATCGCTGCCGCAAAGAGGTCGTCATTTGTGGGAACGGATTTCAACGTGTTGCGGGTTTCTTCTGTGATGCCCGGAATGCCGTCCGCCAATCCGGCGATCGACGTTGTGTCTTCCTCAGGAAATACGATATCGAAAACCACGGCACTTGCGCCAAGCTCAGTTAACTTTTCAACCAGCGCAGCCCACCGCGTTCTGGGCCAGGGCCATTGACCGTACTCATCCAGACTTTTTTCATCTAAATCGACGACGACAATCTGAGAGGCCGCGCCCATAAACTCACGCGGCTTTAACTGTTGGTAAGTGTCGAATGTTTTGGCACGGATAAGTCGCAACAGTTCCGGGTCTTCATTTCTGATCCAGATCAGGCCTACAAGGCCTAACAGAGTGGTCAGTCGACCGGTTTGGATCAGTGATTTTCTGAACCACCGCCACCACCAACGGATCGAGACAAAACGACCCAGTTCCATGCGCGCAAATAGACTTTTCGCCCCGCCTTTAGGCGGGTCGCCATCCTGCTGAGAGGTATCGTCTTCCCCAATGACCGTATCGTCTCGCACAGCGACTCCCAAGACGCCCCCTTAAACTATTAACGATCACACTAACCGGTCCGTGCACGACAGAACAGGAAATTCCCGCATTCCTAGTCACAATCTTAATAACGGCCTGCTATGCTTTACCCTAGAAAAGGGATAAATATCAGCCATGTCTGAGACAAAAAATACTGCGCCCACGTTCCTGGGTAGCCCGAACCGCGTATGGCTCAAGGCGTTCATAGCTCCTTTGCGTCCGATGTTTAAAGAAGTTCTGGCGGTTTCTTTGTTCGTGAACCTGCTGGCGATTGCAGTGCCGGTGTTCGTGCTTCAAGTTTATGATCGCGTCGTCTTTCATGCTGGCATGACAACACTGCAGGGTCTCGTCATTGGCATGGCGGTGGTCATTGGCTTTGACTTTGTCCTGCGTCAGACCCGCGCCAAAGTGATGCAGAATGTGGCTTTGCGCCTCGACGTGGCCGTCGGCCGTCGCCTTTTTGAAAAAATCATGGCGCTCCCCTTGCGCAGTCTTGAAAGCCGCCCGGCCTCTTACTGGCAACTGTTGTTTCGGGATGTCGAAGCCGTCAGATCAACCTTGTCCGGCGCATCAGCCATTTTGTGTGCAGACCTGCCCTTCGCGATTCTCTTTCTGACCGTTGTCTTTCTTATTGCTTGGCCGGTGGCCTGGGTATTGGTGATCGCTTTCGTCATTTTTGTTGTGCTGGCCTGGCGGTCTGGACAGAGCGTCGCGGCGGCGGCTGAAGATGAAAAAACAAAAATGTTAAGTCGTGACGCGCTGGTGTCTGAAATGATTATCGGGCGTGGCACGGTCAAAGCTTTGGCGATGGCCGACCACTTACGCCCCATGTGGGAAGATCGTCAGGCCGACACGATTGAGCAGTCAATCATTCGTGGCACCAAAACCGATTCCTTTGTCAACGCCGGACACGGCCTCACAATGTTGACAACCGTCGCGATGACCACCGTTGGCGCGGTCGCGATCATGAATCAGGAACTGACCATTGGCGGCCTGATCGCAGCCAATATGTTGAGCGGACGGCTGCTCGGCCCGCTGAATCAACTGGTCGGGGCGTGGCGCAATTATGTTTCATTTGGTCAGTCTGTTGACCGGCTGGGTAATCTATTCGCTGAGGCGGACGACAGACAACACAGCAGCATCACGATGGGTCGGCCAAACGGGCGGATCACCCTTGAAGAGGCCTCGTTCAGATACGGCGAAAAGTCACCGCCGGTTGTTGATACACTCAAACTGGATATTAACCCCGGCGGTGTGACCGCGATTATGGGCGCTAACGGCAGCGGCAAATCGACGTTATTAAAATTGATTCTGGGTCTGTACACCCCGGTCAGTGGACGCGTCCTGCTCGACGGTGCAGACGTCAAACAGTTTTCGCGCAAAGATCTGGCCGGTTGGATTGGTTACGTTCCGCAAGAGTGTGTGTTGTTCAACGGAACCATTCGGGAAAACATTGCTCAGTCTCATCCCAACGCCACGGACGCTGAGATCATTCAAGCCTCGAAACTGGGCCAAGCGCATGATTTGGTTGTCGACCTTCCAGAGGGCTATGGCACGGCGGTTGGAGAAAGCGGAACATTGTTATCTGGTGGTATGCGGCAGCGCATCGCCATTGCCCGAGCCTTGGTCGGCGACCCGCCCGTGATTGTCATGGACGAACCCTCCGGCAGCCTCGATAAGGACGCGGAAGCGAACTTGCGCAATACTCTGGCCGAGCTTGGCAAACGACACACGATTATCGTCGTGACCCATAGTCCGGTTTTGCTGCAGGCCTGCAGTAATGTTATTCTGATGGATCATGGGCGCATTCACGCCGCCGGGCCAACACGGCAAGTCATGGAAGCTCTGGCAAAAAAACGCGCCGAGGCTGCGCCTCAGGACAAGACGGCTCTCTCAAATACACGGAGCAAAGCGCCACACCTGAAAGCCGTTCAAGCAAGCCCCGACAGCACCCTTGAGCCCACCCACGGGTCCACACCCGAACCAACAGTTCAAAACAATGATTAATCAGATATGAGCCAACTCGACGATCTTATAGAGCATAGTGAAGCCCCAAGCTGGCGCCTGGTGGCCTACATAATTATGGGGCTGCTTGGCCTGTTTTTGCTGTGGTCGGGTTTTGCGAACTTAGATGAAGTCGCAATTGCTCCGGGTGAAGTCGTGCCCCAAGGCCGCATTAAAACCATTCAGCATCTGGAAGGCGGCTTGATTGACGACCTGTTCGTAAGAGACGGTGACACCGTGCGCGAGGGCGCACCGCTGGTTCAATTAGATCTTGCTGGCACTGTCACCAACCTGGAAGAACTCCAAATCAGACGCGATGGACTTTTGATCCGCAAAGCCCGGCTTGAAGCAGAAGCAAACGGTACGGCTCTCACGTTACCGTCTGATATGGCAGGTGGCATGGACAACATTATCGAAGCCGAGCGGCAAGCTTATGATGCACGGCTGCGTGAATTGAACAGCACCCGATCTGTGCTTGAAGGTCAAGCGGTGCAACGCACACAAGACGTGCGCGAGGTTGAGGTGCGACTGAACGCGGTACGCACAAATCTGGGTTTGGCACGTCAACGATTAACGATGTCTGCCGATCTTTTAACAGATAAACTGCAATCGCCCATGGCGCATTTGCAAATCGAAAGTGAAGTTGAAAGCTTCGAGGGCGAAATCGCCTCGCTGAACGAAGCTTTACCGCGCGCCCAGGCCGCCTTGGAAGAAGCCTTGGAGCGTATTCAGGAACTCGACTTACGGTTTGCACGGGAAGCGCGCGAGCTTTTGGGTGAAACTGAAATGGGCATCGCCCGCACCCGAGAATTGCTGGCCACCGCCGATGATCAACAAACCAGAACGACAATCCGCAGCCCGATCACCGGCGTTGTTAAAAATATGCGCTACACCACAATCGGTGGCGTGGTCCGGCCCGGCGAACCAATTCTGGATATCGTGCCTTCAGAAGATACGCTGGTGGTGGAAGTCAGGCTCAACCCAATGGACCGTGGGTTTGTGCAAGAAGGTCAAGCGGCAACCATAAAAATCGATACCTACGACTTCGTCCGTTACGGCGGCATCGAAGGAGAAGTTATTTCTGTCGCGCCCGACTCAACCGTGCCCGATAACGCCGCGCCCTATTTCAAAGTCGTCGTCAAAACCGCGCAACCCTGGCTGGGAGACGAAGAAGACGGATATCTGATTTCACCGGGGATGGGCGCGACAGTAGACATTCATACAGGCACAAAATCTGTCCTGGATTATCTCATCAAGCCTGTTTTGAAATTAAAGCACGAAGCGTTTCGAGAGCGCTGAGTTGCTTAGACGTGGTTTTGGAACCTAGCCCAGGTTAAGTATTCTTATTGAACCTGGCTCAGGTAGCTATTGGTATTGAACCTGGCTCAGGTAGCTATTGTTATTGAACCTGGCTCAGGTTCCAGGCGTCAGAATCATATGTTCGCGGGCGACCAAAGTTCCATCCCACATTTCGCGCGCTTTGATTTCCACGTCTCGCATGAAATCATCATTATGATCAGGGTCGTGATGGAAAATAGCCAGTTGTTTTACACCTGCCATTTTACAAAGACGCACGCCCTCTTCCCAGGTTGAATGCCCCCAGCCGATTTTTGCTTTGAACTCTTCATCCGAATAGGTGCTGTCATAAACAACAAGGTCTGCGCCTTCGATCAAGGCCAGCACGGTCTCGTCTGGTTTACCAACCACATGTTCCGTATCGGTGACGTAGCAGATTGATTTACCGTCATGCTCGATGCGATACCCGGTTGCACCATTGGGATGGTTCAACGGCTTGGTGATCAGCTTTATGCCAGGATAGGGCTCCCAGTTTTCGCCTGCATGAAAATCTATAAACTCAAGATCGGCTTGCAAAGCCTCCAGCGGAACCGGAAACGTCGGATTGGCCATTTGATTGGCCAATACATTTTCGATGCCGCCGTGATCAGACAAATGCCCGGCATGAATTGAAAAATGGTTGTTGGGCATAAACGTCGGACCAAAAAACGGAAAACCGTTGATGTGGTCCCAGTGGGTATGGGTGAGCAAAATAATGCCCTCTTTGACACCATCACGAATAAACTCTGATCCGAGTTGGCGGATGCCGGTGCCAGCATCAAGAATGATACGCTTATCCCCAGCGAAAACCTCAAGGCAACTGGTATTGCCGCCATACACCACATGCTGTGGCGATGGACATGCAATGCTGCCCCGAACCCCCCAAAACTTTAGAGCCAATGTCATTCGTTATTGATCCAGTCAGGCTTATTATTCCGTGCCCATCGAGATTCACTATGCCTTAGTCGGCACTTTTACCCTACTCGTAATTGTTTAACACGTTGAGGTCATGCACCAATAGATAAATACTTATAAGGTTTCGACACAACAATAAATTCAATTTTTGCGGGTATTTTTCAACTGTAACTGAAGTTATAGGAGAATATCCCGCACCTTGATCAGTGGCCTAAGATTAAGTTTTCGCCTCAAAGCAAATGCAAAGTCTTTGCGTGATGGGCAGTATTGGAGCAGTTTTTATAGAGCCGAATAATTAAGAAGACGGGCTTTCACCACGATTCTTGTTCGAACCCACATAAGCCTGCGCACAATGCTCTGCGCAATAGGGCTTGGTCTGAAAGATCGGCTTCCCGCAGAAGTGAAAGTCCTCTTCCTTCGGGTCGCCATGAGGCCAGCGGCAGGTCTGGCTGTTTAAGTTCGCCAAGGTATAAACCTGGGTTTCTTCCTTCTTGACCTCGGGCTTCTTGGTTGCGCGACGAATAGGCGAAGGCCTGCTTTTGAGGCCAAGGCGATGGGCCTTACCAACAACCGCATTCTTGGAGACGCCTAAGCGCTTTCCAATTTCGCCGGTTGTTAAGCCTTCAGACCATAACTTCTTAAGTTTTCCGATACGGTCATCTGTCCAGACTTCAGGCATGGGAATCCTCAGAGTTGGCGGGTCAAAAAAAAGTAACGACGCGGAAGGCGGGGAACATACATATCCGGCGTACTTGTGTCTATAATGCGAACGCATAAGATCGCAGTTTGTTCCCTCGTCTTGGAGATACGGTATGCGTCGAATACCTGCGTTCGGTCTCATCCTGTCACTCAGTTTTATAGGTCTGAACCCGGTCCAGGAGGCCCAAAGCACTGAAACGAAACATGTTCTCGTCCTTGCCGCCGCAAGTGCTGCGGCCGCCCTCAATGACATTGTAGAAAAATACCAGATTGAAACAGGCACGAGCGTTCGCGTGTCGATTAGCAGTTCAGGCACCCTGGCTCGACAAATCATGCAGGGGGCGCCTGCGAATATTTACGTTTCAGCCGCCCAAGACTGGATCGACACCTTAACCGCTTCAGGACATATCGACCCCAGTCAGACGCAAATTCTGGCCCGCAATCGGTTGGTAATTGTCCGTCCAAGGACTGAAAGCATGCCCTGGCCTCGGACTGGAAACGCGAGCCGGTTGCTGAGCACATCTAAGCCTGTGGATGTCTTACGCCGTCTGGATGGCGGACGGCTCGCCATCGGAGACCCGGCGCATGTTCCAGCAGGACGTTACGCACAAGAGGCCTTGGAAAACCTTGGCCTATGGGCCGCCGTGCGAGATCACCTCGCACGCCAGGTTAATGTGCGCGCCGTGTTAGCAATGGTCGAGCGTGGCGAAACGCCGCTCGGTATTGTTTATGCGACCGATGCAGCCTTAAGCCGAAAAGTAAGTCTGGCGGCGATCATCCCGCCTGAATCTCACACCCCGATTATCTATGCGGCAGCGGTCATCAACGGGCACGCCTCACCGGCAGCACTAGATTTCTATAACTATCTGTCTACCGAGACGACCCAGAGCATATTGGAAGCACACGGGTTTGCCGTGACCCGCGACGGTGCCTCTGCTGATTAGAAGGCCAAGATAGCCAAAAATCAAACAGCCGAAAATCAAATAGCCACCACGGGGCCTGAGAGACCGAAGCTCGCTTTAGGGTCCTCGACCTCAACGACCCACAAATCCGCGTCATAAGAGGTCTGACGCTGAATATAGGCATCCGCCTCCGACTCAAGCACCAGCTCTACTCCTGTCCCTGCAAACCAGGCCAACTGCCCGTGCTCATCCCGAACCTGACTGTAGACTTGGCAGCCCAACCCGATCCTATTCACCTTGATCAATACTGCCCCGGCGTCTTCATCACCGCGCCGTATGAGGGCGGCCATATACCCCTGCCCTTCGGTGCGGCGTAGAAAAGCCTGCACCCAGATGCGCGTTTTAACCCGTGTTTCCAAAGCTCTACCCTTGCCAAGATCTAAGATTTGACCTTTGATAAGCCATTGAAATGGTATACGTAAACTGACGTCTTTCGTTCGGTCTGAGCGGTGGCGGGCCGAAAATCGACACAAGGTCGGTGCAGTTTCGGCACAGGGGGGAACAAGACAGCTCATGCGTGGAATTATTGGCATCCTTGTCGTGATGGTCTGTGTTTTCGGCGGTTACACCGCTGCTGGCGGTAAGTTCGACGTTATCCTCAAAGCCCTTCCCTTTGAAATGGTTATTATCTTTGGAGGGGCCATTGGGGCTCTGATCATCGGTAACACCGGCAAAGTGATTAAGGGCACGTTTGGCGGCGTCAAAAAGTCCTTTAGCGGCCCAAAGTGGAAGCAACAAGACTTTCTGGATTTACTGTGCCTGCTGTTCACCATCACCAAAATGATCAAAGCAAAGGGCATCTTGGTTATCGAGAGCCATATCGAGACTCCCAAAGATAGCGATATCTTTCAGAAGTATCCTCGCATTCTGGCGGATCACTTTGCCATCGACTTCATTTGCGACACTCTGCGCATGCTGTCGATGAATATGGATGACCCGCATCAGGTTTATGATGCCATGGAGGCTCAACTTGAAAAGCACCACCATGAAGCCATGAAGCCTCAGGAAGCCTTACAGACCATGGCCGATGGCTTACCGGCGATTGGGATCGTTGCCGCCGTGCTCGGGGTTATTAAGACCATGGCCTCTGTGACAGAGCCTCCGGAAGTCTTGGGTAAAATGATTGGTGGAGCCTTAACAGGAACATTCTTAGGCGTTTTCCTAGCCTATCTTTTGGTTGGTCCTTTTGCCACCAGGCTGGGCCAAATCCTGGATGAAGAGCACCAATTCTATCTCATCATTCGCGATATTCTGGTCTCGCACCTCAACGGCAATGCCCCTCAGGTTTCTGTGGAAATAGGCCGCGGCAACGTGCCCTCAAGCATGCAGCCAACCTTCTTCGAATTGGAAGAAGCCCTGAATGCCGAGCCTGCTCCGGCATAAAGCCTTGTTTAAAGTGGTAAAATTGTGCATCTCGTAATAGTATTGAGACGAATATAGTGCGCTCGGCGTAGGTAACTTCACGCGTGCATGCAACTACTTTTGGTTGATGTTTGAACCGTGTGCTCGCAGATTCTTAACCCTATTGTTGATACAGACATGGACTCTTTGTTCGTGTTGCCGCTCAGCATTCTGCCGTTCAAAACAAATGGCCTGCATCGTGCCAAACTGATAAAAAACCATCACCTGCTGGGCGTTATTGAGCTGTTTTCAGAGCGGGAAACGGGAAGTGGGCAAATCAACGTTGAAGATTTGCCGGAACATTTTCAGTGGAAAGAAGGCCTTGGCCACCCAGACTTGCAAATTCTCAGCAAGATTGCGCCCCTTCCCAGCTTCGATGTGTACAGCCTGCGCCGCTCTTTTCGTGAACTTGGCATCGCCCTGGCCCCGGATTCAGAATTACAACTTTCGGACGCAAAAAACAAAGAACTGACAGCCTACATGTCGACCTTTACGCTGCCTTTGATCAAGCAAATCTATGGAGGTGATGACCTTGAGGTGAGCAATTTCGGTGATCTGATAGGTTTGTTTAAGGACCCTGATGTCAAAAAAGCACTGGGGAAGCTTAAAACGATGGCTGAAACACTCAACATCAAGTTAGATCAAATCCCGCGATTCCTGGAAGACTATGGCGATATCTTTCTATCCCTGTCTTACTATCGTAACTGCCTTGATCGACTAAAGCCTCTGCTCGATAGCTTCGTGCAGTCAATGAATGAACTCAAAAAGAACTATCAACTCAAACAGGATAGAAACCTCATTGATCAAATTGATCGCATTGAAAAAATGATGGTCGGTTTGGTGGAATTCTTAAAGCGTCTCTTCGAAGATTTCGACAAACAAACTCAAAATTTATGGGACAATTTGTCTGCAGCGCGTTTCGAAGAAGTCAAAAAACTGATTTCTGATTATCACACAACCATCGGCGGCGTGCTCTGCGGTCTCACCGTTAAAATGAATGCCTGGGCTTATCGTTTTCCCAATCCAAGAACAGGGAGCCCGATCAGCAAGGGCGAATTTCTTATGACGGATATTCGCCAAGGCCTGGCCAGCATTCGCGCTATTGCCTCTGGCAAAGCCACCTAGAGCATTTTCAAAATTATACGGTCTGTGCTTCAGCCGTACTGACGGCGTTTTCTTCCTGGTTTATCGTGCGCTTAATCCACACATACGCCAACGCAGACACCAACACAGTCGACAGGGACATGGACAAAAACACGCCCTGAATGCCGCCGAGCGCCGCGCCCGCATAGGCCAAGGGTACTTGGAGCAGCATGGATTTCGCCGCGCCGATCACCATTGCCGGCAGGGGCTTGGCCAGTGAATTAAAGGTCTGCGAACTGATCGCGATCACCGACAAGACCGGGTAACTCAGCGGCACAACCAACAGATAAAACGCCGCAAGCCTGACGACGTCGGCATCATCGCTGAAAATCTGGCCCACCTGCTCGCCGAAGACCGCGAGAATACCGGCCATCACCAAGCCATATGCGGCACTGGCTTGAAACGTGAAGCGAAGCGCTTGCCTGACCCGATCAATACGGCCCGCTCCGGCGTTCTGTCCAACAAACGGACCCATCGCAATGGACGCCGCCATCATAAAAATCAACGCGAACATCTCGACCCGGGTGGCAACACCGTAAGCCGCGACGGCAACCGCGCCAAAGGAGGCAATCAACGCCGTTAACACACCGGATGAGACTGGCACAATGAGTTGAGTTGCGGTGGACGGCAAACCGATATTGAGAATTTGACGCCAGTTGTTGCGCAGTCGGGTTAAGGTTGGAAATTCATAGGTCAACGCGTTCATGCGAAAGTGCAGCACGCTTAAGGCCGCCACAAACGTCACACCCCGCGCCAGCACGGTCGCTAAAGCCGCCCCTTCCAATTCCATCCGCGGTGCGCCAAACAATCCAAAAATCAATATCGGGTCGAGGATTATGTTTAAGATCGCGGCTGTCATCATGATCAGGCTGGGAAATTTTGCATCGCCATGGGCGCGGATCACAGCATTCCCAATCAACGGCACAATCATGAACGCAATGCCCATATACCAGATGTCCATGTAGTCATGGATCAACAGCAACACCTCATCATCAGCCCCCAGCAAAGTGAACACGGGATCAATGGTCATAAAACCGATGATGGAAAAAATACCAGTAATCAGAACCGCAAGAATAAGACTGTCAGTTGCAATTGCTTTTGAATCCTGAGCCGTATCTGCACTCCCGCCGCCGCCAACAAACCGTGACACAACAGCCGTCACACCTGTGCCCAAACCAATCGCAATGGCATGCAGAATCATCACCACCGGAAATGTGAAAGCCATGGCCGCAAGTTCGGTGGTTCCCAATTGCGCCACGAAATAGGTATCGACGACTTGGAAAGTCATTGAGGCGACAGCCCCCAGCGCCATATAGGCTGAAAGCTTAACAATATGCCGATGAACAGAGCCTGTTGTGAGGTCTTTACCTCTGCCACTGCCGTGGCCGCCACGCCCAGAAGCGTGTCCAGAACCCAGTGGCGGGTTTGAGCTTTTATCGCTCGATAGGTTTTCAGTCTCACTCACGTCTTGCCAAATACCTGCATAAATCTCTTGGCGATTTGATCCGCGTCAATGCGCGGCTCCCATGCAAAATTATCACCGTTATATGTCAGTGCATAAGCGTTATAGTGCCATTGCCCGATTTGCTTTAATACCTTTGTTATACTTCTCCAAAGGAATGCCCGACAGATGCCTGACGGTCTTCATGATGGAACACGAACCAAAGAGACCTTTCGCGCGAAAGGGCTAACCAAAGTCTATGAGACCGGCGGCCTGCGTGTCGAAGCCCTGCGTGGCGTCGATCTGACGCTCTACGAAGGCGAGTTGGTGGTTTTGCTGGGGCCGTCTGGCAGCGGCAAATCGACCCTTTTGAACATCCTTGGCGGCCTTGACCTCCCAACCGACGGCACACTTTTTTTCAAGGACTTAGAACTCACCGCCTGCTCGGCCCATGACCTGACCATGTACCGCCGAGATCATGTGGGCTTTGTTTTCCAGTTTTACAATCTGATCCCGAGTCTCACCGCCCGCGAGAATGTCGCGCTGGTGACCGAAATCGCCGAAGACCCGATGAGCGCGGCGGAAGCATTGGAGATGGTTGGACTGGAACACCGGCTGGACCATTTTCCTTCGCAGCTTTCGGGCGGCGAGCAACAACGGGTGGCCATTGCCCGCGCCATTGCCAAACGTCCTGATGTGTTGCTGTGTGATGAACCCACCGGCGCGCTGGACAGCAACACCGGTGTGATTGTTCTTGAAGCGCTTGACCGAGCCAATCGGGAACTGGGAACCACAACCGCCCTCATCACACACAATGCGGGCATCAAAGATATGTCAGAGCGCGTTGTTCGGTTTGCCGATGGGCAGATCATCAGCGTTGAAGAAAACCCCGTTAAAAAAGCACCGCAGGAGTTGTCGTGGTGATCCGACTTAGTGCTCTCAATCGCAAACTGATGCGCGATCTCTGGCGCATCAAAGGTCAGGCCCTGGCGATTTCAGCCGTCGTCGCCTGTGGAATCGCGCTCATGATTTCGTCCTTTGGCACCGTCAACGTGCTGGAAGAAAGCATGGACGCCTTTTACGATCGCACCCGCTTTGCTGATGTCTTTGCCTCCTTAAAGCGCGCACCCGACAGCCTTAAATCCGACATTGAGCGTATCCCCGGCGTGTCTATCGCAGAGACCCGCATCACCGCAGCGGTCAACCTGGACCTGCCCAATATGGCGGAACCGGCGACCGGGCAATTGATCTCATTACCGGAGCGCGGAACACCTCTACTGAACGACGTTATTATTTTGTCGGGCCGTTACCCCTCGGCTCTGCGGCCCAATGAAGTCACAATCACCGACCCGTTTGCCAAAGCCCATGGCCTGACCATTGGGGATAGCTTCCAAGCGATTATCAACGGCAACAAGCGCAGCCTTGAAGTCGTTGGCCTCGCCTTAACGCCCGAATACATTTACGCCCTCGGTCCTGGCTCGCTCATGCCAGATGATCGCCGCTTCGGCGTGATGTGGATGGGCCGCAAAGCCCTCGCCGCCGCCTTCGATCTGGATGGCGCTTTTAACAACGTCACCTTAGCCTTGCAGTTGGGCGCGTCTGAAGAGGAAGTCATACGCCGTCTGGATTCCGTGTTGGAACCTTATGGGGGTGTTGGATCTTATGCGCGCAAAGATCAGCTCTCGCACTTTTTCCTGACCAATGAACTGGTCCAACTGAGAGCGACCGGCGCTATTTTTCCACCCGTGTTTTTGCTGGTTGCGGCGTTTCTGTTAAACGTTGTTGTCTCCCGCATCGTCGCAACCGAGCGCGAGCAAATCGGCCTGCTGAAAGCGTTTGGATATAATGATCTGGAAGTGGGTTGGATTTATCTCAAGCTTGTTTTAATCCTGGTGCTGGGCGGTTTGGCCCTGGGCGTCGCCCTTGGCTTGTGGATGGGTGGCGGTATGATCAGCATGTACACCACCTACTATAAATTCCCGCTACTTGACCTCGGCATTGATCCGGCCGTTTTTACCGCCGCCGCAGGCGTAAGCCTGGTCGCCGGATTGGTCGGTGGCATTGGCGCCGTGCGACAGGCCATCAAACTCTCACCCGCCGTAGCCATGGCTCCTCCCGTGCCGACCTCCTATAAAGAAGGCGTTCTGACGCGCTTTCTGGCGCAGTTCACCATCAGCCAGCCGACAC
>CAYGSZ010000033.1:0-1092 GCA_964352705.1 uncultured Rhodobacterales bacterium
TTCCCAACCTTATCAAGAAATGAGAGCAACTCCTCATCCTCAAACATTAGCTTTTAAGGAGTGAGGGTTACTCTGGTGTAGGTAAATGATGAATTCTGACCTCTACCCGTAAAGGTATCATGCGCACGTCTCGAATCTGATATATGGTAGATGGAATAAAGTGTTGTTTTGGGAAAGGCCGTGAAATGCGGATGTCGTTGCCAACGGCTATATTGCTCTTTACTGCGATAGGGATTGCATTTGGCCTTGTTTGGTTTGTGTCTAATCATGTTCGTGAACTGGAAGTGACGATTTCGCGCTTACAAGCGGATGGCATGACCCTTGAAAGCACTTTGCAATCCGTCAAACAGGAAAACACTGACTTGCTCAGTGAAGTCGACAGCCTAAATGAGCAATTGGCTGAGTTATTGCAGCCAAAACAGGTGTCTGGCCCTGCAAGATTTCCGATTTCTAGAGTTCTGGCCCGTCAGGGGGATACGGTTTCTAAGCTTGCGCAGCGGGAAGGTACCACTTCTGATGTTATTCAGGCCCTTAATCCTTGGCTGAAGGGCGAAACAGATTTAATTGCTAGCCAGGCCATTTGGATTCCAAATCCAGAATCATAGTTGCTAAAGGTCACACGCAATAAGGCTATAATGCTTTGCGATATCTCATTTCGCTAGAGTGCCTTAGGGATTCAGTTAATTGTTTCTTAAAGTGTTGATACAATAGTTAAATATGGGATTGGAGTGGGTTTTCAGTAGATACGTTTTTACGACGTTGTCTATTTTGAAGACTAATTGGTTTGGGTGGATTCAGATATGCAGGCTGTTAAGCCAGCTGTAATCGCTGCTGCATCATTGATGATTCTACAAGGTTGTGCAGGCCTTAACGAACTCACAGACGGTGAGCTTGCGCTTTTTCCTGGTGCCGAACGTTCACAGAACCAAGAGTTTCTTCCACAGCGTACAGATAGTCAGGGTGCAAGTTCAGCGCCAATGGCATATCAGCAGCCTACAATGTCTGTGTCGCGTGCGGACAGCAACATGCGCGTGACAGCGCAAGCGGTTGAGCCAGCTTTTGTTGATCCGATTAACGCGCCTCCGCCCCCAA
>CAYGSZ010000033.1:1192-17725 GCA_964352705.1 uncultured Rhodobacterales bacterium
GCGCAAGCGGTTGAGCCAGCTTTTGTTGATCCGATTAACGCGCCTCCGCCCCCAAGTGTCACGCCACAGCAACCACCAACTGCTCAAACACCAGCTGCTCAAACACCAGTGGCCCAGGCCGTTCAACCCGCCAGCCGCCCGTTGATGTTGGTTCCTGCGCCCGGTGAACCGATGCCTGCTTTCGAGCCAGCACAAGTTCCGCAGGATGCCACGCCGCAAGCGATGGCGAACGCGCCAGCACTTCAGCCAGTACAGCCTCCACCTGCACAGGCGCAATCTATGAAAGTTCCGACAGCCCAGCCTCAGCCGACTCTGGCGGCAAGTCCCAATAGGACAGAGACTGTCTTTATTTCGGCTGTTGAACCCGAGCCCGCTTTAGTGGGACGCGAGTTTATTCCAGCCTCAATTGCGCCTGAAGGCCCGATGTCAGAGTCCATGTCACCAGGTGACATAACGTTAACGCGCGAACAAAAAAATATTCTGGAACGTTTTTCTATTTTAGAGCGCTTGACCGAAGAAGGGTTGCTCACGCGTCAGGAACGGGATCAGCGTCGAGCTCAAAATATTGGTGCTGTATTGCCATACTCAGCTCCTTCACCTGCTCGTTTCCTTGGTCGTGAAGTCCCGAGTGGGGACGCAATTTCGGCGAGGTTGGCGTCTTTGCGCAGATCGCTAGAGATGCGCGCGATAACGCCGCGTCAGCATGCGTTAGAACGCAGTATTATTCTCGATGCGCTGTTACCTGCTGAGCCAAGAGTGCGTGCTCAGGCCGAGCCACCTCCGTCTGATGTTATTGAAGCTGCTGCGCTGATTGGACAATTGGAAAATCTCCGCTTCTCAGGAATCATCTCTGACGCAGAGTTTGCGAGAGAAAAATCTGCGATTGATAGTTATTTGATGACCGGCATGATCCCGGATATGGCTGACGACGCTCTTTCTATGAACTCAAGTCAAGCTGTTGTAAGTGAACCTTCTGTTGCGGCACCCGCGCAATCCGGCCTCGGATTGCACCTTGCATCCTATAGAACACAACAGGCTGCAGAGGAAGGCTGGCGTACAATAAGCGATAAATATAAGGGACAGCTTTCTGGCCTGAACTCTAGGATTTCACAGGTGAACCTTGGCCAGGGGAAAGGTACATTCTTCAGGCTACTTGCCGGGCCGGTTTCAGACCAACAACAGGCCAAATCAATCTGTGACCAACTCAAACGCGCAAATCAGTATTGTGATCCGCTTAACCTAGATGGCTAGTAACGAGCGGCTAACAAATACCGATATGTTTGGCCTTACATTTTTTCTTTAAGATGGTCTGTAAAAACGCGGGTCCCCTCTAGATAATCTCTAATAGCGATAGACGTGACTTTGGGTTCCTCTAGCACGGCCATGTGACCTAAACCTGGGAACACGGCCAGTTGCTTCTCAGAAGCATTCTCAAGCAAATCCATAAACTCGTATGCTTGGTCTACTGTCACGACCGGATTATCCTCTCCCCACATAATGAGCGTTGGGGATTGTATTGATTTAATCATCGATACGATATCGCCAGATATATACTGACTGGTGCGCGCCAACTCTGCAGGTCTGTGACCCTTGCCCATTTGCATATCATGCCAGCGCTGGACAATCTCATCGTCGACTTGGTTTGCGGAGCCATAGCCACCTTCCAGCATAAACTGAAACAGTTGCTTGGGTGTGATGTAGGTCATGATGCCGACCCACCACGGCAGTCCACGTGGGGTGTCACGTCCTCTGACACCAGCATTCAGTGCTCCTGGGTTCAATAGCACGAGACGATTAATTTGAGAGGGATGCTTTACGGTATAATGAATAGCGTGGGTACCACCGAGTGATGTGCCGATAATATCAAAGCGCTCAATGCCCAGGGCTTCATTGAATTGCTCCATAAGGGCGACACCGCGTTCAAGTGTGTAATCACCGGTGGGGTCAATGCCTGTAAGCCCGTGTCCCGTCATATCAAAGCGGATCACTCTGTATTTATCCTTTAAAATGTTCGCCCATTCGTCCCACATGATGAGACTGCCCCAATGGGCATGGAGCAACACGACGGGTGGCCCATCCTTGGGGCCTTCATCTCTGTAGTGGATTCGCACACCGTCAATCGTCATAAACTTTGACTCTGGCGCGGCATAAAGTGCTTCCAACGTTTCCATTGGAATGTCTCTATAGTACCAAAGTGCAGCAGCGGCTGAGACAATGCCCAGGCAAGCCAATACCCCGAGCGTTTTACCAATGACCTTTAATGCTTTCATCTTCATTGTCCCTGAATCTGATAAATGCGGACGCGCTTTTCAGTCATTGACTCTATCAGAATAGATCAAGGGGGGCATCCGTATTGCCAACAGCATCCCTTCATTCATTTCATGATAGGTCATAGACTGTCTTGCCTAATCTATAAATTCAAACTGAATGTTATTGATATCTAATGGTGACCGAGTATTGGGCAACGCTTTAGATTAGCGCAAAGCGTAGTTTTGTCTGTGAAGCAGAGAGGGGAGGACAGAAAATGAAACTGGCATTTATCGGTTTGGGCGTCATGGGGTTTCACATGGCCGGGCATCTAGCAACCCATAACAAAGTCGTGTCTGTGTTCAATCGAACTAAAAGGAAAGCTGTAGCCTGGTCAGAGCAGTTTACTGGCATCGTAGCGGACTCAGCCACGAACGCATGTTCCAACGCCGATGTCGTATTTTGCTGTTTGGGCGATGATCCAGACGTAGAACACATGGTGCTGGGACAAGACGGTATACTTGAGGCCATGAAGGCCGGTGCGACTCTCGTTGACCATACGACAACGTCCTCACACCTAGCTGAGAAAATTTATACTGCCGCCAAGGCGAAGGGGATAGCCTTCATTGACGCTCCTGTTTCTGGTGGCGAAGCTGGTGCTAAGAATGGCACTCTTACAATCATGTGCGGCGGTGATCAGGTAGCGTTTGATCGGGTGACAGACCTCTTTGCGATTTATGGCAATCACTACAGGCTGATTGGCGGCCCTGGGAGTGGCCAAAAAGCCAAGATGGTGAATCAGATCTGTATTGCTGGTGTGATTCAGGGCCTCTCAGAAGCATTGAGCTTTGGCATGAAAGCGGGCCTTGATATGGAGGCTGTTACTGATGTTATTTCTCGTGGTGCAGCCCAGTCCTGGCAAATGGACAATAGAGCTTCCACCATGATGGCCGGTGAATTTGAGTTCGGTTTTGCTGTCGACTGGATGAGAAAAGACTTACGCATTTGCTTAGAGCAAGCACGACGCACCGGGGCAACGCTACCTGTTACGGCGATTGTTGACCAGTTCTACGCGGACGTTCAAAACGAGGGCGGGGGGCGTTGGGATACGTCAAGCCTGATAAAGCGGTTAGCTTGAAGAAGAGCCTCAAAACAATTCCCTAAATTTCGTGCAAGTCTTGTAACTTTGTCGGCATGTTTGGATTGGCCATAAGGGCTTTCTTGCGATAGAAGCGCAATATGGATGCTCCCCCCATGCGGGACCCCCCAATACCGGATAAGTTAAAAGAATTCTTTTCCGCGTCTCTTAGGATCGCGCCAGTCAAGGTCGTATCCATGAGGCTGACGCCACCAGCATTAATGCGTTTGCCAATTTCCAATGCTTCATTTTCATCTCCTGCGATGACTGCGGCGGACAGACCAAACTCAGTATCATTCGCCAATGCGACAGCTTCATCAATTGAGTTGAAGCCCATGACGGGCATGACCGGGCCAAAGGTTTCGTCACGCATGAGAGTCATTGAGTGGTCAACATTTGTCAGGATGGTGGGTTCGACATACTTACCGCCTGCAATTTCTATTGATTTACCGCCTGCACGTATTTGCGCGCCCTTTGCGATGGCATCATCAAGTTGTCGATCAATAATAGCAGCTTGCTTATCAAAGATGAGAGGGCCGACATGGCCTTTATGAATGTCTGCATCGTTGAGAGAGATTTGCGCTGTCTTCTCGATAAGCTTGTCCACAAAAGCATCGTGTATCTGGTTGTCGACATAAACACGCTCGATCGAGAAGCAAATTTGCCCGGTGGCGTGGACAGAGCCTCTTAGGACTGCATCTGTCGCGCGATCTAGGTCCGCTGACTTTGTAACGATGACAGGGTCTTTACCCCCTAGTTCAAGAAACGCTGGTATGAAGTTGCGAGCACAGGCCTCTGCGACTTTGCGTCCGGTCGGCACCGAGCCAGTGAAGCAAACGATATCGACATGATCGATGATGTCTTGGCCGGTTTCTCCGCCACCAGCAACGTAAGTTAGCACTTTGTCTAATTCAGGAACGGCGGCGATGGACTCTTTGATCGGTTCAATAAAGCGGGGGGTGACTTCGCTCGGTTTAATAATTGCAGCGCTGCCAGCGATGAGAGCGGGAATAGCATCTATGCTGCTCAGCATGAGCGGGAAGTTCCAAGGGCTAATGACCCCGAGCAAAGAATAAGGAACAAGTTGCTGGTGGAGCTTTACCGCAGGCATTGTAGAAGACTGTCCTACATTTAAGGCTTGCTGGATGACACTCTCTGCTTTGTCGCACCAGCCGCGAATACCCCAGATAACGGCGTCAGGGCTTTCTGTTGAGAGCCTCCAGCGACCGGTATCTTTTGATTCAGCTTTCACGATGTCATCGCGCCTTGCTTCTACCGCATCAGCCCATTTCAGCATTATTCCAATACGGTCTGCTAAGGGCGCATTGGCCCAATCAACCTGAGCGCTGCGCAAGGATTGACATTCTGCGGTGATCTCGCCGCGTGTTGGAGGCGTCACATGATAATCAACTTCGCCAGTGCGCGGGTTCTTAACTGGGATTGTGTTCAACCGGGGGCTGTCATCAGGCATGAAGCTGGACCTTTAGAAATTATATGTTGAAACCTAATTTAACGTTATCCAGAAGACAGTCAAAGCGCTTACGTTGTTTTGGAAAGAACTAATTAGGGTTTGCGTAAAAAATAGCTATGGCAGGGGGTTAACCGTCTAAGTGAGATAATATCTTATCGCAAATTTTATCTTGTGCGACATCGAACAAACCGAATCCGTGATCTGGCCACCTTTCAAACTGACCGTTTTGAATGAGTTCTTCCGAGCGCGGCGATATTTCCCAAAGATCGTCTTTAGGGCCAAGAGCCAGGATCGGCTGATTGATTTGAGGGAGTTGTTTGGCATAGGGGTAAAGCATTGCAGCTCGAGCCCCCCAAAAAGCCCGATCCCCAGCTTTGAGTTTATCAACAAACCCTCGTTGTATGAGCGGGAGAGTCATGCCTGGGCCTGCCCATTTAACGGACCGTTCCCATTCTGCGGAAATATGAGAACCATCCTCCTTCATGGGGAGCGGCCAAGGAATTTCAAAAAAGGCATCGATTTCTTGCTGCGTGAAGACGGGCATGCCAATCAGAACGAGACGTCTGATTTGCTTTGGTCTGCGCAGTGCAAGTTCGCTGCCGATCAACGCGCCTGTATGGTAACCGAGAATATCAAACTCATTGATATCCAGTTGATCAATCAACTCCTCCATGACGTCTGCATAGTCTTCGATGCTCGGCATTTCTTTAGGAGGGTCGGATTCGCCGAAGCCTGGTGTGTCTGGGGCGATGACGAGTCGTGTTTCCCCTACTTGATTTAGAACTTCAGTAAAGGCACGGCTGGATTGAGGACTTTGATGGAAACAAAGTAGCGGTGCTTTTGTGCTGGAACTCGATCCTGCAACACGAACATGCAATTGACCTAAAGAGCAGTCGTAGTAGTGGCGCTTAATTTTCAATTTCTGATGGTCCATGAGAAGGCCCCCTCGCTACGTCAACGAGGGGGCTCAACAAATTACTCAGATTTTGGTTTTACGAATAACAATGTGAAACGATCACTTTCACCAATGGCGAGACTCTTCTTACGATCAGCCCCTTCTAGATTTGGAAAACCTTCTTTGCCAAAGTAGCGCAGTGTTGGCGGAAGCCGCCATACGCGTCCTTCGTAATCTTTATCGTCCATTGGGTTGTCGTTTACACTTGAAGAGCCAACCAATTGCCAGCCTGCATCCTCAGCCAACTTTATGGCGTAACCTTCGTTGACATAACCAGAACCTGCTTTCGGGTCTTGTTTAATCATCGGGTTTCCGCGGTGTTCCACGATACCCAAGTAGCCGCCCGGTTTCGCCGAATTATACATGATTTCATACATTTTTTCGGCTGTTCCGGTGCCCATCCAGTTGTGAATGTTACGGAAGCTCAAAACAAGGTCTGCGGTTCCCGGCGCAATGGGTTGCGTGGCTTCCATGCCGATGCCTGTTGCTTCTGCGTTGCCATAAATTGACTTGTTAGCCTCAAGGGCTTCAACAAAACTGTTGAAGGAATTTTGTGAACGCTCGCTAACTTTGGGGTCTGGAAGTGCTGCATAGTACTTACCAGTGTTTGCAACAACTGGCGCAATGACTTCTGTATACCAGGCACCTTGTGCAAAAATTTCCAGAACGGTCATGTCTTCTTTGAGTCCAAAGAAGGTCAAAGTTTCATATGGATTTCTGTACGCATCTCTGGCGACTTTTTCTTCGCTCCGGTGCTCTCCAGCGATGGCCTGCTTGAGACGGGCATCTGTATTGTCAGCGGCGCTTGGTGCCGAGAACGCGACGGAGCCCAGAAACACGACAGCGGCAGCGTGAATAATAGATCGGTTCTTGAGGTGCATAGTCTTTTCCTTCTGAGAGTGGTCGGGTGAAGCTATATAGGCAAAAACAGCCTAGGTTAAGTTGAATGAAATTACGACTTTGTGTGAGGGCCTTATGTTAATTTTAGTTTTATCATGTCTACAGTAACATACTTAATGCAGTCGATTTTGTAGCTCTATCTCAGGTCACAATCATTTTGCATAAAACATGACATTCGACCGTTGCTGGGAAGGCTTTCTTATGACTCATATTCTGCATTAATCGTTTTATTTTAGCTATTTCAGAGTAATTCTCCCTAAATTCTAGGCTAATCTGATCGACTCTATGGCACATATTCTCTTTTATCCCGCATTTCCAGACCTAGAGAGCCTGTATGATCAATTGTATCGGTCAATCTGGCATTTTTCGCCAATGGCAAGCCGTATCGATAAGATGACCTTCACATTTTCTGGTCCCGCTGTGGATTTGCCAGATGCGGATCAATGCCTGCTTTCTGCGTCATCGCACATTAGCCCAGACTTTGACCCAGAGATTGTTAGTTTCGCGCCAGACTTTTTGGGGCGCATTTCTATCATTCATGAGGACGCGCCGCCTGAAGCGTGCGATTCTGTTAAAGCAATTTTTGTCTGGAATGCGGCGGTAAAACAAACAGTCAAAGATGCCCAAAGCATAGGCCAGGCAAAAAAAGCAGACGTTGTGGTGATAGACCCAAATTCGGTTCAGCAGGAAACCCTGGCTGTCATCAAGTTTGCGTATACATTATGGTCAATCGAGGAACTTAATAACCTTGTCTCGGAGTCCTATTCATTATTCCAAGAACATGCGATGAAATGGAAGGGGCGGTCGATTAGTGCTTTTGGAAATGGTCCTTCATTAAGTGCAACCGTGTCCGATAAAGTTGACTTAGGTGACTCGGTCCGGGCCGTCTGCAATTCAACAATCTGCGATGAACAATCACTTTTGTATTTAAACCCTGAACTTTTGTTTTGCGGTGACCCAGTGCAGCATTGCGGCGTGTCGCGTTATGCAGGAGACTTTCGTCGAGGCCTGGCAAATGCGTTAGAAAACCCTAAACGGGTTCTCTTCACACAGCTTGGCTATGTTCCCTATTTCCGATCAGTTACACCGCAAGAGTGCCATAACCGTATTATTGGTATTGGCAATGATCGTCGGCCGAAGTTCAACCTTAACCTCGAAACAGAGTATCTGTCTGCTGCCACGGCTAACATCTTCACGATGCTTGTACTACCCGTTGTCTGCACACTGTCCAATAACATTGATATCTATGGGTGTGATGGCATGCCATTCAAAGAGGCATCTAACCCCTGGCAACATGCGAACGAGACGGATTACTCGAAAAGTATGTCTGTGACCCATCGTGTTCATAAGAATTTCTGGAACAGAAACTATGAAGAAGAGTATTGGTCTTATTGCCGTGACTTGTTCGATATTTTGGCGACGGCAGAGGAAAGCGCATACAATATAAGAGTTCGAACTCCATCATTTGTTCCAGCATTAGCAAGTCGATTTATAGATTCTTAAGTCGTTACGTCGTGCAGAGACTTGCTGGTAATCTCTGTAACATCTAACGAAATATTTTTTGTTGCTGCTATGCGCTTTAGTTGGTCTTTCATTAAGCTGCTAAGGGGGTGTTTATAGCGCGGCCATTTTTGGAAGGCACTCACCAGACGGGCTGCGACCTGAGGGTTGATGCGGTCGATGATCAAAATCTGGCTGGCTAAAAAATCATAAGAAGACCCAGAAGCATGATGAAAGACCGCAGGGTTTTGAGTCGCAAAAGTACCTATCAGGGCTCTGATCTTATTAGGGTTTTTATGGTCATATAATTCATGAGAGAGAAGGGCTTTGACTCTTTCAAGCGTTTCAAGGCTGGTGTGCCTTGCTTCAAGACTTAACCACTTATCGACGACCAGGTGATTGTTCTCATAATGCTTAGAGAAGTGTTCTAAAGCCTGTTCTCTTAGCGGACTTATAGTCTCGTTGAGAGCGGCAAGGGCAGACCATTTGTCGGTCATGGTTTCCGCATTTTGATACGCGTTGAATGCCAGTTCAGCATTTTCGTGTGGGTTGGCGCAAACTAGATAACTAAGAGCAACGCCTTTAAGTGCTCTAAGGCCGACAAGGTCCGATTGTGGGGTTTTCTCTGAGGTGTAGGCAAGGATATGCCTTAAAGGTCCAGTATAAGCCTTACCAATATTGGCTTTAAAGCGTTTCCGAACAGTGTGTATTGCCTCAGGATCAACGAGATCCAAAGAGTCTGCGATCATACTCTCGCTCGGAACAGTCATTAGCCTTGCCGACATCTCTGGTTGATCGGTGGCGTGATCCAGAATTTTTCCAAATGATAGCTCTGCCACCCTACGTGCTTTACTTGGATATTCCGAATTGCATTCTTCGGTTAGCAGCCCAAGATATAAGTGTTGGATTGCTAACCACCTTGAAACAGCATTGGTGTCATGAATTGCGATAACCGCGAGATCGTCATGGCTTTGCTTAGGTTCCGTACTTACTGGAGCCGTAAAACCTCGGTTGATTGAGACAACAGGGGCGCGTGTTTCGCTAGAAGCACCTTTGAACACCAGTGTTTCTTTATCGTTTTTGACTGAAATTAGGTGTGTATGTTGATCTGTATTGTCTGAGCCTTCAAGCTTGGTTTTCAGCGGACCATGCACCTGATCAATAAAGCCAATGCTTAAAGGAATATGCATGGGCTTTTTAACCGGTTGTCCGGGCGTTTTTGGACAAGATTGAGTTAGAGTGAGTGTGACCTGGTTGTTGGAAGCGTTATATTCGCTTTCATAGCTTATCTTCGGCGTGCCGGCCTGGATGTACCATAGCATGAACTGACTCAAGTCATGGCCAGAAGCGTCTTCCATTGCGACAACAAAGTCCTCGCATGTTACAGCCTGACCATCATGTCGTTGGAAATATAAATCTATCCCTTTGCGAAAATTTTCTTTTCCGATAAGTGAATGAATCATGCGAACAACTTCCGCACCTTTTTCATATACGGTGTAGGTATAGAAGTTGTTTATCTCTGAGTAACGATCTGGCCGCACTGGGTGGGCGAGCGGTCCAGCATCTTCGGCAAACTGAGTTTCTAAAAGTCGTTGGACGTCATCAATTCTCTGGACGTCTTTATTCCTTTGATCAGCGGAAAATTGTTGGTCTCGAAATACGGTTAAGCCTTCTTTGAGGCTTAACTGAAACCAGTCTCGACAGGTAACCCTGTTGCCTGTCCAGTTATGAAAATACTCGTGTGCAACAACAGATTCAATCCACGCATAATCGGTATCGGTTGCTGTTTCTGGATCAGCAAGAATAAATTTATCATTGAAGATATTCAGAGACTTATTCTCCATGGCACCCATGTTGAAGTCTGAGACAGCAACAATATTGAATTCGTTTAGATCATACTCCAGCCCATAAATTTCCTCGTCCCATGTCATTGCACGTTTTAGCGAGTCCATAGCGTATTCACACTGAGGCGTTTTTCCAGGTTCTGCATAGATATTCAAAGAGATGTGCGTGCCGGATTTGGTCGTAAATTGATCACTTAATTTGTCTAATTTCCCGGCAACAAGCGCAAAGAGATAACTTGGCTTCGGGAAGGGGTCGTCCCAAACGGCATAATGCTTCTGCTCATTAATGTCGCCGCGCTCTATGCAAATGTCGCCGTGCTCTATGCAATTACCGTTCGACAGTAGGACTGGGTATTCTTTTTTCTCCGCGACGAGTTTGACACGGTACTTCGTCAAGACATCCGGTCTATCCAAGCAATATGTGATGCGGCGAAACCCTTCCGCTTCACATTGTGTGCAGAACCGGCCCCCCGTCATAAAGAGGCCTTCCAGCGCATGATTGGTGCTAGGATTAATCTGGGTTGTAACGGTCAGGACGAAGGAATCAGGTGGGTTCGAGATGGTGAGTTTTCGCTCTGATTTAGACCAGAGTTCTGATTTTAGAACTTCGCCGTTAAGCAAGACTTCGATCAGGTCGAGGCCTTCTCCGTCTAATTCAAGCCGCTGCGAGGATTCATTTGAATCAGGGTTTTTACAATATTCGGTCGTGCTGATGACTCTGGTGCATGCCGGGTCCAAATCAAATTCTAAGACAACAGACCCAACTAAATAGGGCGGTGGAGTGTAATCTTTTAAGAGAATGGTCTGAGGGGAGGGATTGTTCATACTCTGGGTCCTGACCCATTAAATTATCAATAGCGGGGCAGCCTAAGGCTTTATAACAGTTTCACAATCACAAGTTTTTATTAACTGCATTGAAATATAGTACAATTGTAAAACAAGCAGTGCTGATGAGGAGTGGTGTCATGCGAGTAGTCGCGTTTGTGCCTGCCAAAGGCCAGAGTGATAGAATAGCGAATAAGAACACAGTCATTCTTGACGGTGAGCATCTGTTCAAACGGAAACTCAGGCAGTTGCTTGAGTGTGACCTCATTGATGAGGTTTACCTTGATACTGAATCACGAGACCTGATTGACCTTGCATCAGATTTGGATGTTAAGGTGCTTACGCGTGACCCTAATTTGGCGTCCAATTCAACAGATGGGCACGCTTTGTTTGCCAATGAATGCGCACAAGTTGAAGCTGATATTTATATCCAAAGCCTCTGCACCAGCCCTTTTATCACAAAAGATACTATTTCAAGAGCCCTTAAGGTACTCTTAGAAGATAAGAGTTCTGACTCCCTTGTCGCGGTTCAGAAGAAAAAACAGTACCAATGGGTGGATGGTCGCCCCCAATATGGAAACGGCAGAATTCCAAATAGCGTGGATTTACCCGAGTCAGTTATTGAGTCCATGGGGCTGTATATGGTCCGCCGAGATGGATCGAGTCCGCCGAAACAAAGGTTTGGGAAATCACCAATTCTATTCGATATAACCGAGGAAGAGGCGGTTGACTTAAATTGGCCAGACGATCTTGCATTTGCCGAAAGAATTTGTGCTGGTTATCGGGCAGCTCATAACGCCAACCTAGATGCAATACGACCACACCTATACTCATCGCTCTTGGCAGATATCTCAAAAGACAGAGGGTTATCGACTCTTCTACCACCGGGCTTTCAACGTGTTAGTGGTCGCTCTGTGCTGGGAGTTGCAAAAACGCTTGAACTCAAAAGGCTTAGAAAAGGCGATGATTGGCATGGCATTTACGACGCCCTCTCTACATACAATTTTGTCCGGCCTGGTGACGTTATTGTTGTGCAAAGCGAAGTGCAGGATGCGGCTTATTTTGGTGACCTAAATGCCAACATCGCTATCCGCTCGGGGGCCGTCGGCGCTGTCGTTGATAGTTATACAAGGGACAGCCGAGCCGTAAAGGATCTGGAATTTTCAGTCTTTGCGAAAGGAATTTATAGTCACGACATCAAATACGAAGGTACCGTCGCAGCAATGAACCGCCCAATTCAAATTGGGGGAGTCACGATTAACAACGGAGACTACGTTTTTGCCGATGATGATGGTGTGGTCGCAATTCCGAAGGAAATCTGGCCGTCTATTGTTGAAGAAGCGATGGCTGCGCTTAAAAAAGAGTTTGATATTCGCTACAGCATCATGATGGGCCAAGATGTCGAGCAAGTTTTAAAGAATCACGGTGCTTTCTAGCTATTAAACATTTTCAATAGCTAGAAGACTCATCTGCTACTAACCAGATCATCACGCAGCAAAGGTTCGGTCATCTTTGGCGTGTGCCGAAGAGGCGCGCGCAGGCCAGGTCCGCCAACTTCCTCGAACCCACAATTGACAGCGACAGTTATTTCATTTTTCTCGCTTAGACCTATGACATAAGATGGCCTGTCTCGCATTGAGCTTTTAAACTTCGTCAAATCTCTAGTCAGAACATCAGAGCTGATGGCAGCTATTGAGGATGCGTCGCACCCGATAACAATTTTTCCAGCCGCCAGTATAGCTTCGTTTGGTTCATTCAGATCTGTGAGTATGGAAACGTCGCGCGCAAGCGGTTTAAGGAAGTCGCGCGCGGTGAGTAAAGCGGCCGTCGATACTGATTTGGGAACGGCTACAATCTCTGTTCTTAAGTACAAAAATCGATGCGCTTCTTGAAGTTTTTCAAGTGCTTGAAAGATCAGCCGTTGATTGGGCGATAATACAACAGCTAAAGGAATAGGAACGACGAGTTTTGCTCGAACGCCTTCTTTTATCATCGCGTTTAAGGCTACAGTGCATGCTCTGGTTACAGCAGTTGCATTGGCGGCGACCAATGCTGGGTCTGACCTTAAAAACGGGTCACCTCCATCATTGGTTTGTGGCCGACAGACAAACATATCAATCGACTGTGAGTCTGCTGACCACATAGGCCAGTATTGCAATTTCAACCCTTGCTCTGCCGTCACTATACCGGATGATGATTTCGAGGTTTGTGTTGGCGGGAAACTTTTTCCCAGGACAGCAGCATTGGACTCGAGCCGAGGTTTTGTTTGTCTAACACGTTTATCACGTTGAGCTATGATTGCTCGGGCCTCGGCAACCGCCCTTTGAATTGCTTCCTTATTGATTGATCCATCTTCAGATAATGCGGAGGAGAGGTCGATGGTCCCAGTTTGAGGGGTTGGGTCTGCGTCATCATCTGCTTCGAAGCGTTCACCAACTAATTTCTCACCGATGGTGCTTGCAATATGCTCAGCAAAAGCAGCAGCTTCGTTTTGCGTTAAATCTGGAGTGATTAAAAGCCAAGAATAATCGTCTTCTTGTATAACCGTTTGGCCTTTCCGAAGCATTCGGTCAATTGTAGTTTCGGCGATTAGAAAAATACTTTTTTCATGCTGGTCCCATAGGTCGCCCAAGTCTTCCCGGAACTGGTTCAGAGTTATCGCTTGTACGACTCCGTATGACTTACTTTCTTTATCTGCCAACAACGTACCCACTGCAAGTTCTAGGGAGTCATCAGACCACTGGCTTCTTTCTGTTTTAACACGCCGAACGCTTTGTGAATTTGCGGTATTCGAGCCAGACTTAAATCTTGTCAGCAAGCCAGATACGATAGGAATCTTCATCGAGCTTAGCTCTTACGCTTTTTCATATAGCTATTAAGCTTTCAAAAGCACGAATAACTAATTTCGCCCCAAATGAACACGCTCAACAACCTGCATTGGCTCATGTGAGTTGTTCTGACGACAAACCGTGATCTCAGTGATCTGAATGGGTTGGCCAATAATATCACTACATTTTTCTTGAGCGGCTTTCATAAGAGTCTCACGCTCCGCATCGTCTTCTATTTTTTCTGTCAGCGTCATATGAAACCTGAACTCTTCCAGAACGTAGGGAAATCCCCAATTATCCAACATCTGTTCCTGATGAACAGTCAGTTTACCTTGCCTATACTCTGCAAGTTCCCGTTCTGACCGGCGTTGCCTGAACCCTTCTAAAGCGCGGACACAGTTGCTTGCTAGTTTTTCTAGCTGCACAGATGACGTTTCAGGGGAAAGCGCCAGAAACTTTCCAATAAAAGCGAGTTCGAGTGGGGGAATCTCTATTTTGGACATACTTCTTGCAAGGATGCGTGTTGCGGCTAATAAGCCTTCTAACGAAGTATTCTTAGCTAATGAAAAAGGGGGCTTGAGAGTGCCATGAAAGCCATACACGCGAGGCAGGCTTGTTATGGCCTTTAATCGTGAGGCGGAAAGAGAGTTAATTTTAAGTTGTTGGACGCTTAAACCGGTTTCAACATCAATGCCGAGCCATTCTTGCCCAAACATTGCAAGAGCAGTTCCCTGCGGTGGGACATAATAAACGGCGTAACGTTCAGCCGACATTTTTCTTCCTTTTCCTCAGCAGGATTGTCGGTCCTTATAAACTCTGACCGCGAACACCTTTTCATCAGGGTATAGCAGAATAAGAGTCTCCGTTCCCAACGTTACTTCTGAGGTAGTTTCGACCCTAGAAAGAGTTTTATGCCGCTTTACGGTCTATGTTCATCAACTCTAACGCCTCGTAGAGCAGCGAAGTGGATGCGCCAGGCTTCACTGCGTTTGTGCTTAAATGGCGACGCCAGTGTCTTGCACCTGGGCAGCCATGGAATAAGCCTAGCATATGACGCGTAATACGGTGCAAAGGCGTGCCATTGGAAACCTCACGGTCACAATAAGGAATCATGCGTTCAACAATATCTAATCGCGATAGAGCGGGCACCATTTGGTCGAAAAATGACCCGTCCACGTTTGACAGAATATAAGGGTTTTCGTAAGCCGCGCGACCAAGCATCACTCCATCTACAAGGGGCAGATGGCTTAATCCATCATCGATACTTGTGATGCCGCCATTAATTATAATTTCAATGTTCGGGAAGTCTTTCTTTAAGCGGTGAACTCTTTTGTAGTCCAAGGGAGGTACATCTCTGTTTTCCTTGGGACTCAAGCCTTTCAGCCAAGCTTTTCGTGCATGAACGATAACGGCCTGACAGCCAGCCTCTATTATGCCTGCGACAAAAGAGTCCAGGGGTGCATCCGTATCCATGTCATCAATTCCAATGCGGCATTTCACGGTTACGGGTAAATTGGTGGCCTCCACCATTGCTCTTACACAGTCGGCCACTAACTGCGGCTCAGCCATGAGACAGGCTCCGAAATTTCCACTGGAGACCCGGTCACTTGGGCAGCCGACATTTAAGTTGATTTCGTCGTAGCCCCACTGCTCAGAAATTATAGATCCCTTCGCGAGGTGTTTTGGGTCTGATCCACCTAATTGCAATGCAATGGGATGCTCGGTCGGATCAAATTTAAGAAAGCGCTCTACATCGTTATAAATCAAAGCGTTAACAGGGACCATCTCAGTATAAAGCAGGGCGCGTTGGCTAATTAAACGCAGGAAATACCTCGCGTGCCGGTCAGTCCAGGCCATCATTGGTGCAACGCTAAACCTGCGTGACAGTGAAAAACTATTTTGGCTTTCCTCAGCCATGTCCAACCTGTTTGTAATTTTCACAGATGCGGTAGTACATCTGCTCAATACCCTTGACAATATGTTCTCTAAATGTTCTTCTTCAAACAAGAACAATACAAGAACATATGGGGTTTACCATGAATGCTACCAGATATCTCAAAGACTCTTTGGCCCTGCTAGGGTTGTTTGGTGTTATTTACTTGTGGGCTGTTGTCGCGTTTGCGCTTCAAGCTTAAGTCTATTTTGAAGCGTTGGTGAGTTGGTTAACACCTGTTTCTTGCTTAATGCTTTCTGGATCAAAAAGTCCATCCCGAGTTAATTGGGCTGTGGCTGCTGCTGCAAGTAATGCCTTGTTTATATTCAGTTTTTTGTTGCGGTCAAAAGTATAGAGTTGGCGAGACCAGACGTTTTCAGCCATAATTTTGAATAATCCCAACATCCTGAGGTAGACCGACAAGCCTTTGACGGTTTTAAGGTCAAAGGTGCGATGGATTGCTGTGGCCCAGCAGATAGCGTCGTAGTCATCGAATTGAAGCTCGATTGTCGTGCTAGAATTGTTGTCAAATATAACGCCAAGAGGCGTTTTTTCATCTGCTGTGATGCCGAGTTCAGCCGCTTTACCAGCGATTTGCCACGCATGGCTCAGATCATTAAAGCCCACTGCTGGCAGTTCGTCCGCTCCAAAAGGGGCACACACCATATTTCTGCTATCAGACTGTAACTCAGGTGCAAAAGAACGCATTAACTTAGCCTTAATATACCGTCCTGAATAATAGCCCGTTACGCGGTGTAAGTGGCAGAAATATTGACTTTTGTGTTACATGAGTCTTATATGAGATTGCGTGGAGAATATAAAATAAATGCTCACGCTGATTACTTAGGTATTAGGTCATGAGTACCGCTTTAGTCTCTTCAAGTACGCTGGC
>CAYGSZ010000034.1:0-17342 GCA_964352705.1 uncultured Rhodobacterales bacterium
CAAGGCCGCTCAGCGGCTGTAAAACAAGGCCGCTCAGCGGCGAAAGATCAAGCCCATACAGCGATGAACAAGGGCGGAGCGATATGAAAAAAAATTGCAATTCCTTATGGTGGATTTCCCAACCTCACCTGTCTGAATACGTAAGGCTGGTGAAACAGTGCTAAACGATTGCTGACGCCATGCTGGTTAGAAAGGATAGGCAGACCCTGCGATACGTCATTCCATTTGTATGGTTTGCGCTATGCGTTTCGTTGGTCTCTGGGGGTTCTGGCTCAAGCTTTGCTGCGTCTGTTCAAAATCAACGCTATGATTTGGATATCACGCAGCCCAGTCTGGGGGGCGCAGCCGAGGCTCTGGCCACCCAAACCGGGTTGGAGCTTCTTTTTCCTTTCGAATTGGCAGAGACGCGGGGCGTTAACCCCGTCGTTGGCACGTACACAGTATCGGACGCTCTCTCAGAAATGCTGAGAGATACGGGTTTCTCAGGCAGCCTGACAACAAGCGGTGTCATAACGATTTACCGCGGGGCCAACGCTGGAAACAGCGCACCGGAGGGAACTATGGAAACATCTAATCAGCTCACAACAGGGCAAAACCGAACATCATTTTTGGGCAAGTTACTATCGTCTGTGGCCGCTGTGCTGACAGTCGCAACCGCCACGCCAGATTCTCAAGCGATGGCGCAACAGGTCGCCCTTGAAGAAATCGTCGTGACGGCGCGTAAGCGGGAAGAAAACCTTCTCGACGTTCCGTTGTCGGTACAGGCTTTTACAGCGTCTGATTTGGAGGCGGCTGGCATCAAGAACCTTGAGGATCTGTCCCTCTTTGCACCTGGTTTAGACTATAAGAATCAGGGCGGCGGTTTCGCTGGTCGCTATCTGCCAGCCATTCGTTTTCGTGGCCTGACATCGCAAAGCACCTTGCCCTCCAACCAGGTAGGGTCGCTGTTTGTGGACGGAATGTTTGTCCTCGGCGGTGCCCAATCCATCGGCTTTGAAGATGTCGAGCGGGTTGAGGTGATCAAAGGGCCGCAGTCGGCTTACTTCGGACGGTCCACCTTTGGTGGCGCGATTAACTACATCACCAAAGACCCAGGCGATGAGTTCGCTGGGAAGGTGAGCGCTGAATACAGCCCTAACTTTGGCAGCTACAGGGGATCGATTTCTGCTGAAGGTCCTCTGGTTGAAGGCAAGCTGAGTGCCCGTATTACCGGATCTGGTTTTAAGAAGGGCTCAGCCTATACCGCGACCGATGGTGGTCGTCTGGGTGAAGAAACCACCGATGCCGCTCACCTTTCTTTGGTGTTCACGCCAACAGAACAGCTGAAAGTGAAGCTTCGTGCATCCTACATTGAAGACGAAGACACAGGGCCTCAAGCCACAGCCATTCAGTTTAGCCAGTTCAGCAACTGTCCAGCGGGAACACCTACCACTGTGCTCGATGGCAGCGGTACGTCACGCAACGTAAACTTGGCCGGCAACCTCTGGTGCGGTGCGTTGCCGGAAGTCAGTGACGGTGTCGTTGTAACGCGAAACACGACGTTTCCGATTTTCCCCGCCGGTCCCGCCGGGGCCGAGCTCAACGTTCGTGATCTGTTTGTCACCAACACATTTGGCATCGACGATATAGATCGCGCGCCCTTCCTCGATCATTTCGGCATTCGCCGCCAAATGGTGCGCCTGGCTGCGAGTTTTGATTTCGAGGCCAGTGAAGCGATTACGGTGTCCGGAAACGCTTCTTACAACGATCAAGACATGCGCCAAATTCGCGACGGCGATAATTCAGATGGGGAATCGGTTTACGTTGGTGCTCCGGCGTTTTTTGAAGATTACTCCGGTGAACTCCGCGCCAACTATGACGATGGTGGAAAACTGCGCGGTTTGCTTGGCGTAAACTACTACGAACAGAAAATACACGCGGCTTTCTCCAACGGTGTAGAAGCCACCAACTCCATCCTTTTTGATACCTTCCCAACACCTTTCCAAGTGCGCATTATCGGTGCGGCCAATTCCAGCCCCAACGATGATAAGATTAAGACCCTGGGTGTGTTCGGTTCTCTGGATTATGACATCATCGATAGCCTGACGCTGACACTCGAAGCCCGTTGGCAAGATGATGAAGTCACCCTGTTTGGCGGACAATTCAGCAATCCGGTCGCCACGGATCCAATTACGTCAAAAGAATTTCTGCCACGCGCAATTTTGACATGGCGTCCGACAGAAGACCTGACGACCTATGCCAGTTATGCTGAAGGAACCCTGCCAGGGCAGTTTAACCGCTCGTTTGTGACCCTGTCTCCGGCAAACAAGGCCATCATTCAGGCACAAATCCCAGAATTGGCAGACTCGGTTCCTCCCGAGTCCCTAAAGAGTTACGAAATTGGGCTTAAGCAGGCCTTGTTTGGCGGTAGAGCAAGCTATGCGGCAGCGGCCTACCTTATGAAATGGGGCAACATGAAATCCGGCATCTCGTTCTTGCCGCCTGGGGCAACAGGATTTCAGGGCGCGTTTGTACCCGGCAATTCTGAAGTCAAAGGGTTAGAGTTTCAAAGCAACTGGGTGGCATCAGAGAATTTAGATCTCGCATTAACCGTCAATTACACAGATGCGACGTTTGAAGATTTCTCGCTCTCAAACCTAACCCCTCTGTTTGGGTTAACCACGGCTGATGGGTTTAAAGTGGATGGCAACACCCTTCCACGCTTCCCAAAATGGAGCGGAAGTCTGTCCGCAACATATGGCAGTCAGTTGAACTCTGAATGGGATTGGTACACCCGTGCTGATCTGTCTTACACGGGTAAAACCTATACTGATGAATTCAACCTGACCTGGGTCGACTCCTACGCAAAGGTCAATCTCAAGGTTGGTTTCCAGAAGGATGACCTGTTGATCGAACTGTTTGCAGACAACTTGTTTGACGAAAATGGTTGGGTCACCGGTTCTGGCTTAGCGTTCTTCGGTGAGGTGCCCGTAGCGTTATCTACTTTGAACACCTTGAGAGCAGCGCATGTGACCGCGATGCAACCGCGCGAACTTGGGGTGCGGGCTAGCCTGTCCTTCTAAGTTTAAACGTTACTCACTTATGAGACGCGGCCGCCCGTTTGCCACAAGAGCAGGGGCGGCCGTTTTCATTGCGCGAAACGTTTTGTCGCGCTCAAATAAGACCTAGACGCAGACCTCACGCGCAGCATAGGAGACTTGATATGATCAATCGTCGTATGGCCCTCACAGGTTTGACAGGCGCGGCCACCGCCGCCCTTACAACGGCCGTTCCTGCAAACGCCCGTGCCGCCTCAACGCCGTCTGGTTATGCTTTGCCCAAGCCTGAAATCGACGGCAAACCTCTGGTCAACAGAGCGCGCGCCCACGATGTGCTGGAGCGTTTTGATCTGGTTGGCATGATCGCACTTGATCCGATCAACGTTTATTACCTTACGAATGTCGTCACCATCGGTGTCAAATTTCTATCGCAGTATCCGGGCTTCGCAACTTACGCCCGCGATCCAGAGCAGCCGATTTATCTGGTTTCAGGCTCCTCATCCGCCTGGGATATTGCCAACGGAGACCGCGAAACGGCAGAGCTGATGCCCTATGGGTTCGGTGGCTGGAATGAAGCGGAACTCAACTCAAACGGTGTCCCCGTTGACCCTGGCAACGGCAGCACCCGCAATTACTATGTCCGGGATGATGTTGAACTGACACCCCGGGAAAAGCGGTGGCAAGCGGCGCAAGAGCGCGTGTCCGCAAACCTCGCCGCCGGTGCGGCCTGGGGCCTGGCCCGCGCGCTCAAGGCACAAGGCATCACGAAAGGCAAAGTCGCCGTCGATGACATCCGCATCGCCGACTTCCTCGCGCAGACGGATCTGGTAGATGTGGAGTGCGTGCCAGGCTACGGCATTTTCCAGCTCATTCGCATGGTCAAGACAGAACAGGAGCTGGCCTATCAGCGCGTCGGTGGGCGCAACAATGGCGACGCAGGGCTGGCAACCATCCACGCGATCGAGGCCGGTATGACGCACAAAGACATCGAGCAGATCTTCCTTCTGGAGTGCGCTAAACGCGGCAATCATGTAGATGGTTTTATCGTCGGGTTTCCCGGCGGTGGGTTCCCCGACGGCGAAATGGTTAAAGGCAAGCCGTTCCTGATTGATGCGGTCAGCAACTACCGTGGCTATATGGGCGACTTTGCACGCACCTTCATTGTTGGCGAACCGTCAAAAGAAGTTGAAAAACGCCGCCGCGCCAATCAACTGGCCCGGGACGCTGTGTTTGATGCCATCAAGCCTGGGGTCAAATATGACACCCTGCGCAAAATCGGTTTTGACACCATGGTCAAAAACGGCATGCCCGAACATGCTGTTTTCGTGACTCCCCATAGTGTTGGCCTGCAGCATGGCGACAATCCCTACAGCATGCCCGAATTCGGAATCAGGTCGTTTGATCATGTGCTTGAAGAAAACATGGTGCTGACCGTTGATTTGCCCTACCTGGAAGTCGGTTATGGCTGCGGTCATAACGAAGACCTCTTCCGTGTGACAAAAACCGGCTATGAGGCCTTGAATACGGAAGAAGAGCCGTTCATCGTGCTATAATCGCGCTGGAAGCGTCGCAGTTAGTAGCAGGAGACCGATCATGATTGAACGCCGCCATGTGCTTGGAGGTCTCGTTGCTGGTGTTGCCGGTAGCGCAGGTGCAGCCTCAAGTCTGATCTCATCCGCCCAGGCGAAAGGGCCAGCTATGTCACTCAGTGCCAGTGTGCCGCCACCGGTTTTTGGCCCCCGTATGAACTTTGAACAGGCTGATAAAATCATGGCTGAGCTTGGGCTCGACGCCATTGTCGTTGGTGCGGGCACCAATCTGTATCATGCAACAGGCCTGGATCTTACAGCCACGAAGATGGGCCATACGCCCAGCGTATATGCGCTGATTACCCGCCAGGAAGGTCAACGCCTGTCGCTCATCGCGCCAGCCTTTTTGTACTATTACACCATCGCCATGGACCATCAGCATCTCGACTACCCAGCCTATTTGTATCAGGCCCCGGGCAGCGCTGGCGATGACGGCGAACTGGGGCTCGGCGATTTGCCGCTCTACCCAGACCTGCAGCAAGCTCCATTGGACGACATTGAAACAACCCGTCTCGGTATTATCGAGCGCGCCGTGCGGGCCCAGGCCGCCCGACCGAATCTTATATTTGCGTTGCGTAAAGCGCTGATCGACACTGGTGTGTCGGCAGGGCGTATCGCGGCCGATGTCGAGCCCGTCATGCGTTCTGTGCTGGAAGCCACCGAGCCCACCAAAGCAACCGTTGTTTCAGCCGATGACGCTCTGCGCCGTATCCGGCCCGTAAAATCTGAGGCTGAAATTACCCTCATGCGCTATGCGGCCCAGGCCAACGCAGACGGCGCGTTACAGGCCGCTCGGACTGTACAGGCCGGGGCCGATGTCCGCGAGTTGCGGGCGTCTTATTTCGCGGCTGTCGCGTCGCGTGGGATGCGTGGTGTGTTCATGGTGATTGACCGGGTTAGTTCGCCCACCTACGAGGCGCAACTGCGCGATGGTCAGTGTTTCTCCATCGACTGCGTCAGCGAGTATATGGGCTATCACGGCGACTTCGCCCGCGCGATCTACATCGGTGAACCCTCAAAGCGGATGAAGCGGGTGACGGATATTACTGGCAAAGCCTGGGATTCCATCCGCGAGCAAATCCGGCCTGGTGTGCGTTTTTCGGATGTGCGGGCTATGGGTAAAACGGCACTGGAAAAACTCGGCGCGGATTTCTCTATCTCGTTTACGCCGCACAGTGTTGGCCTTTACCACGCCGATCACGTGGGCAATGCGGGCTCGCCGCCGCGCGAAGACATCGTGTTAGAAAAGAACATGGTGCTCAGCGTCGATTGCCCCATGGGCGCGACCGGCATGGGCGGGTCGTCTCACTTGGAAGACCTCATGCTCATCACGGAAGATGGGGCGGAACCGATTAACGATATTGGCAGTCAAACGGTGATGGTCTAGTGCCCTGGTCTAGTGCCCTGATCTTGTTATCGGCTTGATCCGGGGCTGTAGTGTTCAGTCAGATAGTCGATAACCAGTGCTTTTTCATCAGATTGTAACGCGGCCATGCCGAAGTCTGTGGTCATACGCGCAATCGCGTCCCGCCATCCGCTGCGGCTATAGCGCTTCTGTAAAACATGGCTCATGGCATGACAGTCGGAGCACAACAGATGGGTGAAATCCTTACCCTCGCCCTCGGCCATCGCCAGGTATTCCGGATCGTCCTGGGCGGTGGCGGTTGACGCGAGCATGAGGCTCAATGCGGCGATCAGACTGAGTCCAGAGGGTCGATAGGGTAACAAAAAGCGCTGCTTTAACATGAACTGATCCATTGAAAACGGCCCGAACGCTGCTGATTATACCGCAGCACGAGATCGCAAAATACCCGTGTGTGTTGCAGCTACACGGCAGCAATGTCAAACTGACCGTAATATAACCTGTAATGGCGTAGATACACGTGAGGGGTCGGATGTTACGCAAACTGGCGGTCGTATTCTTACTCGCTACGTCGGTCAGTCTACTGACCGGTGTGTCTTTGCCTGTCGTTGCTCAGGAAGCGGGGGATGGTCCGCCCGAAAGTGGTTTTATTCGCCCCGACTCTGATGGGCGTCGGATCGGTGATATTCCCAACGATCAAATCCGTCAGTTTCAGATGCGCCGCGCCTGCGAACAGGATCTGCCCGAGTGCTTGCCTGCCGTCCGCGCTATCATTGAAGAAGAACGCCGCAACCGCATGTGGATGGCGATTGGCATCGTCGCCATTCTCGTGTTGCTCGCGTTGATTGCCATTCGGGAAGCCGATAAAAAGAGACAAAAGGTGGATTCTGAAATGCGCCAGCACCGCAAGCTTGGCGAACGCTTGAAAGCCAAATGGCGCGGAGCCGTTAAAGACCCCTACAAGGATAACGATCCGCTCGGGGACGAATAGAGTTTGCAACTCTAAAAGCCCGTTTCTAAGAAACAGCCCAACTCATGAGCACAAGCCCGATTGCGCCGCTCAGTATTGAGCCAACCACACGACCGCTCATCAGCCCCTTAATCCCGGAGAGCAGCAGGGCAATGCCGATGATCAGGGCGGCCCAATCGGCCAATCCATAAACCCCGGCCCCTTGGCCAACGCCTGTAAAGAAGTTGCCGATGGCAGGTGGAATGCTTGCGAGAAAACCGCCAATGACCTCGCCGAGCCATTGCAGAATACCGCCAGAGTCAGGTGTATCGTTCATCTTGTCGTCTTTCTCTACATCAAACCCAGAGCTTTTGGCAGCCACAGGGTAAGAACGGGGAACAGGGTGAGAATGATCAGGCGGACAAAATCAGATAATAAGAACGGCCAGATACCAGCGTAAACCGTGCTGAGCGATACATCTTTGTTCATGCCGTGCATCACAAACACATTCAAACCAATGGGCGGCGTGATCATGCCCATTTCCATCACCACCACGTTAATCACGCCCCACCAAATAGGGTCGTAGCCCATGCCAGTGATCAGTGGGAACACGAAGGGCAGGGTGATCACCATGGCGGCCACAGTATCGAAAATCGCACCTAGAATAATATACATGGCTTGCAGCATCAGAATGACCAGCAGCGGCTGAAGCCCAAGCCCTTCGATAGAGCCGACAATAATGTCCGGCAGATGCGACAGCGTAACCGCGTAGGAGAAAATCGACGCCCCGATAATGATCAGATAAATCAGCGCTGTACTGGCTGCGGTTTCTTTCAGATTGGCAAAGAAGACACTGCGGCTGAGATGCCCGCGCAGTGCGGCAAAAGCAATGGCAACGGTTGCGCCTACGGCGGCGGCTTCATTGACGGTGAAAAGGCCTGAGTAAATACCACCTGAAACGATGACCGCCAGGGTCACAACGCCCCAGCTTTTTTTCAGGATTTGGCGGCGCTCCGACCACGGAACCCGCTCTGCCGCTGGTCCGGACTCTGGGGAGACTTTCACGTAAGCAAAGACGGTGATCATGTACAAAAACACAGCGATTACTGCTGGTCCAAGGGCGGCAACGAACAGCGCCGTGACAAACTGTTCTGTGAGAATGGCGTACAGCACCAGCAACACAGAGGGCGGCACGATCACCCCAAGTGTTGAACCGGCGGCGATCGACCCCGTTGACAGGCGTCGGGCATACCCGCGTTTGTCCATTTCCGGCAAGGCAATGCGGGTCATGGTTGCCGTGGTTGCTAAGGACGACCCGCAGACCGCGCCAAATCCGGCACAGGTCGCAACCGTCGCCATCGCCAGACCACCCTTGCGATGCCCCAGGAACGCTTGGGCCAGACGATACAAATCACCCGAAAGGCCCGCTGCGGCTGCAAAATTTCCCATTAACAAAAACAGCGCGATGATCGCCAGTTCCTGGCTGGCAATGGCCGCCGAAGGTTCAATACCAAACAGAGCAATAGCGGGCTCAAAGCCGATGAGCACGCCGGTCCCGATGAACCCCGCAATGGCCATAGCAATACCAATAGGCACATGCAGCGCGATCATTACAAACATTCCGGCGACGACCAAGCCGCCAATGACAGGAGGTTCCATGTTCTATTCGGTCCTAGAGAGATTCTGCTTCATGTTCGATGGGTTTACCCGAACGTGCTGCTGAGACGGTTTCTCGGAGTACCCAACTCTGGACCAGAACGCAGGCCACCATGATCAGGCTGACGACGGTCCAGACCGGTGTGACAGACCACTCCAATGTAGAGGTCGTGCGGTTTGCGGCGGCGTAATCAATAGTAAAGGCAACAAATTGCCAGGCGGTCAGCACAAAGAAGGTCAGCATGAATGCTGCGCCAATCACATCTAAGCGGCTGTGCGCTTTAGGTCCCAGGATTTTCCCCAGAACGCGCACCGTCACGGCATTCCCTTTTTTTAAACCGGCAGGAAAACAACTGGCGATGACAATGGCAAAGGCCACTTCTTCAATATCATTGAGGCCAGGGATGCGCGGCAGGCCCATGTAACGCAGAAAAACATCAACCACTGTCATGAACGCAATAACAACCAACCCCGTAAACCCTATGATTGCCATGGCATCCACGGCACGATCCAACAGTTGCGTAGAGGCGCGGGTGTCGTGTGAGGTCTCAGACATCAGGATTGGCGCTCCCGGCGCCGCAGGTCTTTGATGATCTCTTTCATGGCCTCATAGGTTTCTGCGCCAAGAGGAGTGCGCTCGGCCCAAGTGTCTGCAATCGGTTTGACATAGCTTTCCATTTGGTCGAGTTCTACAGGATCGGCGTCAACAAAAATAAGGTGTTCTTCTTCTCGTAAGCGCGCTGAAATCTCGGCCTGCTTTTTATCGTAGGCTTGCCCACCCAGAATCGCCATGTAGGCTCCGCTGTTGTCGTTGATGATCTGTTGCAGATCAGCAGGCACTTGCTCCCACTTCTCTTTGTTCATCATGATCCCGAAGGTGACCGTGCCCAGCGGAGCCGTAATGACGTAGCTGGTTTCCCGGTACGTCTGGAAGGTGTTAATCGCGATCCAGCCCTGAATCGCGCCATCAATCGTGCCACGACGCAAGGCTTCTACCGCATCTGCCGGATGCAGCGCTTCGGGCACAGCATCCAGTTTGCTAAGAAAATCACCCTCAAGGCGACCGACCGAGCGGATTTTCATGCGGGCAATGTCACTATAACTTTTGATGGGGTCACGCGTGTATAAATTGCTCGGTTCTGCGGTCCACAATCCGATCAGTTTCACATCCTCAAAGCCTTTCAAAAGGCCCCGTTCATACAAACGCCACGCCACCAGGCTCGCCTCTGTCGATGAGCGCATCATGAAGGGCAGTTCAAAGGCCTGAAGTTGTGGAAACTGGCCAGGGGTGTAACTGGGTTGAACCAGTCCGATGTCGGTGATGCCAGCTTTGACCAGATCGAATTGTTTGTATGGGTTGCGACCCAAGCCGCCGCCCCAAAAGGATTCAAATTTGATGCGCCCGTTAGAGGCTTCTGTGATGCGCTCCATCCAGGGTTTGTAAATGTGTGCAACGCTATGGCTGAGGGGCGACAGATAGGCAGAAACGCGCAGCGTTATTGTTTCTTCAGATTGGGCGTGGGCCGACAGACCAATAAGGCCGGAGAGGAGCAGACTTAAAACAAACGCCAAACGATTACTAAAACGCATCATGATTTCCATTAGACATCGACCGCATTGCCTGCGACGCGTCCGGCATATTTTGCAGCATGCTCATCTTCTTCATTTTGCTTGCGTTGGGAGGCAGAGTCGATGGCCATGCGGAACGCTTGTGAGAGCTTTTCAATCAAATCAATATCGCCATCTTCCAGTGTTTCGTAGTTGATCGCCATCATAGCAACATTCTCGGCAAGCGAGAGGCACAAACTTTCCAGAGAGTTGTCTTTTAATGATTGGGCCATTTTTGCGGCTTCGCGCAAGATATCCGTGAGGGCTGTAAAGTTGTCCCGCAGTTCTTCTGTAATACGTCCCTTTTTATGGGCGTTCAGAATAACATCGCACAGCTGACCCATTTTCATGCTTTGGCTTGTCAGTTGCGCAGCAACCACCTGGCTCAATGAGTCTGTAATCGCTTCATTAAGTTCGCCGAGTTCAAATTTACGCCCATCAGCCTTTTCGCGCATGGTATTCAAAACATTCACGCGACGGGCACCGGGATGATTGACCTTATCGCTCTTGCGATCAGGGCCGACGTACTCTGACGTCGCCACAAACGGCTGCCGATAATAGGTAATTAGTCTAAGACGCTCATGAATTTTCTTCGGATCGAGGGGTTTAATAACAACGTCATCAACACCGACCTCAATCGCTTTCTGGATGTTGTGGCCACTCCTTTGGCCGACCAGCACGCTGATGACAATGAACGGGTTTACGCCAAGCTGGTTAAAGCGGACTTCTTTGATAATCTCAAAAACATCAGGATCAAAGTCATCGGACAAAACCAATAGATCCGGCGGCACCTCAAACATCAAAGTGCGCAGACTCGCGACAGTGGCATGTGTCGAGATGTTCTTGATTCCTTCAGAGAGGAACATCTCCCGTAACTTTTGACGTTGGTGATAGTCTTTTTCACCAATGTAGACGGTTATGGAAGCGAGATTGGCGCGGTCCAGTTGGGACATAAAATTTTAAAGTAGTCCTGAGAATTCCCCACTTAGCGATATCCGGATCGCTAATGCTCTATGATCGGCGATCAACCGCCAAGAGGCAAGCAAACACTGGGCTTTATATAAGGCCGTCTTACGTGGCAGCGGTGGCAACGCGCTGGTTTTTTAGAAACGCCTGAAAACAATCACAGCGTTATTGTCATGCTATTGAGCGACAGCGAGGATTCTATTGCGCTGCGGCGCGCTTACTGCCTGGACCTTCACCACTGCCCGTACCGGGGTTTTCGGGCGGTTCAGCCTTCTTTTGCGCTGGGGGAGATGCGCTTTTCGGTCCACCAGAGGTGCCCGCTTGCCCAGTGGACTGAGGAGGGGGCTTAGCGGCGGATTGAGCAGGCGGTTGAGCGGGTGCTGGCATCAAGGGGATATTAGAATTGCCCTTTGCCAGTTCAAAGGCTTTGGTGAGTTTACGGATAATGGAGAGTTCGCTGGCTGAGGGCTCTTCGTATTTCTCTGCCAATTCTTCGACCTGGCGCGCCAAATCGACGCAAATCCCAGAAAGCTCCGGTTCGCCTACGCCTTTTGCGGTTTTTGCCGCATCTTCCAAGACGCTCACCAGAACGATAAGGTTTTCTTCAACTTCTTTGGTAACGGTTTTTTCGTCATAGGCTTTAAGGATCAGGTTGCACACGTAACCCAGGCGCAGGCCATGAGAGTCCAATTTCGCGGCCATGACTTGATTCATGCAGTGTTCGACCCCACGGGCGACATCAACGGACGTTACCCGCTTACCTTCTAGCTTGGCCTGAAGGGTATTGATAACCGTGAGTTGACGAATTTTAGAAGGGCGGCTGGCATCGGCACGTCGCCGTTCAGGCCCCACGTAATCTGTTGTCGCAATAAATGGCAAACGCTTGGTGCCAAGTTGACTGACCCGCTCAAGCAAACGCCCCGGGGAGACCGGTTTAATCATAACGTCGTCAGCCCCGGAAAGGATGGCTTTCTTAATCGCCCGATCTTCTTCCGCGTTGACCATGAAGCTAATGAGGATAAATGGGTTTCTGCCAATACGATGATGGCGGATGTCTTTGACGATCTGAAAAATTTCTGGGTCCATATCATCGGCGACCACCAATAAGTCTGGTGAGCGCTCTTTCATGGCGTTCATTAAGTCGTCAATGCGCGTGAACGTGCGCATTCGGCGCAGTCCTTCCGAGCGGAGCATAGCCCGGAGGCCTTCTCTCACCTGCTCGTTCGGTTCTCCCAGATAAATATCCAGTTCCGCGAGCTTATCTTTTTCGAACTTCTTCATACACTGCTTTCGCATTGGCAGTTGGGCGCCAAATCGATCTAGGCTGCGAACGGCAGACCCCCTAATTGAGATAGCATAGTCAGGCTATCCTCAACATAACAGACGGAACTGCCTATTAACTCCTAATGATTAAGGTGATTTCGAGCCAAAATCAACTCAGGCGCGTATCGGAAGTCGGCCCCACCTAAAAACGGCCTGCTACTCAGCAGGCTTCAAGTCGGCGTAGTTAATAATCAGATTAACCGGATTGTACCCGCGCACATTCTTGCTCAAGCCGTCAAACATGACAGTATCGTGCATATACAGCATGGGCGGGTCGTCGTGATAGGCCTTGAGCAGGCCGCGCACCAAAGTGAGCCGTTTTTCCGGGTCCCATTCCGCCTGCGCCTCGCGCGTTTTCTCGGCCAGTTCTGGGCGGCAATGCCACAGTTTCCGGGTCAGGCAGCTGACAAACGGGCGCAGGGCATCCATGCTGGGCTTGACGTTAAAGTCCATGTTGAAGCCATTTCCTTCCCAACCACCGAAGGTGAACTTCGTGATCATGTCCGGAATGGTGATGGACCGCACCTCAAGGCCAACGCCGATCTTGGCAAGGTCCTGGGCGATCGCTTGGTGGATCGCGGTATCGGCTGCCGCGCCGCCAGCTGCCAATTCAATCATTAGATCAAAGCCGTCACCGTAGCCGGCGTCTACCAACATGGCCTTTGCTTTTTCAGGATCATAGGTCCACGCGGGCAGGTCAGGGTCCCAACCGATGGCATTGGCGGGGGTTGCTTGCGTGGCCGCTGACGTACTGCCTTGAAGCAAAGCAGAGATGTAGGCCTCCCGGTTGATGGCATAGTTTAAAGCGCGGCGGACACGCGGATCGGCAATGGGGCCACCCTTTTCAGGCAGCCAGGCAATGCCCATGGCACCGACGCCGCTGCTGACATGGTGGATGTGACCCGAGGCCGCCAGTGTTTCAATCTCATCAGGTCCGATCACCAGAGCGATATCCAGATTATCCGAGAGAATACCCTGAGTCCGGGACGTTGGATCACTCAATTGATTGAGTTCCAGGGCGTCATACCCAGGGTTATGCCAACCCTCACGAAACGCACTGAGGGAGATTTTTCCGGGTCTCCAGTTCTCCACCTTGAAGGGGCCTGTGCCAACCGGGTCGCGGGCAAAACCATCAGGACCCAACTCTTGCCAATGCTTCGGCGCGACAATGCGAATAATACCAAGCTCGGCTGGCAGCATCAGGTTGGGATAATGGGTGGTAATTTCGACCGTAAAGGGATCAAGCGCCCGCACGCCTGAGATGGAATTGGTCAGCCGTGAGAGCGCTTCGCGTTGTCCCGCCTCAGAGGTCAGATAGCTTAGCGTGTTGATAACAGCGTCCGCATTAAACGGCTCGCCGTTATGAAAAGTTACGTCTTGCCGCAGGCGGAAATGCCATGTGGTTGGGTTAACGGCCTCCCAGCTTTCCATCAGCCAGGGCTGCACCGTTGCATCCTCAGCAACCAGGGTGAGGGGGTCGAACATCGCCGCCCAAGAGTATAATTCAGACGAACTGGTAGAGCGGTGCACGTTACCCAGCGCCGCCGGTAGGGTTTGAACAGCCACCCGCAGTGTTGTGTCTGCTTGAGACAAAATTGGGGTGAGAGTCGCAACCAAAGCCAAACAAAAAGCGGCCCACACGCTGGTGCGTATTCTCTTGTTTCGCATCCGAAGAAGTGAGGTAAGGTTGGTCATAAAGCTAGAGTAGCGCAGGGGCGAACGTCATGCACGAAATCATCACAGACTTTAAACGGCCTGATCCAGCCCTGATCGAAAAAGTATCCAAGCAGCACGTCGGCGTGGCCGGTTTTGAGGTCGGGCCGCGTCAGGTGGTTCATCCCGATATCAAGCCGCTGGACCCCACGTGGCGCATCTGTGGCCCGGCCTTCACCGTCAGGCCAGAGTATTGGGACGATCGTTTGATGGGAGAACTCGCCCCGAAATACGCCAAGCCCGGGGATGTGCTGGTGGTGGATGCGGGTGGACACACCGAGATCGCGGCCTGGGGCATGTCGATGACGATTGCGGCGGCTAAGGCGGGGGTTGTGGGTATTGTGATTGATGGCAGTTGCATGAATTCCAGCCTTCTGGCCCGTGAACGGCCTCAGATTCCCTTGTTTGTGCGCGGTGTCTCGCCCACGGCCAAAGGTTCGGACCATCCCGGTTCTCTCAATGTGCCGGTGATCTGCGGCGGCGTCATTGTAAATCCGGGTGATATCATTCTTGCTGATTCTGATGGCGTGGTTGTGCTCAAACCGGAGATGGCGGAAAAAATGATAGCGGCGGCTGAAGCCCACGACGACCGGGCGCGCAGCGACAACGATCAGAGTATTCCCTACTACGAACGCAAAAAGAGCGAGCAGAAGGTCCGGGCGTTTCCGGACGTGAACTGGAATTAAAGTAAGGCGTTAAAGCAGGTCACACACTAACAACTTCACTTGCGGAATAGCGGCTGAGGCGATACACGCAGCGCCATGGCCGCACCTCCTTTACTCACCCTGCAAAATATTCATCTGACCTTTGGCGGAGCCCCGGTTCTGCAAGGGGCTGAACTGACGGTATTGCCCGAAGAGACGGTGTGTCTCGTCGGGCGCAACGGCTCAGGCAAATCAACCTTGCTCAAAATCGCGGCAGGCCTGGTTGAGTTTGAAGAGGGGCAGCGCTTTGTTCAGCCAGGGGCGACGGTGCGCTATTTGCCACAGGAACCCGACCTGACCGGCTACAGCACAACCCTGAGCTACGTCGAAGAAGGTCTGGAAGATGGCGATGATCCCTATCGGGCGCTCTATCTGCTTGAGCAATTAGGTCTTACCGGCGAAGAAGAGCCAGCGCATTTGTCAGGAGGGGAGCGCCGCCGTGCGGCATTGGCGCGTATTATTGCCCCCCGACCGGATGTTGTTCTCCTGGATGAGCCCACCAACCATCTCGATCTTCCGACCATTGAATGGCTGGAGCGGGAACTCAAGAGTTTGCGTCGCGCGCTTGTGCTGATCAGCCACGACCGTCGGTTCCTGGAAGATTTATCGCAGGCCACCGTATGGCTGGACCGCGGGATAACCCGACGTTTAAGCAAGGGGTTTGGGCATTTCGAAGCCTGGCGCGATGAGATCATTGATCAGGAAGATCGCACCCAGCAAAAAATTGATCGTAAAATTGTTCGCGAAGAACATTGGTTGCGTTACGGCGTCAGTGGTCGGCGCAAGCGCAACGTCCGGCGGCTGGAGTCTCTACACACGCTGCGGCAAGACCGGCGCGATCATCGCAGTCGTGTTGGCAACGTCAACCTTCAGGTTGGCGAGTCCGATGCGTCGAGCAAGATGGTGATTGAAGCGAAATCAATTTCCAAAGCCTTTGAAAATTTCCAGGTGATCGAAGATTTTTCCGTGCGCATTCAGCGCGGGGATCGCATTGGCATCGTCGGCCCCAACGGTGCTGGTAAGACCACGCTGCTCAACATGCTCACCGGCGGTCTCAAGCCGGATACGGGCCATGTGCGTATGGGCACCTTCCTGGAAATCGCAACCATGGATCAAAACCGCGAGGCGTTGGATCCTAAATGGACGGTCGGGCAGGCCTTAACCGACGACTCTGGCGATAACGTAGACGTGCAGGGCACGCCGCGTCATGTCATCGGCTATATGAAAGACTTTCTGTTTTCGCCGGATATGGTCAACACACCGATCACGGTTCTCTCAGGCGGCGAGCGTGGCCGACTCATGCTGGCGCGTGCGCTGGCAAAAAAATCTAATCTTCTGGTGCTTGATGAACCCACCAACGATCTCGATTTAGAAACCCTTGATCTTTTGCAAGAGCTGCTGGCTGACTATGAAGGCACTGTTCTGCTGGTCAGCCACGACCGTGATTTCCTGGATCGTGTTGTGACCTCCGTGATTGCCTCCGATAAACCCGGGCATTGGTTAGACTACGCGGGCGGTTACTCTGACATGCTGGTGCAACGCGGGTCTGGCGTCGAGGATATGGACAGTGCGCGTGGCCAAGCCGCCGAGCAAAAAGCGAAATCCAAAGGCGGCAAGAAGTCTGGTCAGAATGCAGACTCCGCGAGTAACGCAAAACGCAAGTTGTCCTTCAAAGACAAGTTTGCTCTTGAGAGCCTTCCAAAGGAGATGGAGGCCTTGAGCAAAACAATTGAAGGGTTACAGTCACATCTTGCCGACGCCGGTTTTTACAGTCGTGATCCTGACGGGTTTACCAAGGCGACGGCGGACCTTGAGGCGGCGGAAGTCCGTTTGGCGGCGGCAGAAGAAGAATGGCTGGCGCTCGAACTTCTTCGTGTAGAGGTCGAGGGGACTTAAGTCTTCCGCCAAAGAAGAACCTCACGTGCGGCATGCCAACGCGAGGTTAAGTTTTTGGGGAGAGGGGATTTAATTTTCGTCGGGGGATTTCTCTAACGTCGGCCCAATTCCTGATCCATCTGAAAGGCCCGTGATGTCACCACGCTTTCAAGGGCACGCAACCTTTCTTCCAGTTTCTGATAGCGCTCAGACGTCGCTGCAAACTTGCGCCGCGCCGACCCGGGCCGCGCCGGTTTTGCCGCTGCTTCCATGGCCTTGAGATCGACCTCTAAGTCCTTTGTTGGCAACGGATCCAAGAAGAACGCCATGGCGATATAACTCAGGATGAAAATTGGCGCCCAGGCCCAGCATCCGAGAAAGAAGCCGATGCGAACGATCTTAACGTCCCAATTGAAGTGGCGGGCTAGGCCAGCGCAAACGCCTGAGACCCAGGCGTTCTCTTTATCCAGATAAATTTTATCCCACTTCTTGCTCATTGTACCTTGTCCTTCCAATTCGCATCTTCTGAGTCGAGAATTTTCTCCAAAGACTCAATAC
>CAYGSZ010000035.1:0-5421 GCA_964352705.1 uncultured Rhodobacterales bacterium
GTGCGCGATAATCGCAATGTTGCGAAGCGACATAAAATAAATCCAGGAGTTAAAAAAGATGAATAAAAAGTGTGGTTAGAAGCCGTTCTTTTGAGCAAGGTCTTTAAGAGATAGTTCAGGCCGAGCACCCATATGAGAGATAACCTCTGCAGCAGCCAGGGCACCAAGACTGGCACACGTTTTAAGGTCATCACCGCGGGTATGCCCAAACAAGAAGCCGGCAGCGTATAAGTCGCCAGCTCCCGTTGTATCAACGACCTTTTTTACAGGGGCCGCAGGTGTTTGAATGAGTTTATCCTTTGTTACCGTCACCGCGCCGTCCTCGCCGCGCGTTAACGCGGCTATTTCAACACGGCCATCTATAGCCTCTACGGCCCCATCAAAAGTGTTAGACCGAAATAGGGTTGTGATTTCCTGTTCATTGGCAAACAGGATATCGACGTATTCGTTCACCAGGTCGAAGAGATCATTGCGATGCCGCTCAACCACAAAAGGGTCAGAGAGCGTCAGCGCAACTTTGCCGCCTGCCCGGCCAACAACCTTGCACGCCTCAATGATTGCAGTCTTTGTCTCAGGCAAATCCCACTGATACCCTTCAATGTAAAGCACTTTCGACGCAGCAATGAGATCTGGGTCCATATCAGATGCAGAAAGCGACCCGCTAGCGCCCAGATAGGTAAACATGGTGCGCTGCGCGTCTGGCGTCACTAAAATGATACAGCGTGCCGAAGCAAGCCCCTCTTGTAAGGGTTCAGTTTCATAATGAACCCCAACTGCGCGAATATCGTGGGCAAAAATGGCCCCCAGCTGATCTTGCTTGGTTTTACCAATAAAAGCCGGTTTTCCGCCAAAAGAGGCTATTCCAGCCATGGTGTTAGCGGCTGAACCACCAGACGCCTCAATAGCCGGACCGATCTCTTTGTAGAGAGCGTCAGATTGATCTTCCTCGACCCACAACATGGTGCCTTTGGGGGCATCATGGTTGGATAAAAACGAATCTTCTGTGTGGGCCAGAATATCGACAATTGCACTGCCTATACCGACCACGTCAAAACGAGCTTCTGACATTGGGACTCCATGCCTAAGATTAGATAGCCTGCTGGATGGCGGCGCAGTATAGCGGCGCGTTTCATGGACACAAGCAGCCAGGCGCAAAGGACATTTTTATGATTCGGGCCTTTTCCAAGGCAATTGGTCAATTATCGGACCCCCTTATTCGCTCGGTGATAGGGAAGAGCCTGCTCAGCGCCACCCTCATTTTTGCCCTTTTATTCATCGGGATCGGTTGGACCATAGCAAATACGGCGTTTTTTGAGATTGGGTGGGTTGAAACAACCGTTGATGTTCTGGGTGGGTTAGCCACGTTTGTGCTCGCGCTCATCCTCTTTCCCGGGATTGTGAGCGCGCTGATTTCTGTACTGCTTGAAGATGTGGCGGATGCTGTAGAAAAGCGTCATTACCCCAGCATCGGAGTTCCAATTTCTTTATCTTGGGGGCAAATTGCGGCGACGTCTTTACGGCTGATCTTGTTAACCGTTGCCTTAAACCTGCTGGCGCTTCCCTTTTATCTTATCCCGGGGGTTAATTTGGTCGCCTATTACGCGGTTAACGGCTATCTGCTTGGGCGAGAGTTTTTTGAGATTGTTGCGCTACGACGGCTTGACCAAGACAGCGCGACAGCCCTCTATAAAAAACATAAAACTGTTATATGGCTCACTGGAGCAACAACTGCCTTCCTGTTTACAATACCCGTCGTTAACATCATCGCGCCTGTGATCGGCGCTGCGGCCATGGTACATATGTTTCATAAATTTAGGGCACCGTAATAGACTTTCGGCATTACACCGTGTTGTGTCGGTGATCATGATAGAAAAACAAAATTTGACGATAAATGGGGTTGGGATTCATGTTCGGCAAAAAGAAGTCGGATACTTCAGATAAACCTGTGTCAGACTCAAAAACTGAATCTGATAAAGCGGGTATACAAAACGATGGTGACAAAGGTGATGCAAAAAACAGCGCAGAGACTTTTCCTGAAGTCGGGTCTTTGCCGCTTGGTGACGGTAGCAAAAGTATCTCACCCCCTTTGAAACCCTTTAAAAAGGATTCTCCAATGTCGAACCCCCCTAGTTCCTCTTATCGCCCAGAAATTCCAAGAAAGGTGGTCGATATTCCAAACCCCTCTCGTCTACCGTCTGAGAGATCAGACTCCTCTGGAGATGAGGATGGAAAACGTCTTGTCGTTGGGAAATCCATCTCGGTGAGCGGCGACATTTCGTCCTGTGAAACTCTTGTTGTCCAAGGCACTGTAGAGGCCAATATGTCCGATGCGGTGACATTGGAAGTCGCAGAAGGCGGCCTGTTTAAAGGCGATGCGGAAGTCGATCACGCTTACATTGCTGGCACTTTTGACGGCACCTTGAGGGCGCGCTTGACTTTAGAAGTCGCTGAATCCGGCCATGTTAAAGGCAGTATTAACTACAATAATATTTCCATTGCCTCTGGCGGTCGCGTGCAAGGCACGATTGATGTGATAGACGCCGACAAAAGTTAGCGTGTCTTAGACGGCTTTTTTGTAGACGCATCCGGCGCAGGTGTTTTCGGTTTAAAGGTGCAGAGATCTTCCACGGGACAACGCCAGCAATCTGGTTTTCGGGCTTTGCACAAATAACGTCCATGCAGAATCAGCCAGTGATGCGCATGTTGCATAAATTCCGGCGGCGTGCGTTTTTCCAGTTTGAGCTCAACCTCTAGCGGCGTCTTACCCGGCGCAATGCCGGTGCGGTTGCCGATGCGAAAGAGGTGTGTATCCACAGCTATTGTTGGATGCCCGAACGCAATGTTGAGCACAACGTTGGCGGTCTTTCGGCCAACACCCGGTAGAGTTTCCAGAGTTTCACGATCTTGAGGAACGGTACTGTTGTATTGATCAATGAGGATCTGAGACAGTCCGATAACGTTTTTTGCTTTCGAGTTATAAAGACCAATGGTTTTTATATAGTCCTTAAGTTTGGCCTCGCCGAGCTTAACCATCTTCTCCGGCGTATCCGCCACCTTAAACAATGGACCCGTTGCTTTATTGACTCCCACGTCGGTCGCCTGGGCCGACATGACAACAGCAACCAACAACGTATAAGGATTGACGTAGTTAAGTTCGCCTTTGGGCTCAGGGTCCAACGCCTGCAAACGCGCATAAAATTCTGGAATGTCTTTAACGCGCATCTCAGTGGTCCGTTCAAATGATCAGTTTAAATCGAGGACGTCGGACATAGAGTACAACCCGGCCTCACGACCTTGCAGCCAGAGTGCGGCCCTGACCGCTCCGCCGGCAAAAATACCGCGGGAGCCGGCCTTATGCGTGAGTTCAAGACGTTCGACCTCATTGGCAAAAATCGCCGTGTGATCGCCAACAACGCCGCCACCCCGCAGCGTCGCAAAACCGATTTCTCCAACAGGGCGCGCGCCTGTCTGGCCTTCCCGCGCATAACGGGCAACCTCTGACAAAGCGACGTTTCGTCCAGCTGCTGCAGCTTTGCCTAAGCTTAGAGCCGTCCCAGAAGGAGCATCAACTTTATGGCGATGGTGCATCTCGACAATCTCTATATCGTAGTCCGGACCCAGCGTTGCCGCGACGCGCTTGGTTAAGGCAAACAGCAAGTTTACACCGACAGAAAAATTAGACGCCTGAACCACAGGGGCTTTCTGTGCCGCAGACTGAATTGTCTTTTGATCCCCCTCACTCAGACCCGTGGTTCCAACCACAAGGCCCGTTCCTGTTTCCAGGGCGGCTTGGGCATGCCCGCGTGTCGCCACCGGGACTGTAAAATCAATCACAACGTCTGAGATGGAAAAAAGAGCGTGGGCATCAGCCGTGATCAAGGCACCCGTTGCCCCGGACCCAATTAAGTCACCAACATCTTTTCCGATGTATTCACCCTGGGTTTCTGTCCCACCTGAAACCACACAGCTTTCCGTGGCCAGGATCTCTTGGAGGACAGCCCGCCCCATACGACCGGCGCAGCCCACAACACCTATGGCGACAGTCATGATGAAAACTCTCCGGTTAGACACGAGGACAATGATATTAATGTAGCACAACTCTCTGTGCTTTTCTCAGACGACTGTGCCTCTATACTAAAGACATGACTCAAAACCTAGACTCAACACGCCCAGATTCAACGCCGGGCGACCCGAGCGGCTACAACGCGATGTTAGACGCCAATGCTAATGCCAGGCTGGCATCGGCCCGGAAAATTCTAGCCTCCGTGTTCCAAACGTTCTCGCCGTCATCGGTGCTTGATATTGGATGCGGACACGGCGCATGGCTACAAGTTGCCAAGGAACTGGGAGCCGACGCGATCAGAGGCGTAGATGGACCATGGATAAACCCAAATGAATTATTGATCCCAGCATCGTGCTTCTCTGATCAGTCTTTGGAAAACCCCCTGGACCTCAAACAAAAATTTGACCTGGTGATCAGCTTGGAAGTTGCCGAGCATCTGCCCAAAACAGCCGCTGATGTGTTCGTTAATAGTCTGGTGAGGCACGGAGATATCATTTTGTTTTCCGCTGCCATCCCATTTCAAGGTGGCAACGGCCATGTGAACGAACAATGGCCAGGCTACTGGGCTGAGAAGTTTTCCGCGCGGGGCTTTAAAACCCTGGATGTGATCCGACCCATGATATGGGGGGATGAGTCTGTATTTTGGTGGCTACAGCAGAACACTCTTCTGTTGCTGAATGAAGTCGCGCTCGAAAAATATAAAGACTTAAAAAGCGAGGTCGCAGAAGACTTGGACGCCCTCGCGATGGTTCACCCGCTCCTTTATCTGCGACAACAGTCTGCCAGATAGCTTTTAGAGGCTACAAAGCTGCTTGAGCGTTAGTCATCCTAAACAAGGCGTTTTCAAAATCGTTACCAAACTGGTGAGCATCACATAAAGGCGATTCCATAACCTTTGATCTGAGATCAGCCCTAAGTTTGCTTAAGAACGTCATATCTTGTCCAGCCGCAATCGCCTTACCGATGTATTGCTTTTGATCTGTAGCGACCCAATCCTTCAGACCGACCGTTGCCAGGAAGCTCGCAGAATGACGGTGACAAAACGCATCGCCCAAGAGCGTCAGCACCGGCACCCCCATCCACAGACTTTCGCAGGTGGTGACGCACCCACTCCAGGGAAAGGGATCAAGCGCAATATCAACATCTGAATACGCCTTGAGGTGCGCAACCTGATCCGTAGGTGCTCTTAAATCCAGGCGCAGAGGCGATAGGCCATAAGCGGAGAACTGTGACGCCACACGGTCTCTCGTAATCTGTTCTGTTAAAGCGGAATGCTTGAGCATGAGGCGACTGGTTGGAAAGTGTTTGAGAATCTCAGCCCATGTGGAAACGGTTGTATCGGTCAGTTTGGCGATATT
>CAYGSZ010000035.1:5521-11969 GCA_964352705.1 uncultured Rhodobacterales bacterium
GTTTGAGAATCTCAGCCCATGTGGAAACGGTTGTATCGGTCAGTTTGGCGATATTATTGAAACACCCGAAGGTAAGATAACCAGTGTGGCTTGCGGGCAGAGCAGCGACCTCCGGCGCATCAGGAGGAGGCGTATAACACGCATACGCATTGGGCAAACGGATTGGCGTTTCATAAAAATATTGATCGTGATCTGTTGGGGTTTCAATCTCGTCAGTCATAAAATAATCCAACGCTACAACACCTGTTGTGCCATGTTGGCCGCCAGCCCATTTCGCCTGAATAGGTGCTGGTTTACGCATGATGACCCCCATGCGGGAGCCGGCGGAATGCCCCGCCATATCCATCAAAATATCTAGGTCATGGCCGTGAATCAGGCTGGCTGCTGCTCCATCGTCCACTTCAGTGATATCGTGCCACTGTGCAGCAATTTTTTTGAAACGCTCCGTGTAGTCATCTTGTGGCGAGGCATTGGCGTAGAGAAAAAATTCGATTTTAGAGGAATCAACTTTTTCAAGGCCGGCCAACGTCAGAAACCCAACGGCATGTCGGCAAAACCGACCAGACAATAGACCGACGCGGAGCTTGGAGCGTGCTAACCGATTTGGTTTTTTATGGCTGTAAGGTGTGAGCCCTTTTGAATAGCGCTGCGCCCAAATACCGGCTTCTTCATAAAGATGCTGCAGCGTTACACCTTCAAGCGCATGAAGGTTTCTCAGATAGTACCCATCCCCTTTTTCATTGTTTAACGAGCCAAAAAAGGCCTTCTTAAAACTCTCGTGAGCCTGATTGGCTTGACCACTGCGGCTGTAAGCAAGAGCCAAATTATAATCAAGATAGGGTTCTTGGCAGCCAAGGCTTTGCGCTCGTGACAGAGCGACAGCAGCCAGCCCGGGACATCCAACCTCAAGAGCCTTTGCGCCCTCCTCATGTAAAGCCTTTGCGAGTGCTGCTTTGGCGGTTTGCCCTTCAACGGCGGCAGATGGAGTAAGGGACAAGAGTTTTGTAATTCTTGCGTTTAACGCTAATTCTGTATCACCCGTGGCATCGCGTGAGGCGACCGATTTAGAATTGAAAAGGCGAGAGATGAAACCAATCATGCTTCAACCTTACGAGAGAAAAAGATAAGCTGTGAGGCTGTTTCCATTTTTCTCAGTTTGGCAATCACACGTGTCACAAACTCATCCCTCTTTTATCCAAGAGTATCCTAACATGCTTGGAGCAGAATATTGCCAGATGCTGATTGATCGTTTTGAGGCGGATGAACGCAAACACCCCTCAACCGTTGGCAAATCAGAGAGAAGAGAAGACCCGGGACGTAGCGGGACAATCCTTTTTCTGAATGACACAATGGAAGAGTGGAAAGATGTGGTTGTTCAAACACATGTCGCCGTTGCTAAGGCGGTGGCTGAGTATGCGGCTTCCTTTCCTGCGCTTTCTGAACATCTTTCATCGGGACGCGTGGGATGCCGGTATCCCCGCATTGAACGCGTCGACCCGGGACAGGGGTTTAGCTGGCATGCAGATAATGCAGGCATGGAGTCTGCTGAGCGGGTTCTCGCCTGTTTGCTTTATTTGTCTGACGTTCGAAAAGAAGGCTCGACAGAATTTCTGCATCAGGGCCTTAAAATTCAGCCGGCGCCGGGCAAGGTTGTTGTTTTTCCGCCCTATTGGACCCACCTGCATCGCGGCGTAAGCCCGATACAGGAGGTTAAATACACCATGTCATTCTTTTGGAGCTACCTGGACGGCAAAGAAGAAACGCCACAAAAGCTAACGTGGTCGCAAAGACTGCGTGGCAAACTTTAGCGCGCCTATTTCTCAGTAAGGTCTTCAAAAAAATCTTTGATCTTATCGAAGAAACCTTGTGCCTCGGGGCTATAGGTTTTCTGATCACTGTCTTTTTCGAACTCACGCAGAAGTTCTTTTTGTTTCTTTGTCAGATTAACCGGTACTTCAACAGCCGCTTCGAGGAACATGTCTCCCCGGGCCGTCGAACGCAGCACATTCATACCCTTTCCGCGCAAGCGGAACTGGTGTCCGTTTTGACACCCTTGGGGAATCGAAACGCGAACCTTACTGCCTTCAATGGTCGGGACTTCAACTTCCCCGCCTAGCGCCGCAATCGTCATCGAGATCGGCACACGCATATAAAGGTTAGCGCCATCGCGCTGGAACAGACGGTGAGGCTTGAGGCCCAGAAAAATATACAGATCTCCGGCTGGGGCTCCGTTGAGTCCGGCTTCACCTTCACCAGCGAGGCGGATGCGCGTGCCGTCTTCAACGCCAGGCGGAATAGTCACTTCGAGTGTTTTATCTTTGCGCGTCCGGCCGGTGCCGCGACAACTTCCACAAGGATTTTTGATTACCCGCCCAGCACCACCGCAGGTGGGGCAAGACCGCTCAACCGTAAAGAAGCCTTGCTGACTTCTTACTTTACCTGCACCGCCACATGAGGAGCAGGTATCTGGTTTGGCGCCATCCTTGCCGCCGCTACCTTCACACGAGGAGCAGGTTGTGGAAGACGGAACGGTAATAGTGGCCTTTTTACCCTGGTAGGCATCTTCCAGGCTGACGTCCATGTTGTAGCGAAGATCTTGGCCCCTAGCCTGGGTTTGACCCCGACCTCCACGACGGCCGCCCATCATATCGCCAAACATTTCGTCAAAAATGTCAGAGAACCCGCCGCCGAAACCGCCACTGAACCCGCGACCACCAGCGCCTGGACCGCCACCCTGTTCAAAGGCAGCATGACCATACTGATCGTAGGCCGCGCGTTTTTGCTCGTCCTTTAGAACTTCATAGGCTTCATTAAGGTCTTTAAAGTTTTGCTCAGCTTGTTTGTCTCCCGGATTACGGTCCGGGTGATATTTCATAGCGAGCTTACGGTACGCTTTTTTAAGCTCGTCGCCAGATGCGGTCTTACTCGCTCCGAGTAAATCATAATAGTCGCGCTTTGCCATTACGGCCTCCACCACTTAGGAAGCTTATCGGCCCAGCTAATTTTTAGCTGGACCGTAAGGTGGTTTGAAGATGGGCCGTCATCAAGACATCCCAAGAGAGTATTCAGACAAACGATGCGTTATTTTTTATCTTTGTCGTCGACTTCTTCAAAATCCGCATCAACAATTTCTGGATCATCCGGTGAAGCGTCGCTAGCATCGCCACTGTCTTCGGCAGCAGAGGCCTGTTCACTTTCATACATAGCCTGCCCAAGTTTCATTGAGGCCTGCATCAAGGTTTCTGTTTTAGACTTAATATCTTCAACATCATCTGTGTCGAGTGAGTCTTTCAACTCCTGGAGAGCTGTTTCGATTTCACCCTTGTCCGACGCGTCAACTTTGTCGCCGTGTTCTTTAAGAGTTTTTTCTGTGGAGTGAACCAGACCATCTGCTTGGTTGCGGGCATCAACCAACTCACGCTTCTTTTTATCTTCTTCGGCATGCATTTCAGCATCTTTGACCATCTGATCGATATCGCCGTCTGACAAACCGCCAGACGCTTGAATGCGAATCTGCTGTTCTTTGCCCGTGGCTTTGTCTTTGGCCGATACATTGACCAAACCATTGGCATCGATGTCGAACGTGACTTCAATCTGAGGCACACCACGCGGTGACGATGGAATACCCATAAGATCAAATTGACCGAGAAGTTTATTGTCTGCAGCCATCTCGCGTTCCCCTTGGAACACGCGAATGGTCACAGCCTGCTGATTATCTTCTGCCGTCGAGAACGTTTGGCTCTTCCGTGTTGGCACCGTGGTGTTGCGATCAATCAAACGTGTAAACACACCACCAAGAGTTTCGATCCCAAGAGACAACGGCGTAACATCCAGCAGCAGGACGTCTTTAACGTCACCCTTAAGAACGCCAGCTTGAATGGCAGCACCAAGAGCTACAACTTCGTCTGGGTTAACACCCTTATGGGGCTCGCGACCAAAAAACTCTTTTACAGCGGCCTGGACTTTGGGCATTCGGGTCATCCCGCCGACCAGGATTACTTCATCAATTTCATTTGGTTTGAGGCCAGCATCTTTGAGCGCTTTTTTACACGGCTCAATGGTGCGCTGAACCAAGTCATCTACCAGGGCTTCGTATTTGGCACGGGTGAGTTTGATGTTTAAGTGCTGTGGCCCGGAGGCATCTGCTGTGATGAAAGGCAGGTTGACTTCTGTTTGACCGGAACTCGACAGTTCAATTTTGGCTTTTTCAGCGCCCTCTTTGAGGCGTTGCAGAGCCAGCTTATCCTTGCGGAGGTCTATGCCGTTTTCTTTTTTGAACTCTTCTGCAAGGTATTCAATGATCCGGGCATCGAAGTCTTCACCACCGAGGAATGTATCGCCGTTGGTTGATTTAACTTCAAAGACGCCGTCGCCGATTTCCAAAACAGACACGTCAAACGTACCACCACCAAGGTCATAAACCGCGATGGTGCCGGTGGCTTCCTTGTCCATGCCATACGCTAAGGCGGCGGCGGTCGGTTCGTTAATGATACGCAGAACGTCTAGACCTGCGATTTTACCCGCGTCTTTGGTGGCCTGGCGTTGGCTGTCATTGAAATAAGCCGGGACCGTAATAACCGCTTCCGTGACAGATTCGCCAAGATAGCTCTCAGCGGTTTCTTTCATCTTTTGCAAAATAAAGGCTGAAACCTGAGAAGGTGCATACTTCTCTTTTCCAGCGGAGACCCAGGCATCGCCGTTTTCACCCTTGATAATTGAATAAGGGACGAGGGCCTGATCTTTTTTAACGGTCGGGTCATCAAAACGACGTCCGATCAACCGTTTAATGGCAAAAAGAGTGTTTTCGGGGTTGGTGACGGCCTGGCGCTTGGCCGGCTGCCCAACAAGGCGCTCTCCAGATTCCGTGAACGCCACCATTGATGGTGTTGTCCGCACACCCTCAGCATTTTCAATGACTCGGGGTTCAGAGCCATCCATGACGGCGACACAGGAGTTGGTTGTCCCGAGGTCAATACCAATAACTTTACCCATAATTTTCTTCCTTCTTATTGAGGCGGATATCCCGGGCCCAAATGTGGCACCGTGGGGTATCCCCCAAAGGTTATTCTGAGAGGGCGCGCCGATCTAATTCAGGAGACCTGCTTTCCCCGCCAGGGTCGAGGGGTATATAGGGTGTCCGGGAATACCCCGCAACAGGGGAAAAGACTCTTTTTTGAGCGTATGCGGACATCTCATGAGCTTTACAGCAGATTTATTCCCTCAAAAGTTGCCCAGTGGCTTCAAAGTCATCAAATCTGGCATCTCGGGGAGTCTGCAGGGGCGTTGCCACGATTCTGTCAGTCTTGTTGCCGAACAAGCCCCTTGGACCCACCCTACAACAAAGTCTGGCGGGATTTACTCAGCCAGAATGACCAATTGCGGCCAAGTCGGGTGGTGGAGCGACAAACACGGATATCGCTACACCAAAACAGACCCCAGGTCCGGCAAACCTTGGCCAGCCATGCCCGCTCTGTTTAATGAGACGCTCAAAACCGTTCTGGCAAAAACAGACGCGTCAGAATTTCAGCCCGATGCCTGCCTGATGAACCATTATGAAAACGGCGCAAAAATGGGCCTGCATCAAGACAAGGATGAAGCCGACTTTTCACATCCCATTGTGACGATTTGCTTGGGGGCAGCGGCAGATTTTCTGATCGGCGGATTGAAAAGATCAGATAAGCCGCAAACTGTGCTGGTTGAAAGCGGCGACGTAATTATTATGGACGGAGAGAGCCGCATGCGATTTCATGGCATCCGGAAAATTTATCCCGACACCAGTCCTCTTGCCGGACTTAACGGTCGCATTAGCCTGACCTTTCGCCGCGCCTTATAGAGAGAAATTAAGGTTTATTATGAGTCGCACATCGACAACATCCGGCTCCCCTTACGAAGCATCCATTGGATTCTGCCGCGCTGTGCGCGTGGGTGACACAATATCGGTTTCAGGAACCGGGCCCATCGCATCAGACGGCTCAACTGCTGCGCCCGGGGATGCTTATGGTCAAGCCAAGCGCTGCCTGGACATCATTGCCCACGCCATAACCGATCTGGGCGGACGCGTTGAAGACGTTATAAGAACACGTATTTATTTGGTCAACGTCGAGGATTGGCAAGCCGTCGGACGAGCCCATGGCGAAGTCTTCACATCCATAAAGCCGGCCGCAACGATGGTGGTGGTGAAAGAACTATTGGTGAAAGACTGGCTTGTGGAGATAGAAGTAGAGTGCATTCTGCAACGTCATTCTTAACCTATGCACACCACCTCAAATTGTTCGACGGTGACCGGCATATCCTCGGCAAAAATTATGTCGCGTTTGTCCAGTTCGCGGGTGAAGAACCCAACATGAATTTGACGCCATACGTCCAACGAACGCACTGCCGGTCCATCCAAGACTGTTTCAGCTTCTGTAATCTGATTAAACGGAAGCGTGAGCAATCCAGTTGTCCG
>CAYGSZ010000035.1:12069-17171 GCA_964352705.1 uncultured Rhodobacterales bacterium
CTGTTTCAGCTTCTGTAATCTGATTAAACGGAAGCGTGAGCAATCCAGTTGTCCGCAAGACCGCACGAGGCGTGTCTGTTGCGTCGGTCAGGACTGAGTAGCCGCTAACCACAGGCGTAATTGAACGATCCCCTTCGTACATCCATGGAGACGTATACGTGCCTGTTTTATTACCAGAGAGTATGAGGTTGGTGATGGTCTCTGTCGCTTCAGGTGTGCCTCCGATAGAGCGCACGCGGTAATAACCATCTTCCGGCGGCACCGAAATCTCGGGTAAACAGGAGTGCCAAAATTCACTGACCGGGCTCGCAGAGGCGATGCTCGGAAACAGAAAAAGTACAAATAAGTTAGCCATCCATCGCATGTTCATACCTCTTTAAAATACACAAGGTCGAAGGGTTCGACCAAGACCGGCATATCGTCTGTGCACTTTTTCCCATACTGAGACAACAAGCCGTTCCAATAGTCCCGATGCAACGGCAACCAGACTTCGGGGTCTTGCACGGGTGGGCCATCCAGCTTGGTTTCTTCTGGGCCAATGTCACCAAATGTCGTGTCACGAATACTGGTGATGCGCACAACCGCGCGCGGTGTTCCGTCATATCCTGTGAGAATAACAGGCGTGCCTGGTTTCGTTTCCGGGTGTTGTTCTGCGGCCATAACCCAAGGCAGACTGAACGTGGCAACTTTGGTTTTCGCTTTAATAAATTCGAGAATCATTCCGGTTGTCTCTTCATCAATACCAAGAGACCGCACCTGATGATCTTCACTTAAGTCTGGGGCTGCTTTTTTAGCCTCTTCCCAAAATGGATCTAGCTTTGCGAGATTTGGCATCGCTGCACCGCCACCGCCCATCACAATACTTCGGGTCATTCATGTCTCCCTTAGAGCATAACGTTTTAACTCGGATCGAGAACCACCATACCGTAATCGCCGACGTTCACGAAGCCGAGGGCTTCATAGGCTTTCTGGGCCGGATAATTATCCATTTCAGTAAACAATAGAGCCTCTGTTGCTCCGCTCTCTCTGGCATCCAAAAGTGAAGCTGTAACAGCTGACCTTGCATACCCCTGACCACGGTGTATTTCCGGTGTGAAAACACCGCCAACTTGAACCGTATCTGGGAGCCTTGCGCTGAAACCGGTCATGGCAACCAGCTCATTATCCTTTACCAGAACCCACAAACGCTGATCTTCAATCATGCCAACAAGCATGTCTGCATTTCGGTCATCGCTAATGGCGTGCTCTGGAAACCCCATGGTGACGTGGTCATAAACCCGCCGCCACGCAACCAGTAAGACGAGATCATCCTTGCGCGCGAAGCGGCTATGAACCTGCCCCTCAGAGAGTTCGTTGGGTATGCTGAGCTTGGCCAAGTCCAGGGCATAAAGGTGCTCAGGCACGACCTTGCCAAGCCGGCTGCGATCAAGATCGAGATGGGGTTCGACCGCCTGAACCTGGGACCAGGGGCCGAGAACCCCAGTCACGGCCCGCCCGGAGTTTTTAACCAAAGCTTGCGCCAAGTCTAAAGGGCGCTGGGGCGCTTGCAGAACAACGGTGTCATTCCAGTAATGCGCCGCAACATCCGTTAAAACGTCGTTCTCAAAACAACCGACATAGTGTCCCTGGTAGTGCAGACCACCGTAAATGAGTCCGCCCTGCAGCAAGTTGGAACGCAAAAACATCGAAGATGCGCGATGTTGTCCCAGGAACGATTGCAAGGCCGGACGATCATCTGGGGTTAAGGCCCTAAGGGTCGACATTAAACTAGGCCCGTTTTGGAACAATCAAGTCGAAATGCTCGACCATCACCAGCATCTCCTGGGTTGGCTCAAGACCGTACGGCTTCAATAATCCTTGCCAATAGGGCCAATGAATTTCGCGCCAACGCTCAAGGGCGCGGGCCCCAGGACCTTCAATCACCAGGTGTTTTTCTGTGATGTTTTTATACGCAACAGGCATGATTTGAGTTGTCTTGATGATGGCTTTTGGGGCCTCATCCATATCCACCAACACAGCGTAGCCATCCAAAATCGGTGTCGTTTCAGGCTGGCGTTCGTGCAGCCATTTCAAGCCGAACGTACCGCATTTTTCACCGCCCAACACCAGGGATAAAATTCTGTCGACGACGAATTGATTGGCCCCGATCCGTCGCACCCAATACTCATCTCCGGGAACATGCCCGGCCGCCCTAGCTGAATTCCAAAATGAATCAGTGGCTGGCGATTTTTTCAAGATGGTTCACCATCGTATGTGATCCGCCAAACAGTTTGGCTGACATCGTCTGCAAACAGAAGCGATCCATCAGGCGTGATCGCAATGCCGGTGGGACGCCCCCAAACTTCCGCTCTGTCTTCCCCTTTAGCCCAGAGACCAGACGCGAATACCGTGTATTGATTTTGACTGACTCCGTCTTCGACGGGAACATAGACAACATTATAGCCGCGCGGCTGGGCGGCGTTCCAGGACCCACGCAGCGTTACAAAAGCCCCGCCCTGATACTCCGCCGGAAACTGAGTGCCGGTGTAAAACACCAACCCGATGGGGGCAGAATGCGAGCGAAAAAGCGTGTCTGGAACGAGGGTAGATTCAACCAAATCCGGTCGCTTGTCCGCAAAGTTAGGCTGAGGGTTTGAACCCATATAACTGTAGGGCCAGCCATAAAAACCACCGTCGGCCACACGGGTCATATACTCCGGCACCAACTCGTCGTGGAGACCATCGCGTTCATTGACGACAGTGTAAAGGTCCGTGGAGCCAGGATAGAACGCCATACCGACGGGATTGCGAAGCCCGCTGGCAAAGGTGCGCTGACCAGATCCGTCGATCTGAAACTCCTGAATGGTCGCCCGGGGTTCTGGTTCATCGGCAATATTTCCACGGCTGCCAATCGCCACATAAAAGCGTGAACCGTCGGGGTGCAGAACCACGTTCCGCGTGGAATGGCCACTGGGGTCACCTAAAGCGCCGCGCTGGGTAACCTGCACAGGATCAGCAGATGCTTTGGTATCGCCCTCAGCATAGGGCACCCGCCAAATGCCATTGAGATCACCGACCAAAACAAAACCGTCGCCGATTGCAATGCCATGAGGATTTCTAAACCCATCCGCAAAGGTCGTCACAACATCCGCGCGACCATCGTTATCGGTGTCCCGCAATAGGGTGATCTGACCAATCCGTGGCTCACTTAGGAAAGCTGTGCCGTCGGGCGCTACTTTAAGGTTGCGGGCATTCTTCAACCCACTGGCAAACACGTTGACACTAAACCCCGGCAAAACTGTTGGCAGCGCGCGGGCTGGTTTCGGAATCGTCCGTGGTGGGTTGGCTGGACTCGGCGGTGAATAGGGTTGCGGCAGGGCGTTTACATCAATCGAAATCACTGTGCCCGGTTCCTGCTCAAACAAATCCTGAGCCTTTGCAGAGTCTGCACTCAACAAAAATCCGATTGCCAGAAGGGAACCGAGCCTACCCCTCATAAGTGATTCTCCAGACCGTCTGACCCACATCATCGGACAATAACAGACTGCCATCAGGCAGCATCACCACACCGGCTGGTCGACCCCAGACCTGGCTGTTTTCAGCATCGCCATTCCAAAAGCCAACCGCAAAAACCTGATATTCGCCAATGGCCTTTCCGTCTTTAAAGGGCACATAGACCAACGAGTAGCCGCGTGGCTGAGTCGCATTCCACGACCCATGCAGCGTGACAAAGGCACCTCCGCGATAGGCTTCAGGAAACTGCTCGCCCGTGTAGAACTCAAGATCAATTGCCGCTGAATGAGAGAGAAAAGGCACGTCTGGTGCAATCGCAGCCGCGACCAAGTCTGGGCGCTTATCCGCAAAACCTGGTTGTGGGTTTGACCCCATGTAACTATAGGGCCAGCCAAAGAATGCGCCGTCCGGCACCCGCGTGAAATAATCTGGGACCAATTCATTGCCCTGACGGTCACGTTCGTTGACAACAGTGTAGAGGTCTTCCGTTCCCGGATAAAACTTCACTTCGGTTGGTACCCGGATACCCGATGCAAATGTGCGGCCAGGCCCGCCGCTCATCGGGAATTCCTGAATGGACGCATAGGGCTCAGGGTCTTCATCCAGATTAGTGGCAGACCCGACACCAACGTAAAAACGGCTACCGTCAGGATGCACGGCAATATTGCGAGACCAGTGGAAGCGCGTCATGGGATCACCCAGCGCGCCCAGCGGGGTCAACAACTGACTGGAAGACGGCGTGACGGTTGCATCTTCACTATAGGGGTATTTTCGGACACCAACCTTGTCGCTGATTAAAACGGCATCTTCAATGAAGGCTATGCCTTGCGGCATCGCGAGATTATCAATGTATGTGAAAATCTCATCTGCCACGCCATCTTGATCAGTATCTCTCATAATGGTGATGCGATTTGCGCGCGGTTCAGCGATGAAAACGTCACCATTGGGCGCAACCGCCATGTTTCTGGCATGCACCAAACCTTCGGCATAAAGGGCGACGCTAAACCCTTCCGGCACAATGGGTCTGTCGTCAGGAGTGCGGTCGCGCGGACGCGAAAAATTCATTTCGCGTGGACGGCCTTCATACTCCGGGTTCGGCTCAGCAAGGTTATTCAGATCGACCCTTAAGACCTGACCAACCGTCTGATCAAGCGGCTCGGCCTTAACCGGTGCTACAAAACCTAACGTTGCGATAAGTAACTTTGAAATAAGTCCAATAGCCACGCGTCCACGTGTGATCTGCATTCTGCCGCTCCCTGGTATCTAAATTTTGCTCAGAAATTTATTCCAGAGTCGTGACACGGCCTTACCAACAGTTCAAGCACACGTGATCGGTCGTGCCTAATTTATGGTTACGATCAACGCCTTTACGATTACAATTGCAATCAGACAGACTTATCGACACCTGAGCTGTTATCAGATGGGTTTACCTCAGGTGCTACGCGCTTTGGGCCCCCTTTTGAAACCACAACCATAGCCGGGCGCAACAAGCGATCAGACATCATGTACCCGTCCTGGACAACTTGAACGACCGTGCCCGTCGGCACTTCTGTGTGCTCAACTTCCTGCATGGCTTGATGCAGGTTGGCGTCAAACGGCTGATTCAGAGA
>CAYGSZ010000036.1:0-7401 GCA_964352705.1 uncultured Rhodobacterales bacterium
ACATCAAGGGCAGCAATGACGCTGTTGCGTGAAGGACCTTTAGACACCTTTTGAATTCTCCTCTTGGCCCAAGTTCTGGGTGCCCACATCTTGGACTCCCGTTCGGACATCCCGTTTTAAGGGGCTGTTGTTTTGGCTCTGTTGTGGCAGGGGGGCGTAGCCCTCTTTCAACTGGACGGTGAGACGTCCCTCAATGCGCATATCGATTTCTGCAATGGCACGGCTCAACAGTTGATGTTTGGCATCCAGGGAGGCCAATCCATCCCAGGCTTTAGCTATGCCGTGCTCCGGCAGTTTGATAATGACGCCGTGCTCGACATCGTCCAGAGTGACGTTCCAGCGACGGTTGCCAAACCGCACAGCGGCTTTGACGCGGGCAGAAAGCTCAGGGTGCTGTTCCAGTGCTTTAAACAAGGTTTTCGCATGGGCCGGGGCATCCTCGCCGACGACCACGATCAAGTTGGCCGGAGCTGCGTCCACGTTCACGATTGATGTGCCATCGCCGTCGATGAGGGTGTATCCACCGTTGTGTTGCCAAAGCGCGTAGACATCATGCTCATCGATTTTAATGTGAAGGCTGCCGGGTAGATGGCGAACAATCTCTGCAGATCTCACCCAAGGCAGGGCCGTAATCCGGGCCTTAGCCGCAGGCACATCGATCTCCAAGATCGGCGTGCCACGTATGGCCCCTAAAGCCTCTAAAATATCGGCAGCCGAAGTTTTTGTGCGACCTGTGACCAAGACCTCTTCAACGCTCATGCCGACAGCGAACAGGGACTCAGCAGCTTGATTAGGAACGTCTGTCCAGTAGGTGGGGGCAGCCGCAAACTGAATCGCCCACGCGCCGCCTATAACCAAGGCAGCCCCGCCAAGCAGATTAAGATATCGGAGTTTTATGCGTCGCATTGCGCGTTCTCCACCATCCAAGTGACGAGATCGGTAAAGGCCATGCCCACATGCGCGGCCTGCTCAGGCACGAGTGAGGTTGGCGTAAGTCCCGGTTGAGTATTGACTTCCAACAGGAACAGGGCATCGCCATCCAAACGAAGGTCAGCCCGTGTCACACCTCTGCACCCCAACGCGTTGTGCGCAGCCAAGGAAATGGCCATCGCGCTGTTGTAAACGGTCTCACTCAAGTCTGCCGGCAGAATGTGTGTTGAGCCGCCCTCCGCATATTTGGCATCGTAGTCATAGAAGGCACGCTCGGTCGTAATCTCTGTCACGGCCAGAGCTTTGTCGCCGAGGACGGTCACTGTTAACTCACGTCCTGGAATGTAGCGTTCGACCAAGACGAGGCTGTCATCCGTGCCACCCATATCATCTAAAGGCGCTTTGTTATCGCTCTCGCGAACGATGTGGACACCGACTGCAGAACCCTCGTTCAAGGGTTTGATCACGTAGGGTCGAGGCATTGGATCGCTGCTTTGTGCGTGCTTCCGGGTGACGATCACGTCTTCAGCAATAGGCAGTCCAGCCGCAGCGAAGTGCCGCTTGGCGATGGCTTTATCCATGGCCAAGGTGGATGCAATGCGCCCCGAGTTTGTGTAGGGCAGGGCCATCATGTCCAGTAGGCCCTGAATGCAGCCATCCTCTCCATAGCGCCCATGAAGCGCGTTGAAGACCACGTCAGGCGCAGCGTCTGCCAGTGCGGTGGTGAGGGCCGGCATGTCGCGCGGCACATCAATGCGCACAACATCGTATCCCGCTTGTTCAAGCGCATCGGCGGCGTCCCGCCCGGTCACCAACGAAACCTCACGCTCTGCCGAGAATCCGCCGTACAACACAGCAACACGCTTAGGAGTGTTCTTTGCGGTCATGCTTGCCCCTCCATACGATGGAGCGGTGCAGTGGCATCGTTGGCAGAGACGCCAACACGACGAATTTCCCAGGTGAGAGGAATGCCGGAGGTGTCACGGACACGGCGGCGGACGTCTTCGCCCAGGCCTTCCAAATCAGCGGCTGTGGCTGATCCCGTATTGATCAGGAAGTTGCAGTGCTTTTTAGACACCATCGCGCCACCACGGATAAGTCCACGACAGCCAGCCTGATCAATAAGTTCCCAGGCTTTGGCCTCAGAAGGGTTAGCAAAGGTCGAGCCGCCGGTGCGGCTTTGCACGGGCTGAGCCTGTTCACGCTCGGTACGAATGTCTCGAATGCGATGGGTGATATCGTCTTTGTTGCCCGCAACACCCTTCAGTTCTGCTCCAATAAACACCCAATTCTTTGGTGTGGTGCAGTGGCGATAGCTAAAACCCAAGTCTTCGCGACTGAGTTTGCGGACGCTTCCTGTGTCATCAATGGCGGTCGCACTGATCAGCACGTCCTGAATCTCGCGACCATAAGCACCGGCGTTCATGCGAACCGCCCCGCCAATGGTCCCGGGGATACCAGTCAAGAATTCTAGGCCTGCAATGCCATGGTCCCGGGCTGAGGTTGCCACTGAGGCATCAACGGCACTGCCACCGCACCTCAGAGTCATATCTTCGATATCAATCGTGTTAAACGCGCGGCCCAGCTTAATCGTGACACCAGGAATGCCGCCATCGCGAATAAGCAGATTTGAAGCTAAACCAATGACCGTGACCGGAACATCTTTGGGTTTGTCGCATAGAAACGCGCACAGGTCTTCGGTATCCGCCGGTGTGTAGAGAACTTCCGCAGGACCACCCACGCGAAACCAAGTCTTCGGTGCAAGCACAGCATAGGGCTCGTAGCTGCCACGAATTGCGGGCAACTGCTCTATGAGGTTCGGTACTGTGCGTTCCGCTGTCATCATGAAGCCGAGTCCTGTGATGATTTGGAACGGATCGCTGCAAGTTCATCTGGGAGCGACTGCGCCCAGGCTGTAATGTTGCCAGCACCGAGACACACCACTACGTCACCTGCATTACCGATGTCGTCGATCACAGCCGCAAGGTGTTTGGGAGACAGAAGGCCAGTGACCTGAGTATGTCCGTGGGCATGTAATCCCTCAACAAGACCATCACGGTTGATCCCCTCAATGGGTGATTCCCCAGCGGGATAGACGTCGGCGACGACCACATGATCGGCATCATTAAAGCAGGTGCAGAATTCTTCAAACAACGACGCGAGGCGTGAGTATCGGTGGGGTTGCACCACGGCTATGACCCGGCCGGAGGCGGCGCTGCGGGCGGCCTTCAACACCGCAGCAATCTCTACGGGGTGATGTCCGTAGTCATCGATAATCGTAATGCCATCGACTTCGCCGGTCTTGGTGAAGCGGCGTTTCACGCCCGTGAACCTTGCCAGGCCGTCACGGATTGTAGCGTCATCGACGCCTAATTCTGCACCGACAGCAATAGCGGCGAGTGCGTTCAAGACATTATGGTTGCCAAACATGGGCAATTGAATGCCTTCGATGCGACGCTCGCCCCCGGTGATGCGGTCTGATATCGCAACGTCGAATTTAGCACCGCTTATGTCCAAGCTGACATTCTCCCCACGCACATTGGCAAGCGGGCCTAGGCCGTAGGTAATGATCTTGCGGTCCGACAGATGCGGGATCAGTGCCTGCACTTCAGGGTGGTCGATGCACAAGGTAGCAAAACCGTAGAACGGGATCGCATCCACAAAGGTCCTAAAGGCGGCTTTCAGAGTTTCAAAGTCGCCATAGAAATCGAGGTGTTCCGGATCAATGTTGGTGACTACGGCGATCGTCGCGGGCAGTCGAATAAAGGTTCCATCGGACTCATCAGCTTCGACGACCATCCAATCGCCTTCGCCGAGACGGGCGTTGGTGCCGTATGCATTGATGATACCGCCGTTGATGACAGTGGGGTCGAGCTTTGCAGCGTCAAGCACAGCGGCAATCAAAGATGTTGTTGTGGTTTTGCCATGGGTGCCGCCGATCGCAATCGCCCATTTCAGGCGCATCAGTTCGGCCAGCATTTCAGCCCGGCGCACCACCGGCATCATGGCTTTGCGGGCAGCAGCCACTTCTGGATTATCTGATTTGACCGCAGATGAAATGACGATCACGCGTGCGTCGCCGAGGTTTTCGGCCCGATGACCAACCTCAACTGTGATACCGAGCGTTCGCAGACGATCCACATTGGCGTTTTGGGCGATGTCGCTGCCTTGCACCTGATAGCCCAGGTTATGCATGACTTCCGCGATTCCACTCATGCCGATGCCGCCGATTCCGACGAAATGGATGGTGCCAATGTCTAAAGGCATGGTGCGCATCAGGCTGCTCCCTGCATGTCTTGAGTGGAGCCATTGTTGTGGCCATTGCTATGACCGTTGTTACCCTTGAGCAATCCCTCGACAACATCAGCAAGCCGGTCTGCAGCATTCGAAATGGCGAAAGCTTTCGCATTTGCAGCCGCTGTCGCCAGCACTTCTGGTTTTAAAAACAGCGTTTCCATCTGTTCTGCAAGGACGTCAGGCGTCAGGCTATCTTGTTGATAACACCAGCCGCCTCCTACGGCTGCCAGGGCTTCTGCGTTGTCAGTTTGATGATTGTCAGCTGCATAAGGATAAGGAACATAAATCCCTGGGCGGCCAGAGAAGCAGATTTCACTCACGGTCGAAGACCCTGACCTGGCAATGACCAGATGAGCGCCAGAAATGAGGCTCGCAACATCATCAAAAAAGGGCTGAAGCCGCGCCTGGACCCCGCAATTCGAGAACGCACGGCGTGTTTGATCAATCAGTTCACTGCGGCATTGTTGATCAATGATGATCTTTTTGCGCAGGGCTTCCGGCAAGCGCTTCAAAGCACATGGGATGAGTTGACTGAATACCGCTGCCCCCTGACTGCCACCCATCACAACAATGCGAATGTCACCGCCTTCGTTAGGAGCCATATAAGGCTTGGCGCGCACGGCACCGAAGGCACTGCGGACGGGCATGCCGGTATGAATCGTTGTGACGCCCTCAGGTACATTACGTGTTTCTGCAAAAGACGTGCAGACTTTATCCACGCGCTTAGCAAACAACCTGTTCGCGCGACCAATGACCCCATTCTGCTCATGGAGCGCTGTCGGTAGTTTAAGATGCGTGGCCGCCATCATCGTTGGGGCTGCGGCATAGCCACCAAAACCAATCACGGCGGCAGGGTTGAGATCTTTGAGCATCCGTCTCGCTTGAAAAACACCGACGCCAAGACTCAAGGCTCCGGTCAAGCGACCGAGCGTGCCAGATCCCATAAGGCCGCGTGCGCTGATGATATGTGTTGGTAATTCTGACAACAAACCAGTGCGGGCAGAGCCGCGTTCGTCTGTAATCCAAACAAGACTGTGCCCGCGTTTCAGTAGTACTTTTGCTAAAGCTTCCGCTGGGAACATATGTCCGCCAGTGCCGCCAGCCGCCAGAACGATAGGAGAGGTTAGATTTGTCATGCGCTTAGGCCCTCCATGTCTCGGCGACGGCGGGTCAGACCCAGGATCATGCCCATACCAATGGCGAGGGCGAGCATGGATGAACCGCCATAGGAGATGAATGGAAGTGTCATGCCTTTAGTCGGCATCATGTGCAGGCTGGACGCCATATTAATGATGGCTTGTAAACCGAACTGCACGGACAGACCGCCGACAGCCAGCAGAATGAAAAGATTGTCTTCGCGGAGCACTTTGATCATGGCGCGCAGCACCAGAAAACCAAACAAGGCAACAACGAAGAGGCACAGTAAGACGCCGAACTCTTCACCAGCAACGGCAAAGATGAAATCTGTATGCGCATCAGGCAGGGTTTCTTTGACGCGGCCTTCTCCGGGGCCACGTCCAAATAACCCGCCGTTTTGAAACGCACGAATGGCTTGGCTGATTTGATAGGTATCGCCCGACGACGGGTCAAGAAAACGGTCAACGCGGCTGGCCACATGCGGGAACAAGAAGTATGCACCGACCAATGCACCGAGACCGGCAAAGGCAATCAACACCACCCAAAATATTGGGAGTCCTGCCATAAAGAACTGCGCGCACCACACCGATACAACCACTAACGTCATACCGATATCGGGTTGGGAGAGAAGCACAGCGCAGATCGCTATAAGGCAAACGAACGCAATAAGGTTGCCAGGAATATCATCCTTATTGCGGCTCAAGGCAAACATCCAGGCAGACACAACGACCAGGAAGGGCTTAATGAATTCTGACGGCTGAATGGAGAAGCCACCAAGTCGCAGCCACCTTTGGGCACCGTTGATTTCGTCTCCGATCAGCAGTGTGCCAACCATAAGGATAAAGCCGGACAACAAGCCAAGGGCTGCAAAACGCCTAATCCACAGCGCTGGCATTAGTGAAATACCCAACATCACGGCAATGGCTATCGGTAGGAATACTGTCTGCTTGCGGACGAAGTGATAGGTGTCGGCACCAATACGGCCCGCTGCGGGCGGACCTGCGGCTAAAGTTAAAATCATGCCGATGATGATGAGGGTTCCCGCAGCCACTAACAGCCAGCGGTCCACTGTCCACCACCAACGACCGACGACACTCGTATCTGATCTGGTAAAGGCGGTGCTCATGCGGCCACCTCCGGCCATTGGTTTTGCACCGCTGCGCGGAACGCATCACCGCGCTCTTCAAAGTTGTCAAACATATCGAAAGAGGCGCAAGCCGGAGACAACAGCACGACTGCGCCTTCAAGTCCGTCCTCAATGGCTATAACGCCTGCTGCAACGGTAGCGGCTTCAAGGGACGTGTATGTTGAAGTCTTGACGTGAGACGCTGTCAGTTCTGCGTTGAAGGCATCGACGGCTTCGCCAATCAGAAAGGCGTGGCGAATACGTCCGAATAACGGCCCGAGAGAGGTAATGCCGCCCGCTTTTGCAACACCGCCCGCGATCCAATACACAGTGTCGTAGCAGGCGAGGGCTTTCTCAGCCGCATCTGCATTTGTTGCCTTGCTATCGTTCACAAAAGATACGTTATTTGCGGTCCCGACAAACTCTTGCCGATGGGCCAAGCCTGGGAACGTAGCGAACGCGTTTACGATTTGAGACCGGTCAAGTCCGTGTTTGCGGGCGATTGTGTAGGCTGCTGCTGCGTTCTGCCAATTATGCTGGCCTGGCAGAGTTTTGAATCCGGTTAAGTCAATGGTGTCGCCGTCACCAAACGCTGTATCTGTCAGGATGCCATTTTGAACATAAACACCGTTCTCAACCTGGTTTTTCGCAGAGATGGAAATAAGATTGTGTCGGCCGCCTGAAGAAAGCTGTTCGAGCAAAGTGCGGCAGGCCTCATCATCTTGACCGATGATAGCCGTAGCGCGGTCTTTCTGGTGTGCAAACAATTCAGTTTTTGCAGACACATAGCCTTCAAATCCATTATGGCGGTCTAAATGATCGGGTGTGATGTTGAGCAGTACAGCTGTGTCGCAGTGCAGATTGGGCGTCAGTTCCGTCTGATAAGATGATAATTCAAGAACATAAATGCC
>CAYGSZ010000036.1:7501-16922 GCA_964352705.1 uncultured Rhodobacterales bacterium
ACGAAGTGGACTTGCAGGTAATCTGCAAAGAAGGCGTTACCGATAAGATAAGAGATGATCAGAAACACACCCGCGCAGATCATCACGGGTACAATGGCAAGACCATCTAAACCATCGGTCAAGTTCACGGAGTTTGATGCGCCGACGATTATGAAGGCCGCGAATGGGATGTAGAACCAGCCCAGATCGATCAGAAGGTCTTTGAAAAAGGGCAGGGCCAATCCGGTCGGGTTAATATCAGTGGTAACACTGACCACCCAGAACGAGACAGCAATGGCGATGGCTGCTTCAAGTCCTAGTTTCACGCGCCCCGGGAGTCCGCCGGAGTGCTTCTTTGTCACTTTCAGATAATCGTCTGCGAAGCCGATCCCGCCAAAGCCAAGCGTGACTGCAAGCACGGCCCAAACGTAATGGTTAGACAAGTCCGCCCACAGTAAGGTTGCGACGGCAATGCCGAGCAACATCATCACACCACCCATGGTCGGCGTTCCTTGCTTGGTCAGCAGGTGGCTTTGTGGCCCATCTTCGCGAATGGGCTGCCCGTGGGCTTGGCGACTTTTTAGCCACCGTATGATAGCTGGCCCAAAAACGAAGGAAATCAGCATCGCAGTCAATACCGCGCCGCCGGTTCGGAACGTGAGATACCGAAACAGGTTTAAGATTGCGATATCGCCCGAGAAGTTTGATAGCCAGTACAACATGGGTCGTTAAATCTCCTTAAGCGCCGTTGGCCATGGCAGGCGCGGGTGCCTGAGCAAGGTCTTTAAGGGCTTTAACAACAACCGACATTTTACTGCCGAACGAACCTTTAACGGCGATGACGTCGCCGGACTGCACAGCTGAAACAACTAGCGGAGCGATTTCAGCGGACGTGTTGGCGTGGCCAGAGGCCTGATGCTTCGGAAGCGCGTCATGCAGGTGTTTCATTGCAGGACCTGCGGTGAACACGCTATCGATCCCTGCTGCGGCAATCGGTGTTGCCAGATCAGCATGCAGTTCAGGTGTTTTGTCACCGAGTTCCAGCATATCGCCCAACACCAACACTACGCGGCTGCGTTTGCGGGTTGCGTTCAGGGCATCAACGAGCGCCGCGACAGACGCGGGGCTGGCGTTGTAGCTTTCATCAATAAGATCGATTGCCCCGTCTTGCGTTTGAATAATTGAGCGTGCACCACGACCAGGCGGCGGCGTAACGTCGTTCAAATCCCCGGCCGCTTGCGCGATGTCTCCGCCCAAGGCTTCAACGGCGGCAAGAACAGCCAAGCTATTCAGCGCCATATGTTTGCCGACCATACCGATGTCGTAAACCAGACGCCGACCGCCAATATCTGCTGCAACGCGCGTTCCAGCTTCACTCACAGACCAGGCAATCAATCCGTAGGCTGCGCTGTTGTCAGTTCCGAAGGAAACAATAGATGCCACATCTGCGGCATTAGCTGCACGTGTCAGCCGTTCATTGTGGGGGTTGTCAGAAGGAATGACAGCAATGCCACCCGGCTCTAATCCTAAGAAAATTTCTGCTTTGGCGTCTGCAATTCCGGCGACTGAGTCAAAAAACTCCAGATGAACCGCTTCGACGGTAGTGATGACGGCAACATGGGGGCGCACGAGTTTCGTCAGGGGTGTAATTTCGCCAGCATGGTTCATGCCAAGCTCAAATACACCGAACTCGGTGTCAGCAGGCATTCTGGCCAGGCTGAGGGGAACACCCCAATGGTTATTTAGATTCCCAGTTGTGGCATGGGTGCGGCCTTGGCGGCTCAGCGTAAGAGCCAGAGCCTCTTTTGTTGTTGTCTTGCCAACACTGCCGGTAATGGCAACAACTTTACCACCCATGCGTTCGCGCGCGGCAACAGCTAAAGCGTTGAGCGCGTCTGTCGTATCATCGACGATCAGCAATCGGTCTTCATTAACGGTTTGTTTGCTTCCGTCAGGTATTTCACTGACGATAGCCGCAGAGGCACCGCGTTCCAGCGCTTCGATAACAAAATCATGGCCGTTGAACTTCGGCCCCACCACCGCAATGAAAAGATCGCCAACCTCGACCGCACGACTGTCTATAGCTATGCCATCGACATCCCAATTGCCTGAGGTCTTCCCGCCAGTCGCTGAAACGATAGCGTCACTTGTCCAGAGCGCCGTCATGATGCGCCCCCCAGTTTTTCAATGATTTGACGGGCAATTTTCCGATCATCAAACGGCAGGACTTTATTACCGATAATCTGGCCGGTTTCGTGCCCTTTACCAGCGATCAGCAGAACGTCGTTTTCGCCAAGTGCGGCGATTGCGGCTTCGATAGCATCACCACGGTCACCAATCTCTATGGCGTTCGGGCACCCGGCCAGAACAGCTTTACGAATCAAGGCCGCATCTTCTGACCTTGGGTTGTCGTCGGTGACATAGATTTTGTCTGCGCTATGTGCGGCGGCTTGCCCCATCAGTTCGCGTTTACCTGCGTCACGATCACCCCCAGCACCAAAGACCACAGATAGTTTGCCGTCTGTATGAGGGCGTAAAGCGTTCAGAGCCGTGGTCAGAGCATCGGGTGTGTGGGCATAGTCCACAAAAACACTTGCACCATTTGCTTTAGAGCCAGTCTGCTCCAGGCGCCCTGGCACGCCTTCAAGGTTGGTTAAAGCATCGACCACATCGCTCGCGGATACACCCGTTGCCAGAGCCAAACCTGCTGCACAGAGCGCATTCATGGCTTGGAATGTTCCGGCCAAGGGCAAAGTTAAACGCTCGACCTTATCGAGAATGATAAGCTCAAGTTCCTGTCCTCGGTTTAACGGCTTCACTTTTACAAGTTTTATAGCGTCGCCTGCATAACCATAGGTGAGGACTGAATGCCCTTTGGCAGCGCAGACCACTTTGATGCGGGCACATTCTGGAGCATCGGCGTTGATGACAGCGACGCCCCCTGGAATTAAAATATCCCCGAACAAACGCATTTTGGCGGCCAAATAGGCCTCCATTGAGCCATGATAATCGAGGTGATCGCGGCTTAAATTGGTGAAGGCTGCGGCACTGACCTTAACGCCGTCGAGGCGATATTGATGAAGACCATGGCTTGAAGCCTCCATGGCTAAATGATCAACGCCATGCTCTGAGAGATCCGCCAAAAGCCTGTGGAGCGAAACAGGATCGGGTGTTGTTAAGCTGCCCTTATCCTCCAGAACATTTGACGTTACACCCAATGTGCCCAGTGATGCGGCTTCGTGACCGGCATGTTGCCAAATTTGGCGGACGAATTGAGCAACGGACGTTTTGCCGTTGGTGCCCGTGATTGCAACGGTGGTTTCTGGCTGCCTTTTGAAATATTTGGCGGCCAACTGAGCGAAGATGCGTCTTGGATTCTCATCTGTAATCAATTGAATATTTGTGACGTCTAAATCAGTTCCGTCAGGTGCTAGAATTGCTGTTGCACCACGCTCCAAGGCCTCAGCAATAAAGGCGCGCCCGTCTACCGCGCTGCCGGGAAGGGCTGCGAACAGGTAGCCAGGCTCGACTGCTTTTGAATTAGCGGTCAGACCCGCAATGTTGAGGTCGGTTAGGCGGTGCATGTCTTTACCTGTATCCTCCAATAATTCACTCAGCCGCACGGTTACCCCCAAAGCCGGTACCGGCTGGGGCTAAGGCCATATCGGAAATCCGGGCGTTTGCTTCGATTAAGACACCAAGTTCAGGTGCCATGGGTTTCTCTGTCGTGGGATACACCCCGAGCATGGGCGCAATTTCGGCAATAATGCGGCCAACTGTGGGCGCGGCATTCCAGCCTGCAGTCGCGTAGTTAAAGGTTTCTTTGAGTCCTTTCGGTTCATCCAGCAACACCAAGACCACATATTTGGGATCATGCATCGGGAAGGCGCCAACAAATGAGGTGCGGACGCTGTGTTCGCTGTAGCCGCCGGTGCTTGAGGTTTTCTCGGCAGATCCTGTTTTGCCACCGACGAGATACCCGGCCACTTCAGCTTGCTTGCCTGATCCCTCTGTTACAACGAGACGCATAAGCATGCGCATTTGCTTCGATGTGGCTTCTGATATGACCCGCGTGCTCTCGTCGCCGGGTGCGGTATCCCGCTTGATCAGTGTCGGTTTGTGAAGGATGCCTCCGTTGACCAGCGCTGTAATCGCAGACGCAACATGTACAGGCGTGACGGCGATGCCATGCCCATAAGAGATTGTGACGGTGTTGATCTCGCGCCAAACGGCGGGATACATCGGGCGACCAACTTCCGGCAATTCAAGTTCAAGCGGAGACAGCATGCCAAGTTTTTGCAAAAAGGCCTGTTGCGCGGGTGCGCCTGCATCTAACGCAATTTTTGCAGCGCCGATATTAGAAGAGTGAATTAAAATTTCAGGGACGGTCAGCCAGCGCTTCTCGGCATGATAATCGTCAATTTTGTAGCGCGCGACGGTCAGAGGTGTGCGAGCGTCATAGACGCTGTCCATGCCAATAACCCCCATATCCAAAGCCATCGCTGCGGTGAACAGTTTGAACGTTGAGCCCATTTCATAGACGCCCAATGTTGCCCGATTAAACTGTGTGTCTGCATTCGACCAATCGTTCTCTTTCGGATCAAAGTCGGGTAGTGAAACCAAGGAGATTATTTCACCCGTGTGGGCATTCATTACAACACCGGCAGCACCAACAGCACGAAAGCGTTCCATCGCTGCAGAAAGTGTTTCCCGCACTGCATTTTGAACACCAGTATCTAAAGAGAGCTGTAACGGCTCAGGGTGCTTTGACAGCGCACTCTCAAAGGCTAACTCAACCCCAGCCTTGCCTTTGTTGTCTGGATCTGTAACGCCAAGAACGTGCGAGAACAGATTGCCATAAGGGTAAATGCGGCGTTCGGACTCTTCAAAGTATAGACCAGGAATACCCAGCGCATTGGCTTCGAATTGCTCACTAGGCGTTAAGTGACGTCGCAGGTAAACGAAGCGCTGGTCAGAGTCTAAGCGCGTTTTCAGCGTGTTTGCGTCAAGGTCTGGAAATATATGCGTCAGGACTTTGGCAGCAGCTTCGGCGTCTATGATTTCTGTTGCATCTGCATAAAGATTAGCGGTCGGCAAAGTCGTTGCGACAACTCTGCCATTCCGATCAATGATATCGGAGCGGAAGTGTTGCTTGGCGTCCTCGGCGTTTATTGCGTAAGAGGGGCCTGTATCGAGCGCCCCATTCAGAACCATCAAATCGACAAGGCGGACTGAAATCGACAGGAAGGCAAAGGTGAATAGACCCGCAGTGACGAGAAGGCGTGCGCGGCCAATTTCGACGGCTCGTTGGTTGTCTCCAACCAGCGTGACGCGTGTTTTTGGCGTCGCTTGAATGTCTTCACCGGGGTAGATGAAGTTTGTCTTACGAGAGTTCTTGTTCCAAACAGCCATCAACGTGCTCCCGTCTTGGCGCTGGAGTCGTGGTCTTCTTCGTTCTCAACGCGTGAGATCGGCAATACATCGATAGAAACAATACGTGCAGGCTCAACAGGTGCCAGCTCAAGGTGTTCCAACCCGAGGCGACGCAAACGGGAGGGGTCGTTCAAGAACGTCCACTCTGCTTCAAGAACTTGGATGGCGCGGGCATGTTCATCTATTTCTGTTTGGCGACCAGCCAGCGTGCCCTCTAGGCTCTGCACTTCGTACTTGAGGATAAATAAAGCGATCGCGACGACAAGCACCAGGCCAACCCACATGACATCCATCAATCTCATGCCGCACCTCCGTCAACGGTCGATAGAGCAGGCAATGCAGTGCGCTCTGCAATACGAAGCCGTGCAGACCGAGATCGTGGATTATTGCTCACTTCACGCGTGGAGGGCGTGATGGCACGTGTATTTACGATGCTGAAACTTGTCGTGACCCGCCCTTGATCTGGTGCCGGTTGATGTCGCGATGGATTAGGGCCTCGGCCACTGCGGTCACGCATGAATGTTTTAACAATGCGATCTTCGAGTGAATGAAAACTGACAACAGCCAGGCGGCCATTTTCGCCCAGCACGCGTTCTGCTCCGGCAAGGCCACGCTCCAACTCTCCAAGCTCGTCGTTCACATATATACGCAGGGCCTGAAACGTCCGAGTGGCCGGATCAATTCCATCTTGTGAGCGGCGGACTTCCGCACGAATGGCATCAGCCAAATGTATCGTGCGTGAAAATGGACGTTCTTTCCGGGCGTTTACAATGGCCTTGGCAACACGACGAGAGAACCTCTCCTGGCCATATTTATATATGATATCTGCCAGCTCTGATTCAGGTAGCGAGTTTACAGCGTCTGCAGCACTCATGCCGGATTTTTCCATCCGCATGTCTAACGGGCCGTCTCTTAGGAAAGAGAAGCCTCTGCTGCGGTCATCGATCTGCATGGAACTAATTCCAAGATCGAGCGCAATGCCGTCAACGGCTGTGACACCGTTTTCTATAAGTAATTCTGCAAGGTTGCCGAAGCGGCCATGAAGAAGGTTGAGACGTCCAGGGTAGGCGTCCGCAATTGCTTTACCTCGGTCCAAAGTTTCCGGGTCGCGGTCGATGGCCCATACGGTGCAGTCGGCCGCCTTTAATAAGGCCGACGTGTAACCGCCAGCGCCAAAGGTGCCGTCTACATAAAGCCCTCCATCTTTCGGCGCGAGACCGTCAATGACTTCGGAGAGGAGAACAGGAATATGATCTGGATCAGTAATCGGGGCGGAGGGGGGGGGCGCCACGGATGCCATCATAGAGCCTCCGTCCTTGTCTTCGCCTTCAGGTCGGCGGCGCGTCCTTCTATGGTGCGGCTAAGCATTTCTGCGTGAGCCACCTCCAAGGCAGCTGGATTCCAAATTTGAAAGGTGCGTCCTTTTCCAACGAATGCACCTTGATCCGTCAGGTCCGCTTTTTTGAGGAAATCAGACGGTAAAACGATACGTCCGCCGCCATCAAAGGGTAGGTCGCGGGCAGACGCGAATATGAGATGAGCAATCGCGTCTTCTTCGACGCCAGGGATGGGTTCGTCCGGGAGCGTTTCAACCATGGCCTCAATCCGGTCGAGACCACAGCCTTCAATGCATGGTCCGGTCAGAGCCGGGTAGCAGGTCACGCTACTCAAAGATTTTGTCTGGAGAACGGCACGAAACGACGCTGGAACGGAAATCCGCCCCTTCGCATCAATCTTATTCACAAAGGTCCCGATGAACGATTTCATCGCTGGACCACCCCCTCAATCCCGTCAAAAAAATGTCAGAACCGAGACGCACGTCACGCGCCTAAATCCTCAACCTTTTTGGTATGACATGGGATTTTATGGGCGTCAATGGTACTAGAGTGTTATCCCACCCTTATGTTCCTTTTTTGTTCTTTTTGTCAAGAGATTATGTCCCTGGATGTGGATTTTTTGGTTTTCAGGGGAATTTGAGTAAAAAAGCGCCAGATGGTCTGTAAGCCGGGTTCTGTTCCTGAAAAATCAGGAGACGGCCATTCATCTAGGATGTCCGTTACCGAACACCTCATGCAACCGACCCGGGCAGCAGGCTGGAAACCCACGTGCATCGCCGAAACGATGCTGCTGCCCCTATTTGGTCTTGCTCCGGGTGGGGTTTACCGTGCCGCCTCCGTTACCGGACGCGCGGTGCGCTCTTACCGCACCCTTTCACCCTTACCCATTCAGGCCAAAGCCGTGTGGGCGGTTTGCTTTCTGTGGCACTTTCCCTAGGGTTGCCCCCGCCGGGCGTTACCCGGCACCCTGTTTCCATGGAGCCCGGACTTTCCTCTCCCAGCCTAAACTGGCAGCGACCGTCCGACCATCTGGCCACCCGTCAATAAATGACATGTTCATAAAGAACAATGATTTAGGAGTAAGTCGCGGCAACGTTGGCGATCCGGCTTGCCGTTAGGTCGTCGAGTGAACCCGTAAGGTGGTCAGGCAGAAACCGGCGTTGAAAGGCTAAAAGCACATCTTTTTCGCCTGAAACCGGATCCAAGATATCTCCACCGCAGGCATGGTTTCCTGGCATAGGGTAACCGATTGAAGCCAAATCACCCCATGAAGTCCCACTATTCGGTTTTTCCTGAGCCTTACTAGGCCACTCTACAGGCCATAGCCCAATGCCTTCAGATGCCAAACGCGTCCATGGAAACCGCTCGCCGGGGTCAGCCTTACGCCCAGGGGCAATATCTGAATGTCCGACAACACCAGTTGGTAGGATATTGTGCCGCTCTGTAATATCCTGGGCGATGGCGATAAGTGATTTGATCTGGGCGTCTGGGAAGTCTTGATAACCAAACTCATGGCCGGGATTGACGAGTTCAATACCAACCGAGGCACTGTTGATGTCCGAAACACCGCGCCAATAAGATCGCCCGGCATGCCACGCCCGCTGATAGTCCTCTACAAGGCGGTAAACCGCTCCATCTTCGTCAATCAATAAATGGGCGCTTACTTTAGCATCTTTATTACACAGCCTCTCTAAAGCTTCTTCACAAGACCGCATACCAGTGTAGTGAAGGACCAGCATTGAGATTGTTGCTTGGCCTGTCACTTCTCGGCGTTGGTCGAAGTTTTGAGACGGCTTTGGGGTGACCTTAGGGAGCATCTTTCGGGCCTTGCTCATCTGCTGTTCGCGCCAAGCGCAACTGTATCACAGCGACACCGGCCAGCGTTAATCCGCCCCCCATAACTTTCTGCCATGTGAGCGGTTCACCAAGAACAAGTATGCCAGCACCAACACCGACAATCGGGATCAGCATGTTGAAGGGAACGACGGTATTCATCGGGTATTTCTGGACCAGTCCGTACCATGTCGCATGCGCAACGATGGACGCGGCAATCGCCGTATAGGCTAGGGCGCCGACGAGAGGCCAACCTGCATTTGAGATTGCATCGACCTGACTCGTTTCGAACATTATTGATAGGATGAGGAGCTGTGGTGCTGCAAACAGTGACAGCCACCCGGTAATCGCCAGAGGCCGAACGTCTGGCATGCGCTTAACGAGGACATTTGACCATGCCCAGAACACGGTGCACACGACCAGCATAAAGAACGGTACCGCAGATGTGTTGCCGGGTTCACCGACAAGAAACGTGACACCGATAAAGGCAAAACCTAGCCCGAGAGACCTTCGCCAGCCAAAGTTCTCCTTAAATACTAGCCAAGATATGAGAATCGAGAAGGGAACGCCGAGTTGAAGGGTAATCGCGGCAGTTGCCGCGTCAACGCCAGCGAGGCCAACAAACAAAAAGCCAAAGTGTCCTGTACCAAAGCACACAGACAAGACAAACAGGTCTCGCCAGTGTTTTCGGTCCACAGGACAGAAGGGGACGATGAACGCCGCGACAATGATGAATCGTAAGGCGGTGAATAGTAGGGGTGGTGCAGCCTCAACGCCGATTTTCCCGGCGATAAGATTAAAACCCCATAAGACGGCCGCTAAAGTCGCAAGGGCTGTAT
>CAYGSZ010000037.1:0-3244 GCA_964352705.1 uncultured Rhodobacterales bacterium
ATGACTCCAACGCAGAATTGGCCAGGGACATGCGGCGTTTGGTGCGGCAACGGGTAACCCAGGGCGACAGTGACGAAGATGTGCTGGCCTACATGGTTGAACGCTATGGCGATTTCGTGCTGCTGCGACCACAGTTCAAACCCCAAAACTATGTGTTGTGGTTTGGACCCTTCCTCTTACTGCTGTGCGGTGCTGTTGTAGTGCGCCAGTACGTGCGCCAACAGACACCAAAAACCCCCGTTCCCCTTTCAGACGCGGAACAAAAAGAAATTGAAGAGCTTATATCAGCATCAGACGTGAACAAGATGTCAGCGTCTGACTCGGAGAAACTCTCATGATCTGGGCTGGATATGCGATTTTGATTCTCGTGTCCGTCGCTGGGTTGGTATGGCCGATTCTGAAACACGCCAGGTCCGCCGCCCAAAGCACAGAGCCGGACCAAGCCGTATACCGCGCGCAACTGGATGAAGTTGAACGGGACGAAACCCAAGGTCTTTTGGGCGCGGACGAAGCAGAAACGGCCAGAACAGAAATCAAGCGTCGTTTGCTGGCTGCCAATCGTAGAGCCGCAGGCCAGGACCAGTTTGGCAGCCCCGTTGCCCGCGCTGTTGCTCTGACCTGCATTATTATTTTAGTACCCGCATTATCAGGTGCGGTGTATTGGAGCATTGGCGTCCCAGGTCTTGCCGGAGCGCCGATCGAAGACCGCCGCGCAGTCGCGCGCGCGAATCCGGAAAGTGCAGACTTTTCAGTTCTGATTGAGCAATTGGCCGAGACGCTGCGGCAAAACCCGGAAAGCACAGACGGCTGGCTGCTGTTGGCACGCAGTTATCGGCAGATGAACAGAATGGAAGAAGCTGTTCAGGCCTTCCGCCAGGCATTGTCGACCGGCGTAAATGACCCCCTTGTTTATGCAGAATTCGCGGACGCTTTGATCGCCGCCAATGGGGGCGTTGTCACAGCCGAAGCCGTCGACGTGTTTGAAGCGGTTTTAAGAACGGACCGGAACGAACCCAGAGCCCGGTTTTATCTCGGCCTCGCCCGCGCCCAAGCTAATGATCCAGAAGCGGCCATTGCCATTTGGCGCGACCTGACGGCCGGAGCACCGGCAGATGCGCCCTGGCTGGCCATGGTGCGGGATCAAATGAGTCAGGTCGCCATGGGCGCAGGGGTGATGCCGATGACGGTCACGCCGCGCCACCCTCTGGACGGCATAAAGAGTTCACCCTCTGACACAACCGCGGGAATTACCACGGGCGTCACTGACGCAGGTGTCCCTGCCACAAATACAGATATCCCTGCTGCAGATGAAGACGATTTCCGTCCTGATGTCAGCCAATTGGCAGGCCGGTTTTCCGGCTCTGAATTGACCATGATTCAGGAAATGGTTGGCGGCTTGGAAGGCCGCCTGGAGTTCGAGCCGGACGACTTTGACGGCTGGATGCAATTGGGCCGCTCGTACACTGTTCTTGGTAACGCAGAGAAAGCCGCGAACGCGTTTCGCATGGCCAGCGCGCAGCGCGCAGACAGCCTTCAAGCGCGCGTGCAACTGGCCAACGCGTTGCTTCAGCCTGCGGCACAGCAAGACGGACTACCAGCAGAGCTGGACACCGTTGTGGCCGAAATTGTGGCGCTTGATGACAATAATCCCGATGGCCTCTTTATTTCAGGCCTGCTCGCGGCAAATAAGGGAAATACGGTAGAGGCGCGTCAAAGGTGGGAACAGTTGTTAACGGTGCTGCCTGCGGGTGATCCAGCCCGCGATGCGGTGCAGGCGCGCCTTGCAGATTTATAGTCAGATTTACGATGAGGTAAACTGTCGCATGGCTAAGCCATTTCTGAAATTTCACGCGCGACACATTGCCGTTCAAAGGAGACGCCTGTGATATCGCCCCTGACCAAGCGCATCATTATTGGGCTCTTCATTGCCTTGAGTACGATCTTGATACTCGCTTTATATCTGCCCATGTTCCGTCCGTCTGCTGACAACGCTGTCGTTGAAGGGACCGCAGCAATTGGAGGTCCATTTGTCCTGAGCAATCAAAACGGCGAAGTTGTCGATGAGCGAATTTTGCTCGGCCACTATAGCTTGGTCTATTTCGGCTTTACCTATTGCCCAGACATCTGCCCCATGACGCTACAGAGTGTGGCGGATGCGATTGATTTACTGCCCGGCCAAAAAAGTGAATTGGTTCAACCCATCTTTATTTCCCTGGACCCAAAACGCGACACCACGGCGACGATGAACGCTTACGTGAACAACTTTCACAGCCGTATGGTTGGCCTGACCGGCACCCCTGAACAGGTGCAAACCGCCGCCCAGGCCTATCGCGTATTTTACAAGGAAACCCCGATCGGCGACGATGGCGATTACACCATTGACCACTCCGGCTATCTGTATTTGATGAACCGCAGCGGGCGCTACATTGACCACTTTCGCAAAGACGTCACCGTGGAACAACTGACCTCACGGCTACGGGAACTGCTGTGACCGCGTCTGAACCAAACGGGCGGTCGGCTTTCTGGAAAACAAAAACCCTAGACGAGATGTCAACGGCGGAATGGGAGAGCTTGTGCGATGGCTGTGGCAAATGCTGTCTGCATAAACTGCAAGACGCCGACACAGAAGAAATACTCTCGACCAATGTCGCCTGCCGGTTGCTCGACCTCAAAAGCTGTCAGTGCTCTGACTATCCCAATCGCAAAATAAAAGTACCGGACTGCGTGCAACTGACGCCGGTAACCGCTGGCACTCTGCCGTGGCTGCCACCAACCTGTGCCTACCGGCTTTTGGCTGAGGGGGAAGATTTACCGCACTGGCATCCTCTGGTCAGCGGATCGTCTGAGACGGTTCACACGGCAGGCGTTTCCGTGCGTGGCCGATCCCTATCAGAGACCAAGGCCGGGCCGCTGGAGGGACATATTGTGATCTGGAAGGATCTTTAGGCTTGGGGCAGGGGACGCCAGAGGAACGCATCGATATTGCTACGGAAGATAGACAGATCGTTACTGTTTACCTCAAAGAACATCCTAGAGCGCGGCGCATCAGCCTGCGGGTCGACCCAGCCCATCATCGGATCGTGCTGATCAAACCACGCCGCACCAGCAAAAAAGCTGCGATCAATTTTGCGCAAGACAAAGCCGGCTGGATTTCAGAGCAGATAGAGCGCCTGCCAAGACCCCGACCCTTTGTGGATGGCGCACCCGTTCCGCTTCTCGGCGAAACCTACATCATCCGGCATTG
>CAYGSZ010000037.1:3344-15054 GCA_964352705.1 uncultured Rhodobacterales bacterium
ATGACGCCACCACAGGTCATGACGTATGTGGTCGCCCATGAAGTTGCGCATCTGTGCGAGATGAACCACTCCGTCCGGTTTTGGCAGACGGTGGATCGCTTGATTGAGGACCGCGCGGAAGCGTCCACGTGGCTCAAAAGCCACGGTCACGACCTCCATTGCTACGGATTAGACTCTGCTAGCTAATGGAAAGCTTAGCGGCTGGCGACGGCGGTCGCTTTGTTTTCACGAGCCTCAAGCCATTGAGCAAAGATGTGCAAATCCGGAACCATGGGATCTCGGTTGAGAGCCGCCTTTGCGTAACGGCTGTCGCTGGGATCGCGGTAAAAAATATGTCCCCCAACAATCCCTGACACTTCCAATTTTTCGGTCCATTTCGGATGCACGAAACTTGCGTGATACCAAAGTGCGCCGCCAGTTGGATCGGCCAGACTTGAGTCTTTCTGTAAAACAGCGGCAGCCAGCTTCAAAGAACGTGACCAAGCCACGCGGTTGTAGGGCGTGTCCGGGCGACCGTCGCAATACCAAGAGAACTGACAGCGATGCTCTACGCGCGCCTTGTTTTGTTTAATTACGCGGCAGATGCTGGACGGGAACCGTTTATCCATGGCGCGGTTGACGACAACCTTTGCCACGGCCAGACGACCGGCAAGGCTTTCACCGCGCGCTTCAAAATAGTCATTCAAAGCGAGGCACATGAATTCTGACTCGGGCACGGACAGACTGTCGAGATCGATCATCAGGCCTTCAGGAATGTCTGTAGCCAGCGCAGAGGCAGTCGGCAAACAGAAAACCATAAGCGCTGCGAAGATGTGTTTTTTAAGAACCCGCATAGAGGTGCTCATTTGAGCACACATCAGGCTTTGTAAGGTTCGTTCGGTCACCAGGCTCACTCCTTGTATGACGGCATCTCGTGCTGTTAGACACCTGAATATCTGGTGCCTTTAGGCAACGGGACATCTTGTGCTTTTAGGCACCTAGATATGTTGCCGGTCGATTTGTGCGTTACCTTTGTGATCTCTGGCCGAAGCCGGACGTCGCGTTTTTTATATGCCACGGACCTTATATAGATCGGAATTAACGAAGTCCTAACTCAGCTGGTCAGGCGGACTCGGTGGCTCACGAGGCGCCTGTCGAAGCGGATATATGTGGGTCAAATGGTAAAATCTCAATGTTTATATAGTTGCTTTGTTCCGTCCTTATTATTCAAAAAGTGTCTAAATTGACCCTCATTGGGTCATTTTTAGTCCTCTTTTGAATCGGGACGAAACCACTTCAGGCGCGGCCGCATCGAAGACCCCACAAATGCGTGAGAGATTGCGCCGATTTGCTGCATAATTTCAGTCTCCTGAGCGATCCCCACAAAATTAACTCAAAAAGAGTTGAGAAAACGAATTTTAAGGGATCAAAAGGACCTAATCACCGGTCAGTCGCCGCCAGAAACGGGTCAAAGGGTCAACTGGTGGTGGTTCTGACCAGCCGGCCAGCGCGTGAACCGGGGTGCCACGGTGGGCCGACAGCATCAAATCACGCCAGAGTGTGGCCGGGAGGCCGCCGCCGGTCACCCCTTTCATGCTCTGGCCGTCATCATTACCAACCCAAACGCCCGCGATATAATCCGGAGTGTAGCCGACAAACCAGGCGTCGCGAAAATCCTGACTGGTGCCGGTCTTGCCGCCGGCGGGCCGGTCCAATTGCGCAGACTTGCCCGTGCCGTCTTGAACCGTCTTGGCGAGCATGCGGTTCATCATGCCGATGTGAGACGCCTCGGCCACGCGGCCTAAGCCGCCGCCCTGGCGCTGATAAAGAACGCGGCCATCGGTGGTAACCACATCAACGATGGCGTAGGGCACAATCGCGACACCGCCGTTGGCAAAGGGCGCATAGGCGGCGGTGAGTTCAAGTAGGCTGACTTCGGAGGTGCCCAGAGCCAGCCCGAGATCTGATGTTAACGGCGTGGAGATGCCGGAGCGCCGGGCCACGTTTGAAATCGCTTGCGGCCCCGCCCGCCGTGCCACACGCACCGCGACGGTGTTTAAGGATCGTGCGAAAGCGTCCTCAAGCGAGACCGGACCTTCGTAGGTGCCGGAAAAGTTCTGCGGCCGCCAGCCGTCGATGTTGATGGGGGCATCGTCCATGATGTCTGTTGGAGTCAGACCATCCTCAAGCCCGGCCAGATAGACGAATGGCTTGAAGGCTGATCCCGGCTGACGTCGCGCCTGGACCGCGCGGTTAAACTGACTGGTTCGATAATCGCGGCCGCCGACCATGGCCCGCACAGCGCCATCGGGGGACAACAGCACGAAGGCCGCCTGGCTGACCTGACGGTTTTTTTCCTCTGCTGTGATTGCGGCCTCAATACGCAGTTCCGCATCGGATTGCAGGGACGGACGGAGCGTGGTGTGAACGATGAGATCGTCCTCGATGGTTCCGATCTGATCATCCAGAATGGCCAGCACCCAATCGGCAAAATAGCGCCCCTGCCCGGACAGTGATTTGGCAACACTGACCTGGCCGCCTTGCTTGGCCGCCGCCGCTTGATCTGGTGTCAGATAGCCTGCTGCGACCATGGCCCCGAGTACGACAGCGGTGCGCTGCCGCGCCGCAGGTAGATCCGTTTTGGGATTATACCGCGACGGGGCCTTCATCAGACCTGCGATCATGGCCGACTGATAGACTGAAAGGTCACGGGCAGAGCGGTTAAAGTACGTCTGGGCCGCCGCCTCCACACCATAGGTGCCGGAGCCCAGATAGACCCGGTTGAGGTACAGCGTGAGAATTTGATCTTTGGTGAATTTCTGCTCAAGCCACAGGGCCAACAAGGCCTCGCGGATTTTGCGCCCGAAGGTGCGTTCCGGGGTGAGAAACAGGTTTTTCGCCACCTGCTGGGTGATGGTGCTGCCGCCCTGGACAACGCCGCCAGCGCGGATGTTGGCCAGCATGGCGCGGGCAAAACCACGGGCATCAAGGCCGCCGTGCGCATAGAAACGACGGTCTTCAATGGACAGCACAGCCGCAGGCAAAGCGGGCGGTAAATTCTCGACTGACACGGCCGCGCCATACAGAGCGCCAACCCTGACCAAGTCATTGCCCTCGGCATCGCGCACAGTCACGATAGGCTGACGCCGGGTGGCCTCGACCACGGAGTCGATATTGGGCAAACCGAGGGCGAAATAACCGAGTACGGCGATCCCGGCCAGACCCGCCCAGATCAACGCAGACACGCCATTTGAGATCCAGAACCAGCGCCCGCGACGGGGCAGCGCAGACTTCGCTTTGGCCGTTTTTTTGGTGTTTTTTGGAGTTTTAGACGTAGCCATATCCCTCACCGACCGTGTAATTTGGTCAGGACCGACCGTGTAATTTGGTCAGGTACGTGCCAAGTGTGGCATATCTAGGGTTAGTCAGTCCTTAACAGGTGTGACATATCTAATATATGAGACACCAAATACCTGGGAGCAGCCGGTGACAAAGACACCCGTATCGACAACCGTCGACATCACCATTTCAGAAGACCTGAACAGCCGCCTCACAGCGCTGGCCAAACGTATGGAGAAATCCAAAGCGGAAATTCTGGTCCTCGCCCTGCAGGAATACGCCGAGAACTGGGAAGACCATCTGGACACTGTCGAGGCCCTGAAAGAGGGCGACGACCGCGTGCAGTTGGTGGTCAACGACGGCTAAAAACTGAGCCGTATTTTAAAGAGTCTTCCCCCCAAAAATCACGTTTCAGAACTCAACCTTGGAACCAGCCCATGCATGACGGTTGGTATTGTTTCTTTTCAAGGCCTTAGAAAATTCGAAACGAGTAAAGGGTGAGCCACGCCTGACAGGCAATTGAAACCACTCGTCTTTTTTGGCTTCCAAAGCGCGCACACCCTTCCCGTAGACCCCCCGCTCAGGTTTTCAGGCGGCCGCATTGAGAGGGGCTGCCGTGGTGCTCCTTTTTTCTGCCTCCCATTTGAGATTGCCGACATAGCGGTGAGACATCTGACCTTCGTCATCCATCGCAAATAAATGGAGCCACTTGTTGTCGAACAGAGCGCGTACAGTGTCATGACGACTGAGAATGTCGTTCATCGCTTCACGCGGCGCTTCAATGCAAACCGAAAGACGCAACGGTTCATGGATGTAGTTTTCCCCGTCATGAACGGATTGCCAGGGCAGTCCGGCGCGCATCAGCCCGCCATTGCCCTCGAACACACCGACGCCGCCAACAACGTTGTGCAGGAGCTTGTTTCCCGACCCGAAGGTGCCCGGTGCGACGGTTGAGCCGTAGTATTGCAGACTGATCCAACTGGCGACGACGACCGGCGCGGTCATGATCAGTTCGAGAACGCCGAAGCCGTTGTCGCTGTCTTTGCGCCACTCATAATCGTGCAGGAACGCGCGACCCTCCAAGCTGCGCCCGGAGGTGCGTTTGCGCGGTGCGGCGATGAAAGCCTTGCAGCCTGCCAGCGCCCATTCCGGCCTCACCTCGGCCCAATCCCGCGCGCGTATGTCGATATCGGCTTCGCTCGAAGCGCGCGGCAAACGTAAAGCCCGTTCCCCCCGTGCGACCCTTCCCGCATCAACGAGCCACTGCCGGGCCTGTTCAACATCTGACCCATGGTCGGGCGCCGCACTGTCAGCATCATAGAGCGTGACCCTATCCGTTGTGGTGTCGTGCAAAGCGGCCATGAACAGCGTGGTGTCTGGCACAGTGATGCCGCGCTCCTTTAAACCTGTGCGCACTTCAGGCTCGTTGAGTAAAGCGGCGAGCAGCCTGGAATTCACTTCGCCAGAATATCCCCCACACGCCCCGCAGTGCAGCCCGCTCTCATGCGGATTGTTGACCACGTTGGCCCCATGTCCGGCCAGCACAACCAGCCGGGCAAAGCCGCTGGTTAAGGACATCGCCCGCAACACAGTTTCAGCCGACGTGATTTTTGTTTCGAGATCAAGCTCTGGGGCGAACTGCGGCTTGGGATCGTTCGGGGTGGAATGCGCCTTGAGCCCGAGCGCATCGCGGGTCAGCTTGGTGATGTAGACCGGCCCCATCGCCTCAACGAAGGCGAAGGACGACACAGACGCCAGTTTGAAACGACCCCACGCCCGTTTGGCCCGGGCCTTATACCGCGCTGCCAAATCATCTTTCGCACTGTGCGCGTCGCCGGAGCAGGAGGTGACCGTCGGATTGAGCAGAACCGGGAGCCGCAGCTCTTCGACGTCTGACGCAAACGGTTTGTGTTTTGCGAACATGCCGAAGAACCCTGCGAACCCCAGCGTGCTGATTTTGGGATCAACGTTCTCAAGCGCCCGGCGAAAAACTTCTGACCGCACATCAATGCAGAAGGCGGCCTGCAACAGAGGCTGTGACTCCTCCGGCATTGCAACCGGCGTGTTAAGGGATGAACTTAGGTCGCGCTGCGCGGCGCGCTCAGCAGCTTCCTGCAAAACCTCATCAATCACATCGTCTTCCGTCAGGGTGAGCGGCTGTTCGTGCTGGGTGCGCACCGACGCCCACTGTTCGCCAATCACAGCTTCGTATTGGTCAAACAGGGCTTCCTCCCACAGCAGGCGGATCGCCAGGAAATCAGTCAGTATTTCATCAGACTGTTCGGCCAGCTCGGCCCGCCAAAGCTGATAGCGGGCATATTGTGACCAGCCCCCGAGGGACTGGAGAAGCTGATGGAAATAGGTGTTGAGCGCCGCGTCGCTGAGCCCGAGCCGATGCACAGCGCGGCTGATCGCATCCAGCGGATTTTCAGGCGTATTGGCAACGAAGAGGGCAAAGTTTTTAAGCCCTATGATCTCGGGCGAAAGATCATTGATGGCATGATTGCGGTAAGCCGTCCAAGCGGTCGTGTCGCCCGGTGCGGCCCACAGGGCCTGACCTTGATCGAAGTGGCTGCCCGCCCAAACCCCGAAACGATCGGCCAGAAACCCAGGCCAATCCATACCGCTTGAGGTTGCCAGGTCCGCAACGGTTGGCAACGCTTTGGGCGCGGGCCGGTCGATCGCCGCTGCCGCTTTTAACGCGGCAAGGCTGGTCGGCTTGTTCTGATGAGGGGACGCAGAGAGCGACTCAGCCAGGTCTTCATCGGTGAGCGCTTTGGTGGCGATGCGCGCCTGATACCACGCCCGTGGCATGGTGACGGAGATACCGCCGATCCGGGCCAAGCGCTGTGCGGCCCCAGCAAGCGTTTCATTGGTCTGGCCAAAAAAGGGATTCACGGCAACGGATGAGGCCAAAGGCCAGGCCGGTGGGATTTGCTGTGCGGCTTTATCAACGCAGGAGCCCAGGTTTTTTTGATCACGTGTCATGACGGTTATTCGCCTCTCAATTTTGGTGAGGAAGGGGTGGTGTGCCAATTGCCAAGCAGCCGGTCGAAGACGGCGTTGGCATAAAGTCCGTTTGAGAGATGCACGCGCAGTCCCGCCGCTGCCGGGTGGTAGGCCCACAGCGGAAACATCGCCTGGACCACAGCGACGCAACCGAAGCTCAAGACGGCGAGTGTAATGAGAACCCATTCAAGGGGTGTTGGTGCCGGCGTGGCCGGCAAGGCTCCCGCGCCTAACCACTCCGCGCCAGTCTGCAAGGCAAAATAACTGACGGAGACCGCGATCGAATACAGCGCCGTTTTGGTGGTGAGCACACGGGGGGCCTTGTCGGCGATCCCTTGGGCCAAGAGATAGGCAACACCGAAGATAAGAATGGCACCGAGCGCGATGGCTTGGGGTGACTTGTTCTCATAACCGAAGCCTAAGCCGATGATAAAGTAGATCGCCAACGCCAACCCGAAAGCCCGTATGACAGCCTTGCCACCCGGGATGGCGACCGGACCGGGTTTACGGATTGCCGCCACATTCTGCACCGCCTCACCGGAGGCCAGGAAGGCATGTGCCTTGTAGAGGGAGTGAGCAACGATATGTAACAGCGCAATCGAAAACAAAGCTAAGCCGCATTGCATGATCATGAACCCCATCTGCGCAATCGTGGACCACGCAAGAGAGGTCTTGACGGCGGATTGGGTGAGCATGACCAAGCCACCGATCAGCGCCGTAAATCCGCCGATGAGAACGAGGCCCGCGAGCACGCCCGGAGACAGCAGCATGACATCGGCGAAGCGAATGAGAAGAAAGCCACCCGCGTTAATGACACCTGCGTGCAGCAGGGCGGAGACCGGTGTTGGCGCTTCCATCACCTCGGTCAGCCAGCCATGAGAGGGGAACTGGGCCGATTTGAGGACAGCGGCGAGAGCCAGTAATCCGGTGGCCCAGATCGCGACCGGCGGCGCAACGCCGTCACGGGCGGCGGCCAGGATGGTTGCAATGTCGAGCGTTTGATACCCGATCGCGAGAAGGGTCGCGGCCCCGATCAGGGCAACATCAGACAGTCTGGCAACGATAAATTTCTTACGGGCGGCCCGAATGGCCTGCACCCGGTTGCCATAAAAAAGCAGCAGTTGGTGCAAACACAGACTGGTCAGAACCCAGGCAACACCCAGGCTGATAAGTCCACCGGCTTGAACAACCAGGAGCACGGCAGCCAGGGTGGCGGCCATCCAGCCCAGAAAAGCCCCCTGCCGCTTTTCACCGTCTAAGTATGTGTTCGAATACCGGAGTACGACCCAGCCAATGAACGTCACCAAAAGAAGCATCGTCACGCTGACAATATCAAGGCGCGTGGACAGGCCGAACGCTGGAAACACCCCGGTGCCAGGGCCGTTGAGCGCGAGAACACCCGCTGAGGCGAGCGCGGCAACAATCCCAATCAGGGCCGCAGCTTCTACGAATGTGCCAAGACGGTGCGAAGAACGACCGGTTTGGGTTGCAGAAAAGAGCGCCACGATCAGCAATGCGGCGGGCGCAAGTAAAGGAAGCAAGTAGACTGACACCGGAAAACCCCCTGGTTTTGTTGACTCTCAGGGGAGTGATAACCGTTAAACAAACCTCTTAAAAATATATTGTTATTTGATTATCGTTCTGTTTTAGTGAACGTATATGGAGTTCAACTATAACCATCTTCGTTATTTTCAGGCTGTTGCCTATGAGGGCAACCTGACCCGGGCGGCAGCGCAGTTAAACGTGTCTCAATCCGCTGTCTCAACCCAGATCAAGCACCTAGAGCAAAGGCTCGGTCAGGCGCTTTTTGAGCGCCGCGGGCGTGCGCTGCTGCTGACAGAAGCAGGGCGCATCGCGCTTGAACATGCCGATTCAATTTTCGCGACGGGTAAAGAACTGGTTGCAACACTTCAGCAAAGCGGGCGGCAGCGGCAAGCCATACGGGTCGGCGCGCTTGCCACCTTGTCGCGGAACTTCCAGCTCACCTTTTTGCGATCTGTGTTGGGACGACCAGACGTTGAAGTGATTTTGCGCTCTGGCGGCGCAGCAGACCTGTTCAGCGCGCTGGCCGCCCTTCATCTTGATGTTGTGTTGACCAATCAGCCACCGCCTTCGGATGCGCTGACCTCTTTCATCGTGCAACGTCTTGACGAGCAACCGGTGAGCCTCATCGGCGTTCCTAATCTGAGTCCGCCGGATGTTTCGTTATCAGAGCGTATTGCCGGGGCGCCGTTGATCTTGCCCAGCGCCGCGAGTGGCCTGCGCAGAGGCTTCGATGCCCTGATTGATCGGCTTGGTGTATTGCCGTTGATTGCTGCAGAGGTGGACGACATGGCGATGATGCGTCTTCTGGCGCGTGAAGGGATAGGCCTTGCCGTTCTGCCGCCCATCGTCGTGCGTGACGAACTCGCGACCGGAGAACTGGTTGAAACGGCTGCGTTGCCCAACCTCACAGAGACCTTTTACGGGGTGACGGTCGAGCGAAGGTTTCCCAATCCGCTGCTGGCTGAAGTGCTGAACGGCTAAAGCGCTTTATTTAAATCTAGAGCCCAAAAGAAAACCGGCTGCACCCAAAGATGCAGCCGGTTGTATTTTTGATCTGAACGTGAGGCTTAGAAGCTTGCGAGCAGCTTCACGCCAACTTCACGTTTGCGCGGCAACGGACCGAAGGCCTTGCGGCTGGCCCCACCGCCGATGATGCTGGTGTCGCCACCTGCTGTTGTCCAACTCAGGTCATTGGTCAGGTTATTGCCGTAAACTTCGACGGAGAAGTTGTCGGTGACGTCGACGCCAGCCCGGGCGTTGAACTTCCAATAGTCAGCGACGGACAGATACTCGAAGTTATCCGTGTAGAACTGGCCTTGGTAAATCCCGTCGAGACGGACCCAAGCGGCGCGTTCCATCCCAACCAAGTCATTGACATTAAGCGTCGCTGAGAAATTGCCACTCCACTTCGGCATGTAGCGCGGGCGATTGCCGTTGGCATCAATCTGCTGTCCGGTGACCAGTTGACCGCGCGCCAGCACTGAGCCAGCAACAGAGCCGGTGCCCGCAAAGTTGGTGAACTCGACGTGGTTATAAGACACACCGGCGCGGAAATTAAACCAATCGACGGGGGTGATGTCAGCTTCCGCATCAATGCCGTAAATCTCGGAATCCCCGGGCAGGTTGGCGGCCACGAAGGCGGGGCTAAGCTCGAAGAAGGTCTGGTTTTTCCAGTCCATATAATAGCCAGCCACGGCGAAGTTCATCCAATCGGAGACCCGCTGTTTGACGCCAACTTCGAAGGCGGAGAGCGATTGCTTCGGTGTGAAATCCCCAAGGCCGAGATCGAACCCGGTTGCGGTTTCATAGTCTTCTGCGTTGGTGAAGATGCCTTGCAGATAGCTCTTGGACCAACTGGCGTAGAGATTGGTTGCTTCAGTCGGCTGATAGGACAAAATCACACGGGGCATAAACTTGTCGTATTTTTGCTGAAGGTCTGTCAGCGCCCCAACGGTGGTGCCGGTGTTGCCATCAAAATTAACGGTTTGGGTGTCTTCGTTCCAGCGTCCTTCAAGGGACAAGGTCAACTGTTGTGTAATGTCGTAGTCAAGAGACCCAAAGATCCCGAAGTTCTTACCGGTTTCGAAACTAAGGTTGTTGACCGGACCAAAAGCCTGGAAGTCCGTTTGTTTGCTGTCCTGACGGTAATAGCTGAGACCGACCATGTAGCGCAGACGCTCTTCACTGCCAGACGTGACGCGGGCCTCTGCATAGGCGTCACGCACCCAACCCGCGATACCGGTTGTCCATATGCCGTCGCCGAAAACAGGCGATGGCGTGCCGAAATTGTTATCGACCAGACTCCAGTTTGAAGATTCACCGCGCGCAAATTCAGCACTTAGGGTGTGATTGTTGGGCAATTCGACATCGCCGGACAAATCAATACGCCATAGTTTGTATTCTACACCCAAGCCATCCGGCGCGTCGGGAATGCCAAGCCCTTCAAGTTCCGGTGGCAGTGTACGGTTGAAGGAGATCGGATTGGAGAAGGGAAACAACGGCGTACTATCTGTGACCACACCGACTGAGGACAGATTTGGTGGGACATCATCCCAGTCCGGAACGACGCCACACAAAAGGTTACCAGGGTGCTGCGACAAATCGGTGCTGAATGGACCACCCGAGCTGCCATCGGCAACGTTGCGGAAGGTGCCCGTGAACGTAATGTTGCAGTCTCCCGGCGCGATCGGGCCGACTTGTGACTGAAGGGCGCGCGTATCATCCGAGCGGACATAGAAACCAGAGGCCATAAAGTTTGAGGTTTCTGTCGGTTCCCAGGTGGTCACCGCAGTGATGGCGGTGGTGTTCTCCTGACCCGCGGGGTCACCGTTGTCATAGTTGAAGTCGGCCCCGACACGCTCTTGCATGATGGCAAGACGCAGGCCAACGGTTTCAGTGATGGGCCCTCCCGCCGCGGCTGTGACGTTGTAGCTGTTTTCATCGGAAGGTGAGAAAGAGACTGAGCCCTTGCCCGAGAATTCATCGCCGGGTTTGGCCGGCAGATAGTTGATGGCACCGGCGAAGGTGTTGCGACCGAAGAAGGCGTTTTGTGGGCCTTTGATGACCTCGACGCGCTCAAGATCGATCAACGGCAGAATGCCTGCGCCATCTGAGATGTAGCCGCCATTCCAGAACACCGCACCGGCACGAGAGGCCGGGCTGGCCTGTTGTACGCCTAAACCGCGAAACCGAATGTTTGGATTCTGTCGGCCGCCAGAGCCGCCCTGACCGACGTTTTGAAACGCAAAGCCCGGGGTGTAGGCTGACAGAGCTTCCAGGGTATTAATCCCGGCTGCATCAATATCAGCCTGGGTAAACGCCGACACGGAAATTGGAATTTCAAGCAGGCTTTCCTCACGCTTACGGGAGGTCACCGTGATTTCTTCGATGGCGAGCCGTTGCGCAACGGCTTCGGCAGCAAGCGAGGATGAGAACAAGGCAACGCTGCCGTAAAGAGCAGCTTTTAGCAGTGGTGTTTGGCGTGACATGTGGGGTCTCTCCTTCCCAATTTTGAACCTGAGGGCTCGATATGCGACTACTCGAAACGCAAACCAAAAGTGATAGGGCGTGAGCACGGCCCTAAATCTTATAGGCCTTCTTTATGACAGAAAGGATGAGGTGGGCCGGAAAGGCAAGATATTTCGGGGGGTGTGAATGCTCGCCAGGCGACTTGATGATATATTCACCACAGATTGATCGGTTTGTGACATTAGGGCCACACTAGATAGAATTACGCAGGCTTTTTGGGCCTCAGGTTCCGCACCGGCGCGGCGGTTTTTTATTACGGCGTAGCTGTGCCAAACACCACATCGCCCAGCACCTCAACCTCCGGCGGCTC
>CAYGSZ010000037.1:15154-16752 GCA_964352705.1 uncultured Rhodobacterales bacterium
ACGGCGTAGCTGTGCCAAACACCACATCGCCCAGCACCTCAACCTCCGGCGGCTCCACCAGACAGGCCATGAACTCCGGTGCGACGGCGGCATGGGTTTGGTTATGAAATTCCCGTCCCGCTGGGCTGCGATAACTCTCGACCATCAGATACTCAAACGGCGTGCTGGTTTTCCAGGTGGCGTAGACAAAACAATCGGGCTCGCCGTCTTTCACCGCTGTGGTGACCTGTTCCAGGATGCGCAAAAACGTGGCGTGCGCTTCCGGCTTCACCTTCATGCGAACCGTGACTGTGCTCACCGTTTAAACTCCTGACCTGGGATTGCAGACGAGATTTTTAAATATCCAGATTCTGTACATTCAAAGCATTGTCTTGAATGAACGCGCGGCGATGCTCGACCACATCGCCCATCAGGGTTGAGAATACCTCGTGGGCTTCATCGGCGTGGTTGACCTTAACCTGCAACAGGGTACGCGCATCAGCGTCGAGGGTGGTTTCCCATAGCTGCTCGGGATTCATTTCGCCCAGACCTTTATAGCGCTGCAGGCTGGTGCCGCGCTTGCCTTCGGCCAACACGCCCTCAACCAACGACACCGGCCCGTTGACGGCAATGTCTTTGTCTTTGATTTTCAGTACCGCAGACTTGCCATAAACCTCTTGCAATTCAGCAGCGTGGGCATCGAAGTAGCGGGCTTCACTGGAATGCAGGGTGGCACCATCAATCACATGGACCTCGGTGACACCACGCACGGTGCGCTCAAACCGTAAGCCGCCCTTTTCGGCGGCGAACCCGGTCCAGCCTTTTTCGTATTCGCTTTCCAGAACATCCAGCCGGCGCGCCACATAGTCGGCGGCGTCACTGGCGGTGCCCTGGTTTGATAACACTTCGGGGTTGAACGCCCCGGCGACCGCGACCTGTTCGACGATGCGCATAGGAAACGCGCGGCTCATCTGTACCAGCTTGGTTTTGATCTCCCGCGCTTTCAGAACCAGCTGACGCAAATCCTTGCCGGCGATCTGCGCGCCGCCCTGGGTGACCAGCACCGCTTCTGACAGGCCGCCGTCAATGAGATGAATTTCCATGGATGGATCATCTTTGAGGTAGACCTCTGAGTTGCCTTTCTTGGCGCGGTACAGCGGCGGCTGCGCAATGTAGAGGTAGCCGGCTTCAATCAGCTCGGGCATTTGCCGGTAGAAGAAGGTCAGCAACAGCGTGCGGATGTGACTGCCATCGACGTCAGCATCGGTCATGATGATGATCTTGTGATAGCGCAGTTTTTCGATGTTAAATTCTTCGCGTCCGATGCCGGTGCCCAGCGCCGTGATGAGCGTGCCGATTTCATTGGACGACAGCATTTTATCAAAGCGGGCGCGCTCGACGTTGAGGATTTTACCCCGCAGCGGCAAGATCGCCTGGAACGCCCGGTCGCGCCCCTGCTTGGCAGACCCACCGGCGGAATCGCCCTCCACCAGGAACAGTTCAGACAAAGCCGGGTCTTTGGATTGGCAGTCCGCCAGTTTGCCGGGCAAGGACGACACATCCAGCGCGCCCTTACGGCGCGTGAGTTCGCGCGCTTTGCGGGCGGCCTCGCGGGCGAC